>NZ_BAAGYA010000002.1:0-97474 GCF_054779555.1 Nocardioides dilutus | reverse complement strand
AGGTTCGACTCCTGCCTGGAGCACCACACCCGGGGGCACCACCGTGGATGTCGCCAGTGAGGCGATGAACCCGCCCACGAAAGTGTCGCCCAGCCCGATGACGGTCGGGCGCGGGTGATCAACAAGGAAGGCGGGCACGCAACAGATCTGGTCGCCCAGGCGGGTGTCCAGCGCCGCGGACACAGCGGCGCCGCCGGGGTGCTCTGGCGCTCCGACCATTGTCCGGTAGTCCGACTCCGTGAAGTGGTCGCCGTGCACGAAACGCGTGGTGGCCATGGTGACGCCGCCCTTGAGGGCCGGCCCCCAGGCCGCTGCGGCAAGCCCGACCGCGGCCGCCCAGAAGCTGGTGTGGACGACCAGCGTCGGTCCAGGCAGGGACGCGGCCAGCTCGACGAGGGCGGCCTCGACCTGAGCCGGGTCGAGGAGGTCGACGGGGCGCCCGAGGTAGCCCTGCATCTCGTCCTCGTTCATGCTGTGCACGTCGACCTCGTGCCGCAGGGCATCGATGACCCGCCGGTTCATTCCGGCAGCGTGGAAGCCGGCGTCCTCGTAGAAGACGATGGCGCGCGAAGGCAGCGACCGGAGGTGCTGCTCGAGGTCCGCGAGCCGCTGGTCGAGGACCTCGATCTCCTGGATCACGTTGAAGCCCGAGATGAGGAAGACCTCGGCTTCGGCCAGCGCGTCGCCGAGGTCCGGACTGATCACGAGCTCCCTCGCGGGCGGGTCGTTGGCGACGATCAGGCGGTTGGGATGTGGCGCGATGACGTCGATGTCGCCGGCCCGAAGCCGGGCGCCGGCCGGGAACTGGACGATCAGGTGCGGGTCGGTGGTGTCGTGGTCGGCGCTGCAGGTGTAGGTGCAGGAGTCCGGCAGCAGCCGGCGGACGTGGTCGTCGATCGAGACGAGGTGCAGATGATTGGTCAATCCGAGCACGTCCATCGCCATGGCCGCCCTCACGGGCGTGCCACCGAGCGTGATCCGCTTGTCGAACCGGGCGGCGAACTCCTCGACGACCGCGGAGGATCCGATGAAGCGCTCTCCGCCGGCACCGGAGGCGACGAAGGCGGTGACCGTCGCTACCAGGTCGCGCTCGGTGTTGATCGGCCGGTCGAGTGAGAGCTCGTCGCGTCGGATCCCGTAGCGCCGCAGCAGGTCCTCCATGACACGCGCATCCCAGGCGACCTCGTAGTCAACGGTGCCCGCCAGTCCCAGGACCAGCCGGGGCCGGTCCCTGCCGGTCCGCATGCCGTCGGGCTCCCCTCTCGTCACGACTTGACGGCGCCGCCGGTCAGGCCGGCCAACAGGTAGCGCTGGAAGAACAGGAACAGCACGAGCACGGGCAGGCTGCCCAGGATGCTCATCGCCATCATCTCGTTCCACTCGTAGGCGTGCTGACCCATCAGCAGCTGGATTCCGATAGGCACGGTCCGCATGTTCTCGGTACGGGTGAGCGTGAGGGCGAAGAGGTACTCGTTCCACGCGATCATGTAGGTGTAGACGCCCACGGTGACGATGCCGGGCACCGAGACCGGCACCAGCACTCGCCACAGGGTCGTCCACGAGCCGCCGCCGTCGAGCCTCAACGCCTCGTCGAGCTCCTTCGGCACCGTGTTGAAGTAGCCGGTCATCAGGATGATCGCGTAGGGCAGCGTGAAGACCGCGTAGGTCAGGATCAGCGCCGGGTAGGTGTTGTAGAGCTTTAGTGTGACCATCAGTCCGAAGTACGGGATGAGCAGCGTGATCGGGGGCACTGCCTGGACGCCGACGATGATGACCCCCAGCGAGCTCTTCCCGCGGAACTCGAAGCGGCTCAGGGAGTATGCCGCGAGGATCGCGACCACGAGCGTCAGTGCCGTGACCGACAGCGAGACCACGTAGCTGTTGACGAAGAACCGCACCTTCACTGGATCGCTGACGATCGTGGAGTAGGCCTCGAACGAGAAGTTCTCGGTGACGATCTTCGGCGGGTAGCTGAAGATCTCGGAGTTCGCCTTGAACGAGCTGACCAGCATCCAGAACACCGGGAACCCGGCGAAGAACGCGCCCGCACACAGGCACACGAGGACGGCTGCCTTGGCCGCCCGCTCGCGCGGCTGGATACGCCGCTTGGGGGGCCTCTGGATGCTCGGTGCCGAGGGCGGAGTGGTGGCAGTGGTGGTCATGGTCAGTCCCGCGCCTTCTGGTGCCGGACGTAGAACACGGCGAGCACCAACGAGAGGACGAGGATGATCACGGCGCTGGCCGCCGCCATCGAGAACTCGTAGCGGCTGAACGCGAACTTGTAGGTGTAGGTGCTCAGCATCTCGGTCGCGTCGATCGGTCCGCCTCCGGTGGTGAGCCAGATCAGCGCGAACTGCTGTGTGGTCCACAGGGTGTCGAGAACGGCCATCGCGATGATGATCGGCTTCAGCTGCGGCAGCGTGATGTGGACGAAGCGGCGTACGGCGCCGGCCCCGTCGGCCATGGCGGCCTCCGACAGGTCCTCCGGGATGCCTTGCAGGCCGGCCAGGAGGCTCATCATGAAGAACGGGTAGCCGGCCCAGATGTTGATGAACGTGACTGCGAAGAGCGCCTTGTCCGGGTCGGAGAGCCATTCCACGTTCGCCTGACCCAGGTAGTTGACGATCCCGTGCGGGTCGAGCAGCATCCGCCAGACCACGGCGATGATCGCGACGGTGAACAGCCACGGCAGGATGTAGATCACCCGGAACACCGCGACCAGCTGCTTGCTGAGCAGTCTGGTGTTGAGCAGCAGCGCGAAGCCCATCCCGAGCACCAGATGGACGACGACGCTCACCCCGGTGAAGAACGCCGTGTTCTTGACGGCGGTGTAGAAGCGGTCGTCCTGGAGCACCTCCGCGTAGTTGTCGAAGCCCGCGAACTTGGGATTGTCCTCGACGATCACGTTGTCCATCACTGAGTACTGGACGACCATCACGATCGGGATCAGCATCAGGATGACCATCAGCACCGCGGTCGGGGTGAGATAGGCGTACGGCGTGGCCCGCTCCCGCATCGGCTTGCGGCCGTTCGAGACCGGCGACGGCTCTGCGGGCTCCTCCCGGATCACCGTCGCCGGGACGCGTGTGATGCTCACAACCTGCCTCCTTGGGGTGCCGCACCACGACCGGAGGCGTGGCCGTGGCGCGGCACCGTTGACGCTCGGGTCCGCTAGAACTCACCCATCCAGGTCTCCTGCGCGTTCTCGAGCATCTCGCTCACCGACTCCTCCCCGGACAGCATCCGCTGGAACTCCTCATCGAAGGTCCGCATCAGCTCCTCGGCCACCGGGAGACCGGTGAACTCGTTGGCGGGGTAGCCGCTCTGGTAGATCTCGAACGCGGTCTTGAAGAGCTCGTCGTCCGCGACGAAGTCCGGCACCGACTCGGTGTTGCCCGGGAACGCGAAGGCGATCGAGGACAGCTCGGCGTTGGTGTCCTTGCTCATCAGGAACTCGACGAGCTTCCAGGCGGTCTTCTTGTCCTCGCAGCTCTCGGCGATGCCGATGCCCCACGACGCGTAGGGGATGCCGCGCTCGCCGGTGTAGCCGTCCTCGGCGGGGATCGCGGAGATGCTGAAGTTGAGGTCGGGGTTGTTCTCGCGGATCAGGTTCACGTGGGCCAGCGAGTCGATCATCATGCCGACCCGGCCGTTGGTGAACTCCTCGACCTTGTCCTGCTCCTGCATGGTGAACGACCCGGGCGCGATCACGCCGTCGTCCCACAGGCCCTTGATGTATTCGATGGCGCTGGTGACGTCGTCGTTGGTCAGGTCCGGCTGGCCATCGCTGAGCATCGACCCGCCCGACGCCCACACCCACGACATCACGTCGTTCTGGATGCCGTTGGGCGACTCCAGCGACAGCGGCAGGACCCATCCACTGGCACCCCCGGCGTCGGTGACCTTCTGGGCGGCCTCCGCGAACTCGGTGCGTGTGGAGGGAGCGGCGTCGACGCCGGCCGCCGCCAACACGTCGTCGTTGCTGAACAACGGGTAGACGAAGTTGACGACCGGGATCATGTACGTCGCCCCGTCGACCTGGATCTGGCTGGCCAGCTCGCCGTCGTCGTAGTCATTCTCGGACATGAGCGCCGACAGATCGGTGATGGCGCCCTGGGCGGCGAGGTCGTTGACCCAGGCGCCGTCGAGGCCCACCACGCACGGGATGGTGCCCGTGGCGGCCCCAGCGACGACCTGCTCCTTGGTGGAGTCGTAAGGGCCGCTGAGCAGCTTGACCTCGGCACCCGACTCGGCCTCGAAGTCGTCAATGATCTTCTGGAACGAGCCCTCGGGCAGCTCCGGCTCCCACCACTGGGCGAACTCCATCGCGTCCCCGCTGCTGTCACCGGTTGCCTGGTCCCCGTCGTCGCCGCAGCCGGCCAGGGCGGCCGTGGCGGCAAAGGCACCGAGGAGCGCCAGCGCTCCCCGGTGAGCAAGAGCGTTCCTGCGCATGATTCTCCTCGGGTTGTGTGCGGTTCCGCGCCAGTCTCTGCGACTTCTTGCGGGTTCTTGCACACTAGGACCACTTCCCGCGCGTCGTCAAGCACCGTTCGTGACGGCGGTCACTCGTTGGGCGAGACGGTGCGGCTCGCGGACGCGGGCTCGCCGGCCACGATCACCCGCACCTCGGCGGTCGCCAGCGCCTCGGCCATCTGGTCGTCCGGGGCCACGTCCGTGACCAGGATGTCGGCCACCTCGAGGTCGCCCACCTGGGCGAAGGTGCTGCGGTCGAACTTGGAGTGGTCGGCGAGCACGACGACCTGCCGGGAAGACTGCATCATCTCGAACATCATCCGCGCCTCCTGCAGGTTCGAGGTGGAGTAGCCCAGGCCGGCTGCGACGCCCCCCACTGCGATCAGGGCGATGTCGGCGTGGATGCGGTGGGACCGGCTGCCCATCGTCCCGGCGAACTCCACGGGTCCGAGCGTTACCTGCGAGGTCAGCCGCACAGTGCCACCCAGGAGGTAGACGTCCCGCACACAGTCCGGCGGGATCCTGCCGGGCGCCCACAGATTGTTGGTCACCAGCGTCAGGTTGCGCCGACGAGCGAGGTGCGGCAGGACCGTGAGCGCGGTGGTGCCGCCGTTGAGCAGGATCGTCTGGCCGTCCTCGATCAGGGACGCGGCGGCCTCGCCGATGCGGTTCTTCGCGGCGTCATGGACGCTCATCCGTTCCGCGAACGAGATCTCCGTGCGCGACAGCGGGCTGCTCCGCACCGCTCCACCGTGGGTGCGCTTCACGCGACCGTCCACCGCCAGCTCGTCGAGGTCGCGCCGCACCGTGTCGGGCGAGACGCCGAAGTGCTCGGCCAGGTCGTGGACGGTCACTTGACCCACTTCCGCGACGTACTCCGCCAGCTCGTCCTTGCGTCGTGCCGGCAGGCGCGGAGCCCGGTTGGCCATGCGATTCCTCCTTGATTCAGCTGTTCCGCCGATCGCCCCGATCGGAGGCGAACGGGCGTCAGCATAGGGCTGGTTGCGGTTTCTTGCTGTAGCCCACCTTGACGGCGTTCCGTGGTCTGACTACTGTGGCGCATAGATTCGCATAATCCCGCACAAATCGGCACAAACCCGTCCGAACCGCGCGCGACCACAAGGAGCTGTCCCAGATGACGTATGCGTCCCCCCTCCAGGAGTCCCCGGTGCTCAGGGAGTCGCTGGACATCGGCAAGCAGCGCTCGCTGCAGCGAGCCCTTTCGGAGGACGGGCTGTTCCACGTGCTGGCCATCGACCACCTCTCCGACTTCGCCGAGCTCCTCTCGCCCGACCCGTCGACGGTCACCTTCGCTGACGTCGTCCGGGCCAAGGACACGGTGATCCGGACCGCCGCCGACTCGGTCTCAGCCGTCCTCGTGGACTCGCTCTACGGCGGGCACCTGATCCAGTCCGGCACCCTGTCGCGGTCGACCGGCCTGTTGTTCAGCCTCGAGGACGAGGACTACTCGATCCCGCCCGGCCCGCGGCGGACCCGGATCCGCGAGGGCTGGACCGCCCGCCAGGCGAAGCTCGCTGGGTGCGACGTCGCCAAGCTGCTGTGGTTTTTCCGTCCCGACGCCGAGACCGCTGACGACCAGCTGAAGCTCCTCGACGAGCTGGTGGGTGAGAGCGCCGACCTGTCGCTGCCCCTCCTGGTCGAGCCGATCTGGTACCCGCTACCCGGCGAAGACCCCACCACGCCGGAGTGGAAGGCCGACCGCGTCCGGGGAATCATCGAGTCGGCCGTGGTCGCCGACCAGCGCGGGGTCGACGTCCTCAAGGTGGAGTTCCCGGGCTACGTCGACACCCCCGACGGGCGCGCGGCTGCGGTGGATGCCACCGCCGAGCTCGACTCCCGGACCAACGCTCCCTGGGTGGTCCTCTCCGCCGGTGTGGGCTACGAGGACTTCGCTACCCAGATCGAGATCGCCAGCGCCGCCGGCTCGTCCGGCTACGTGGCCGGCCGGTCGATCTGGCGGGACGCGCTCCTCACCCACGACCCGGCTCAGCAGGGCGAGGCGATCCGGGCGATCAAGGACCGCTTCGACCGCCTCAACGCACTGACCCGGGCGGGCGGACGGCCGGTGCCCATGACGCAACCACTGGACACGCTGTTCGACACCCTCCCCGAGGGCTGGTACCACGGCTGGCACGCCCAGCCCCGGTGACGCCGCCGACGCCGCTGCCGGCGTCGGTCAGCCTCTCCACTCCCGAAGCGCGAGCCGCGGAGCTCGGGCGCCTGCTCGCCTTCGGGGAGGGCTCCGCGGCAGGCGCCGCTGCAGGATTCGGCTACCTCGGTGACGACGGACGCGTCCTCGCGGCCGAGGGCCTCCCGCTCTGGGTCACCACCCGGATGACGCACGTCTACGGGCTGGCGGCGGTCCTCGGTCGGCCGGGAGCCCGCGGACTGGTCGACCGCGGCGTCGACGCCCTCCTCGGCGTCTTCCACGACGACGAGAACGGCGGCTGGTTCAACCACGTCGCCCAGGACGGGGCGCCACGCGACACCCGCAAGGAGATGTACGGCCACGCCTTCGTGGTCCTCGCGGCCACCACCGCCAGCGCGGCCGGAGTCGATCGGGCGGACGTCCTCCTCGAGCGCGCACTCGGCGTCGTCGAGCAGCGGTTCTGGGACGACGACGCCGGCGCGTGCCGGGAGGGCTGGGACCGTGGCTGGCAGCAGCCCGAGGAGTACGCCGGCGCCAACTGCAACATGCACGCCGTCGAAGCGTTCCTCGCGGCCGGCGCGGTGACCGGGGACCACGCGTGGACGCAGCGCGCGCTGCGGATCGCGGCCCGCTTCATCGACGGCGCCGCCCGCCAGCATGCCTGGCGGCTGCCCGAGCACTACGCACCCAGCTGGGAGGTGCGCCTCGACTACAACCTGGAGCATC
This sequence comes from Nocardioides dilutus, assembly GCF_054779555.1. Classification (NCBI taxonomy): domain Bacteria; kingdom Bacillati; phylum Actinomycetota; class Actinomycetes; order Propionibacteriales; family Nocardioidaceae; genus Nocardioides; species Nocardioides dilutus. Next base: position 90,105 of record NZ_BAAGYA010000002.1, on the reverse strand, counting down.
CTCGAGACCGGTTCCGGCCCTATGGCGTGACCATCGGCCACCTCCTCGAGTGGTCCCGTCTCCTGCTGCACCTCGATGACGCGCTCGACGACCCGCCGGCCTGGTTGCGGACGGACGCGGTGGCCCTGTTCGACACGGCCGTCTACATCGGCTGGGAGGTCGACGGCCACCCGGGGCTCGTCTACACCGTCGACTGGCAGGACCGTCCGGTCGTCGCCGAACGCCTGCACTGGGTGGTCGCAGAGGCCGCGATGGCCGCTGACGCGTTGTCTCGACGCACAGGCGAGGAGCGGTTCGCGGAGTGGGGCGGCCGGTTCTGGTCCGAGGCTGCCCGGTTCGTTGCGCCCGACGGCGGCTGGTGGCACGAGCTGGACCCTGCCGGAGTGGTGAGTCATACGGTGTGGACGGGAAAGCCGGACGTCTACCACGCCGTCCAGGCATTGCTGCTCCCGGATCTTCCCTTCACGAGCTCCTTGGTGACCTCGGTGTCGGCCGCCGCAGCAGTTTCCCCACAATGAGCGCGCCCAGGAGCGGCCCAGCGACGAGCACGGCGACGTCGACCACGGCGAGGAAGACCGAGGCGTGCCACACCTCCTGGGGACTCGCCGCGTAGCCCTCCTCGAGCCCCACGAGGATGTGCAGGTTGAGAACGACGATGACCGCGAGCACGAGACCGCCGAATCCGCCGGCGACGACCAGCACAGCCCTGCCTCCGAGGTGGTTCGTGAGTCCTCTCACCGCGGCCGACTCGCGCCCGGGCCGACTGGATCCGGCGGCTCGTCGCTCGGCAGACCTACGTCGACCCGGTCCTCGACGGTCACCTGTCCCGAGGTGGCGACGACGACCGAGGCGTAGCCGGTCTGCAGCCCGCTCTCCTCGTCGACGTACGCCAGCTGGATGGTCACGTCCTTCAGGGGCACCGAGAACGGTGTCGAGAAGCGGTTGAACGTCGGGTTCTCCTCGACTCCGCCGGAGGTGCCGAGCTGGCTGACCACCGTCCAGGTGACCTCGTCGCCATCGGTGTTCCAGATCACCCACGGGCCGCTCGCGTCGTGGAGGTGGCCCACGGTCACCAAGCCGGGCGGTAGGTCGGGGATGCCGTCATCGACCGGCGTCGTCTCGTTGCCGACCAGCTCGTCCAGCTGCGCCATCGAGCCGATCCCGAGGTAGGCCGCGGCCGCCCGGGGCTGGTGCACCACGACCGACACGGGATCGGTGTCGTCGAGCTCCTCGTCGACCACCTCGCGCAGCGCCTCGCCGAGCTCGGCCTCGGTCACCCCAGACGGGTTGGTGATGAGTCCTCCGAACAGGGCCTTGAACGCCGGGTCGGCGGCCCCGGCGATCCTCAGCCCGCCCGCCTCCACGATCTCGAGGTCGGGGGTCTGCACGTCGTTGTCCTTCAGCTGCCCGACGGTGTCGTCGGAGTCGTGGTCGCCCTTGACCGCCACCAGCGGGACATCGGGGAGCGCCCGCGCCTCCCGCGCGACGAAGTCCTCCTCCGCCACCGTCCCGTTGGAGGTGACGTCACCCGCGATGGTCCGCAGGACCACCGAGTCCTCGCCGATGACTTCCAGCAGGAGCGGGTAGAGCGCGGTCCGCATCCTGGTCGCGACCTGGCTGCCTTGGGGGTCGGCCTCGGTGAGCACCACCACCTCGCCGTCGCGAGGACCGAGGGAGTCGGCGTACTGCGGGAGCTCGGTCTCCGCGCTGGCCAGGGCCGCCGCCCGGTAGGCGGCGCTGCGCTCGGCGATGCGTTCGGTGTTCTTCTGGATGAAGGGCTCGATCTGGACGGCGATCTCCCTGGTCTGCGGACTGCTGAACGACAGCTCCTCGATCCCGGGCATCGCGTAGGTGCGACCCACCGGGGCGTTGCCGTCCCAGCGCGCGAACAGGGCGGCCGCCATGGCCACCGACGCGGTCATCACCACCGCGAAGGAGCCCACCCGCAGCGTGCGCCGCAGCCGGCGTTCCTCGCCCCCGAGGCGCCGGCGCGATCGTCCGACGAGCACCGCACCGAGCAGACCGCCCGCCGCCGCCGCCACCAGCTCGGTGGTCACCAGCCGGCCCAGCACCCGGTCCCGGAGCTCGGCCCCGTAGACGCGGGCGATCTGCGCCGGGTCGTCCACGAAGGCCGCGTTGGCCTGGAGGAACTCCTGCGAGACGTAGGACGAGACGGTCCCGCCGGCCTCCGGCGGACCGGTCGAGCGCAACGAGGCCCCGAAACCGGCGACCCCGGTGCGTTTCCAGTAGAGCTTCCCCGCCAAACCGGTGTCGAGCGTCGACTGCCCGTTGTGGGCCAGCGACACGGTGACCGGGAACGTCCCCAGACGGTCGTCGAACTGCGCCCGCTCGACCGACTGCTGCGCCACGATCGGGAAGGCCAGGACCGCCGTGAGCAGACCGAAGCCCAGGAAACGGCGGACGAAGCCGAGCAGGCCGGAGAGGCGCCCCGTCTCCTCTGCGTCCATCGCTCCGAGGCTACTCGGCGACCTCGAAGGAGATCCCCGCCGCGACGAGACGCGCGATCAGGTTGTCACCCATCGCCTGGGCAGTGGTGACGCTGCCCGCCACGGCGGGGTTGTCGTCGAAGAGCAGGCACAGCGCGGACTCCGCGAGCATCTTGGCGGTCTCGTCGTAGCCGGGGTCGCCGCCGCTGACCCGGGTGTGGATCGTGCGGCCGTCCCCCTCGGCGACGAAGTCGACGGTGAACCACGCCTTGGTCCGGCGTGACTCGTCGGGGCCGTCGCCCTGCTTGACCTTGCCGAGCAGGAACCTGCGCAGCGGCGGGACCTGGGCGGCGACCCCGATCGCCCCGGCGCCGGCCATGCCGCCGACGGCGTAGCGCAGGGTCTTGGTGCCGGCGAAGTGCGAGTAGCGGAACTTGGGGCCGTACGCCGGCAGCGCCGCGCCGCTGCGGGCCACGACGAACGGGTCGATCGTCGGCAGCGGCACCAGCCAGTAGCCCAGGACCTTGTCCCGCTGCGGCTTGCCCGCCACCGCCTTGGACGACCTGCCCTCCGGACGCGGCTCGACCTTGCGCCGGGCCCCCATCGCCTCGCGCATCTGGCGGGCCCGCGAGAACGCGCCCATCGCGGAGTGGAAGGTGCCGCCGGAGAAGGTCCCGGTGGAGCGCACCACACCGCGCATCGTGACCGGCCCGGAGGCGCCGAGCTCCTTGACCGTGAAGTAGGCGCCGAGGTCGTGCGGGATGGAGTCGAACCCACAGGCGTGCACGATCCGAGCGCCGCTCGCCTTGGCGGCCTCGTGGTGGGCGACGTACATCCGGTCGACGAACTCGGGCTCGCCGGTCAGGTCGACGTAGTCGGTGCCGGCGCCCGCACACGCGGCGACGAGAGGCTCCCCGAACTGCTGGTAGGGGCCCACGGTCGTGACGACGACCCGGGTCCGCGCGGCCACCGAGGCCAGCGCCTCACCGTCTGCGGCGTCGACGGTGATCAGCTCGAGGTCGGCCAGTGCCGGGTCACGGTCGGCCAGCCGGGAGCGGACCGCCTTGAGCTTCTCCTCGCTGCGGCCGGCGAGCGCCCAGCGCAGACCGGACGGCGCGTGCTCGGCGAGGTAGTCGGCGGTGAGGCCGCCGGTGAAGCCGGTGGCCCCGAAGAGCACCAGGTCGAGGTCTCGGTCTGCGGAGTCGGGCACCCGCCCACTCTTCCACCCGGTCGCCCTCGACCGGAACCAGCCCTCGCGGTGACGCGTCCCACCCCGGTACCTGCCGTCGCCTCGAGGACACCGTTCATGGCCGTCACGCCGCTCCCGCCCCGCCTCCGTCGTTCCGTCACCGTCCTCGGCGTCGCTGCCGGCCTCGTCGGTGCCTTCGCCGCCGGCACCGCCATCGCGGGTGACGACCCCGTCCGCGACCGCGTCGACCCGATCGCCTTCAGCGGCGACTCGATCACGCTCGCCGCGTCCTGCGACGACCTTCTCGACTGGTACGTCGCTCGCGGCGTCCAGCGGGTGGGCCCATGGGGCTGGGACACGTACTACCCCGAGGAGGACGACGACGGCATCTTCGGTCTGCCCGGCTTCGGTGGCGGCGAGGACGCGGCTGACTCCGGTCGCGACACCGGAGCCGCCGTCGAGCCCCAGGCTGCCCAGGAGTACGCCGCGCCGGTGCCGGCGACGGTCCGCTCCGAGAACGGCGACAGCGGCACCAACGTGCAGGAGCTCGGCGTCGACGAACCGGACGTGGTGAAGACCGACGGTCGCACGCTGTTCCGGGTCGAGGACGACGACCTGGTCACCTATGACGTGACCGGCGAGGAGGTCGAGCGGATCGGCTCGATGGACCTCGAGGACCTCGACGACGGCGAGCTGCTGCTGTCCGGCGACACCGCCGTGGTCGTCGGGACCGACGGCGGCGGGCGGGGCACCTACTACCCCGAGGCCCGCCAGACCAGGGTGATCGTCCTCGACGTCTCCGACCCCAGCGACCCGGAGGTAGAGCACACCTACCTCTTCTCCTCGGCAACGCTCGAGGCACGACTGCACGGCGACACCGTGCGACTGGTGACGCAGGCCGGGATGCCGGACCTCGACTTCGAGACCGACGACGACCCAGAGGACGCCCTCCGGGAGAACCGCGACATCGTCCGCGACTCCGAGATCGGGGACTGGCTGCCCACGATCACCACCGACGACGGCGACCCCGAGCCGCTCGTTGACTGCGAGGACGTCGCGATCCCCAACGACGGCGACAGCCTCGGCACGATCGTCGTGGTCGGCTTCGAAGCCGACGAGCCCGAGGACCGGTCCGTCTCGGGGCTGGCGGTCGCCACCCAGCTCGCCTACCTGTCCAGCGACCAGCTCTACCTGGCGACGAGCGGGGGCGTGAACGACGTGGGTCGCTGCTTCGACGTGTGCTTCGAGGAGCCGGTCGCCCCCGACCGGCGACCCGGTGGCGGCTCGGACGGGGTCACCCACCTCTACGCCTTCGACCTCGACGGCACCGAGACGAGGTACGCCGCCTCCGGGGAGGTCGACGGCTGGGTCCGCGACCGCTGGGCCATGGACGAGGCCGGCGGCGTCCTGCGGCTGGCCGTGGGACCCTCGCAGCGGACCGGCAACGACAACTCGGTCGTCACGTTCCGACGTGACGGCAACGACCTGGTCGAGGCGGGCCGGGTGGACGGGCTGGGCGTCGGCGAGGACATCAAGTCCGTGCGCTGGTTCGACGGCCTGGCGATCGTGGTCACGTTCAGGCAGGTCGACCCGCTCTACGCGGTCGACCTCACCGACCCCGACGACCCGGATCTGCTCGGTGAGCTCAAGATCCCGGGCTTCTCGGCCTACCTCCACCCGCTGGGCGCCCACCGGCTGCTCGGCTTGGGCGAGGGGCCCGGCGACCGCGGCGGCTGGGGCGCCCAGGCCGGGCTGTTCAACGTCACCGACCTGACCGACCCGCGCCAGCTCGACGTCCTCTCCTACGGGGCCGGCACCCGTGCCCTTGTCGCCGACGACCCGCGCCAGCTGACCTGGCTTCCGGAGCGTCGCCAGGTGCTGACCGTCATCGAGTCGTGGAAGCGCGGTGGCCAGGTCGGTCTCGTGTCCGTCCTCTCCCTCGGCAGCGGCCAGCTGGACAACCGGATGGTCGAGGTCGAGCAGGGCTCGGACGTCACGCAGGTGCGGCTCGTCCCGCTGCCCGACGGTCGGGTGGTCCTGGCGACGGCGCGTGACGCGGAGTTCTTCGATCTCTGAACGACGTCGTCCGAGGGACGAGGACGACCTCGTTCGGAGATCACTGGTGGTCGAGCAAGCCGTGCGGCCGAGGAACGAGGCCGCAACCGGCGTGTCGAGACCTCCGCAACGTTGGGCTGGAACTGGACCACGAACGTACCCTCGACGCATGTGCCGCAACATCCGACCGCTCAACAACTTCGAGCCGCCGGCGACCAACGACGAGGTCACCGCCGCCGCGCTGCAGTACGTCCGCAAGGTCAGCGGGACCACGAAGCCGTCGCAGGCCAACCAGGCGATCTTCGACCAGGCGGTGGCCGAGATCGCCCACATCACCAGGCATCTCATCGACGACCTGGTCACCACCGCGCCCCCCAAGGACCGGGAGACCGAGGCGGCCAAGGCGCGCGCCCGGGCGGAGCTCCGGTACGCCCGATGACCCTGGCGCCGACCGCCTCGAGGGCGCCGGCCGACAGGGCAGCCCTGGACTTCCTGGCCCGGCGTCCACTGGTGGTGCTCACCGGCGCCGGCTGCTCGACCGACTCGGGCATCCCCGACTACCGGGGTCCGGGCTCCCGCTACGCCGGCCAGGAGCGTCCGCTGCGCGGGTCGTCGCCCCCGGGCGTGATGACCTACCAGGAGTTCGTGTCCGGGCCCGCGGCCCAGCAGCGCTACTGGGCGCGCAGCCACCTCGGCTGGACCAGGATGAGGCACGCCGAGCCCAACCCCGGCCACCAGGCCTTGGCCCGGATCGACCCGGACCTGCTGATCACCCAGAACGTCGACGGTCTGCACGAGCGGGCAGGGTCCCGCCGGCTCGTCGCCCTCCACGGGCGGATCGCCGACGTGGTCTGCCTCGACTGCCGCGAGGTCACCGCGCGGTCCCGGCTGCACGAGCGCCTCGACCGGCTCAACCCGGGCTACGGCACCGGGCGGCCCGACCTCGAGGTGCGGCCGGATGGAGACGTCGTGCTCGAGTGGACCGACGACTTCGCCGTCGCAGCCTGCGAGACCTGTGGCGGCCGGCTCAAGCCCGACGTCGTGTTCTTCGGCGAGAACGTCCCCAAGACCAGGGTCGAGCGCTGCTACGCGGCCGTCGACGCGCTGGCGCAATCCGGCGGGGCGCTGCTGGTCGCCGGCTCCAGCCTGGCGGTGATGAGCGGGTTCCGGTTCGTCAGGAGGGCGGCCAAGGCGGGGACGCCGGTGGTCATCGTCAACCGCGGCGAGACTCGAGCCGACGACCTGGCGTCGTTCCGGCTGCACACGGGGACCAGCGAGTTCCTGGCCGCGTTGGCAGCGGCGAGGTCAGCCGCCACCGGCTGAGCTCAGGCGACCGAGGCCACGGAGTCGACGGGGACGTCGGCGCGGTGCCGCGGCGCGTAGGTCGCCGGTGGCGGGGCGCTCTCGGCGCTGGGAGCCGGAGTGTCCACCCGGCCGCTCGCGCGGTCGAGCCAGTTGGCGACATCGAAGACGTCTTGGCCGCGGGCCTCGTTGGTCGTGCCTGCCATCGGTCCACTCCCTCCGAGCGCGGAGACCGGATGCCCCCTGGATCGATGCCAACGACAATACCCCGGGGGGTGTCACCGCGTCCACGGTTCCGGTCTGGACCGGCAGGCAGGGTCAGAGGCGACGGACGAAGATGTGGTCGGCCGCCTCGGGGACGATCTCGGCGGTCTCGTTGCCCGACCCGACCAGGACGCCCTCCGGCGTGGCCACGATGGTGATCGTCTTGTCGGGGAGGGCCCCGACCCGGCGCAGGGCGCTCATCAGCGACTCGTCCTTCTGCATCTCCTCGGAGATGCGGCGCACCAGCACCCGGCCCTCGTCGGGGCCGGCGACCTGGGAGAGGGACTCGACACCGTCCATGAACTCCTCGCCCACCTTGGACTCGCCGAGCTCGCCGAGACCGGGGATGGGGTTGCCGTAGGGCGACTCGGTCGGGTGGTCGAGGAGCTCGAGCAGCCGGCGCTCGACGGCCTCGGACATCACGTGCTCCCACCGGCAGGCCTCCTCGTGCACCTCCTCCCACGGCAGCCCGATCACGTCGGTGAGCAGCCGCTCGGCGAGCCGGTGCTTGCGCATCACCCGGGTCGCGAGCCGCTGGCCCTCATCGGTCAGCTCGAGGTGGCGATCTCCCTCGACGGTGACCAGCCCGTCCCGCTCCATCCGGGCGACGGTCTGCGACACCGTCGGACCGCTCTGGTGGAGCCGCTCGGCGATCCGGGCACGTAGCGGGGTGATGCCCTCCTCGACCAGCTCGTAGATGGTCCGGAGGTACATCTCCGTGGTGTCGATGAGATCGCTCACCGGGCCATCGTAGGTTTCTTGAGGTGAGTTCGGTGATCTGGTTCCGGCGCGATCTCCGGCTCGCCGACAACCCAGCGCTGCTCGAGGCGGCCGCGGACGGCGAGGTGCTGCCGCTGTTCGTGCTGGATCCGGCGCTCTGGGGACCGGCCGGGCGCCCGCGCCAGGCCTACCTCGCCGCCTCCCTGCGCGCCCTCGACGGCGAGCTCCGGCTCCGGGGGACCCGGCTCACGGTCGTGCGGGGCGACCCGGTCCGCCGGGTCGTGCTGGCGGCGAAGGCGGTCGGAGCCGAGCGCGTCCACGCGGCCGCCGACTTCGGTCCCTACGGCGCCCGGCGCGACCGCGAGGTCGAGCGGGCGCTGGCGGTCGAGGGAATCGCGCTGGCGCGCACTGGCTCGGCGTACGCCGTCGCACCCGGCCGGGTCCGGAACGGCTCGGGTGAGCCCTACCAGGTCTTCACACCATTCGCCAAGGCCTGGACGCAGCACGGCTGGCGGGCCCCGGTCGACCCTCCGGGGGCCGTCTCCTGGGTCGTGCCGGAGGACGGCACCGGCATCGGCACCGTGGAGATCCCGGACCCGCCGCTCCCGCGAGGGCTCGCGCTGCCCGAGGCGGGTGAGGCCGCGGCGGTACGCCGCTGGCGCGAGTTCCTGCCCCACGTCGGCGACTACGCCGACGCCCGCGACGACCCGGGCCGCGACGGCACCTCGCGGATGTCGGTGCACCTCAAGTGGGGCGAGATCCACCCGCGCACCATGCTCGCCGACCTGGCCCGGCTCCGCAGCGCCGGGGCGGCGACCTACCGCAAGGAGCTGGCGTGGCGGGAGTTCTACGCCGACGTCCTGCACTCCAACCCCGCGTCGGCCCGGGAATACCTGCGCCCGCAGCTCGCGCGGATGGCCTACGACGAGCCCGGCGACCAGCTGGAGGCCTGGCAGCGCGGCTGCACGGGCTTCCCGATCGTCGACGCCGGGATGCGCCAGCTCCGCCGCACCGGGTGGATGCACAACCGGGTGCGGATGATCGTGGCCAGCTTCCTGGTCAAGGACCTGCACCTCGAGTGGCAGCACGGTGCCCGGCACTTCATGCGCTGGCTCGTCGACGGCGACCTCGCCTCCAACCAGCACGGCTGGCAGTGGACCGCCGGCAGCGGCACCGACGCGGCGCCGTTCTTCCGGGTCTTCAACCCCACCGGCCAGAGCCGCCGGTTCGACCCTGCCGGCGACTACGTCCGGCGCTGGGTCGAGGAGCTGGCCGACCGCGGCACGGTGCCCGATCCGCATGACCCGAACGACGCCGTACGCCGCCAGGTGGGCTATCCGGACCGGATCGTCGACCACGCCGCCGAGCGCCGCGAGGCCCTCGCCCGCTGGGAACAGGTCCGCCACTGACCCCAGCACCGGCATGGCCCGCTCGGGCCCCCACCCCTGTAACCGAACTGTGGAAATCCTCTCCAGGGAGTGACAACACCCGAGCGGAGCGCTTGCATGGGCACAGACTTCGTCCCCCCACCGCCACCCGAGGTCCCGAGATGGCAAACAAGTCGGCCAAGCCCCGCCACCGCTCTCCCGTCCTCGACGTCACCCGCCCCGAGCCGCGCCTCCCCTCGGCTCTCCTGCATGCCGACGACCGGGTGATGTCCTGGCTCGGCCGTCTCTACGGCGGCCGGTCGGAGCAGCGTGAGCTGCACGGGCTCGAGGCGCCGTTCGAGCACGACTCGGCGCACCTCAACCCGCACGACGTGCTCGTGGTCTTCATCGAGGCGGCCCGCGCGGGAAGGGAACGGCACTTCGAGGCCATCGAGTCCGGCGGCGCGGTCGCCGATCCGGGCTGACCGGTCGCGCGTCCTAGAGTGCTGGGGTGACCCGTCCTGTCGAGACCCTGGTGATCGAGGGGCGCTTCCGGGGACCGGCGCGGTCCGGCAACGGCGGCTACACCGCCGGGGCGCTCGCCGAGCTCGCCGGCGGCCTGACCGGCCACGCCTGGCCGGCCACCTCGGTGCGGTTGCGCCTGCCACCGCCGCTCGACGTGCCCATGGACGTGGAGCGCGACGGTGAGGTGATCGCGGCGGCGTACGACGACGAGGTCGTCGCGCAGGCCTCGGCCGGCTCCGACCCGGTCGCCGTGGCGCCGGTGACACTCGAGGTGGCTCGCGCCGCCGAGGCGACCTACCCAGGCCTGGCGACCCACCCGTTCCCCACCTGCTTCACGTGCGGTCCCGGCCGACAGCCGGGCGACGGGCTGCGGATCTTCCCCGGTCTTGTCGCCGGCCTCGACGGCCGGCCCCGGGTGGCCGCCAGCTGGACCCCGCACCAGAGCGTGGCCGACGAGGGCGGCCCCCAGGCCAGGCTCCCGGTCGTGTGGGCCGCACTCGACTGCGCCGGCGCCTGGGCCGCCGACGTCGGGGAGCGACCGATGGTGCTCGGGAGCATGACCGCGCGGGTGGACGCGCTGCCGCTGGTGGGCGAGCCGCATGTCGTGGTCGGCCACGACCGCGGCCGCGAGGGACGCAAGAACTACACCGCCACCAGCGTCTACGACTCGTCCGGCCGGCTCGTGGCGGCGGCCGAGCAGGTCTGGATCACGGTCGACCCGTCGGCTTTCAACTGACGGCCGGCCGGACAGTAGGCTGGCCTCCATGCCGGATTTGAACGATCCAATCCCGACCGAGGCCCAGCCCTGGTGGCGCGAGGCCGTGACCTACCAGGTCTACGTGCGCTCCTTCGCCGACAGTGACGGCGACGGGGTCGGCGACCTCGCCGGCATCACCTCACGGCTCCCCTACCTGCGCGACCTGGGCGTCGACGCGCTGTGGATCACGCCGTTCTACACCTCGCCCCAGCACGACCACGGCTACGACGTCGCCGACTACCGCGACGTCGACCCGCTCTTCGGCACCCTCGATGACGCCGACACCCTGCTGGCCCGGGCACACGAGCTCGGGCTGAAGGTCATCGTCGACCTGGTCCCCAACCACACCTCGAGCCAGCACGAGTGGTTCCGCGCCGCCCTGGCCGCCGGTCCGGGAAGCCCGGAGCGGGCCCGCTACCTGTTCCGCGACGGCCGGGGCCCGGACGGCGCCGAGCCGCCCAACAACTGGAAGTCCGTGTTCGGTGGCGACGCGTGGACGCGCGTCCCTGACGGGCAGTGGTACCTCCACCTCTTCGACACCACTCAGCCCGACCTCGACTGGCGCAACCCCGAGGTCGGCGACATGTTCGAGGACGTGCTGCGCTTCTGGCTCGACCGGGGCGTCGACGGGTTCCGCGTCGACGTCGCCCACGGCCTGGTCAAGGAGGCGAGCCTGCGCGACCAGGTCGTGCCCGCCGCCCACGAGGCAGGGCACGGCCCGATGGTCGAGCGAGTCGGCGCGGACGAGCCGATGTGGGACCAGCCCGAGGTCCACGACGTCTACCGCCGCTGGCACCGGGTGCTCGCCGACTACGACGGCGACCGGATGTGCGTGGCCGAGGCGTGGACGCAGACACCGGAGTCGATGGCCCGCTTCGTCCGGGCGGACGAGATGCAGCAGTCGTTCAACTTCGACTGGCTGCTCGCGGACTGGTCCGCGGCCGCGTTCTCGAAGGTCGTCACCGGCACGTTCGCGGCGCTCGCCGACGTACACGCGCAGCCCACCTGGGTGCTGTCCAACCACGACGTGGTCCGCCACACCACACGCTACGGCGGTGGGCCAGTGGGCCTGGCCCGGGCGCGGGCGGCCACTCTCACGATGCTGGCGCTCCCCGGGTCCGCCTACCTCTACCAGGGCGAGGAGCTCGGTCTCGAGCAGGTGGACGTCGCCCCCGAGCACCGGCAGGACCCGGCCTACCTCCGCCAGAAGGGCACCCCGCGGGAGTCCGACTGGGTCGGTCGCGACGGCTGCCGGGTGCCGATCCCGTGGGCCGGCGACCAGCCGCCCTACGCCTTCGGTCCCGGTCACGCACAGCCATGGATCCCCCAGCCGCTCGACTGGTCGGGGCTCACGGTCGAGGCCCAGGAGAAGGCCGAGCGCAACGGCGAGGACTCGACGCTCGCGTTCTACCGCCGCGCCCTGGCCGCCCGGCGCGAGCACGCCCTCGGCTCCGGGGACGACGTCGAGCTGCTGACGACCGACGGTGACGTGCTCGCGCTGCGCCGTGGCGGCCTGACGGTCGTGCTCAACGCGGGCACCGAGCCGGTGGAGCTCCCGTCCGGCGAGGTCGTGATCACCAGCGGCGAGCTCGCCGGCGGCCTGCTGCCGCCCGACACCGCTGCGTGGGTCAGCCGCTGAGCGCGTCGTTGTAGCGGGCCAGCGTGTCCACGAACCCGGCCAGCTCGTCCGCCGACCAGTCGCCGAGCTGCTCGTCCAGCCACTTGCGCCGGTGGGCGGCGACGTCGGCCATCCGGCGTACGGCGTCGTCGCTGGCCGCGACCAGCGTCGCGCGCCCGTCGGCCGGGTCGGGCTGGCGGGTGACCAGGCCGAGCTCGACCAGGTGCTGGAGCTGGCGGGAGATCGCGCCCTTGTCGATGCCGAAGCTCTCGGCGATAGCGGACGCCCGGACCGGGCCCTCCTCGGCCAGCCAGGCGAGGAGGAGGTAGGCCGAGGGCTGCATCTCCGGGTGCACGGCGCGGGCCCGCTCGTGGATGACCCGGCGGATGCGGCGGATCAGCACGCCGACCTCGGCCTCGAGGCGGCGCAGCTGTTCACCGCGCGCCGCAGTCATGCGGTCTCGTCGAGGTCGAGCGTGGTGCGCAGCGGCACCTCGCGGATGAGCAGCACGCAGCCGAGCGCCACCACGGCGAAGGGCACCGCGGCCAGGAACACGTGGCCGGTCGCCTCGCCGAAGGCCGTCTCGTAGAGGGCACGCACCGGCGCGGGCAGCGCCTCGAGGTCCGGGATGGCGCCACTGCGGTGGCTGCCGTCGATCCCCAGGTCGGCCAGGCCGGCCATGACCGAGCCTGCGACCTGGTGGGCGAGCAGCGCCCCCAGCACCGAGACCCCGACCGACCCGCCGATCGAGCGGAAGAAGGCGACGACCGAGCTCGCCGCGCCCATGTCGGCCTGCGCGGTGTTGTTCTGCACGGCGAGCACCAGGTTCTGCATCGTCGCGCCCAGGCCCAGCCCGAGGACCGCCATGAAAACACCGATCCAGACGAGCGAGGTGGTCGCATCGATCGTGCCGAGCAGACCCATGCCGACCACGACCAGCACCATGCCACCCACGAGGTAGCGCTTCCAGAGGCCGGTCGCGCTGATGATCCGGCCGGTGGCGATGCTCGAGACCAGCAGCCCGCCGACCAGCGCCACCGACATCAGCCCTGCCTCGGTCGGCGACATGCCGCGGGCGCTCTGGAAGTACTGGCTGAGGTAGACGGTCGCGCCGAACATCGAGACGCCGACGAAGATGGAGGCCGCGGTGGCCAGGGCCGTGGTCCGGTCGCGGAAGAGCCGCATCGGGATCACCGGGTCCACGGCGCGACGCGTCTCGACCCAGAGGGCGGCGGCCAGGACGAGCAGGCCGCCGGGGACCAGCAACGCGGTCACGGGCGAGGCCCAGGCGAACTGGTTGCCTGCCAAGGACACCCAGACCAGCAGGATGCTCACTCCCGCGACGAGCAGGGTGGCGCCGGCGTAGTCGATGTGCACCGGCCGGCGCACCACCGGCAGCTTCAGCTTGGCCTGCAGGACCAGGAACGCCGCCAGGGCGACCGGGATGCCGATGAAGAACGTGCCGCGCCAGCCGAGCGGGGAGTCCACGACCACACCGCCGACCAGCGGGCCGCTGACCGTGGCCAGCGCGAAGGTCGCGCCGACGTAGCCCGTGTAGCGCCCCCGCTCGCGCGGGCTGACCATGGTCGCGATCACGACCTGGACGAGCGCCGTCAGGCCGCCGATGCCGAGGCCCTGCACCACCCGGGCCGCGATGAGGGTCTCCATGTCGGGCGCGAGCATCGCGAGCACGGAGCCGACCGAGAAGATGACCAGCGCGGACTGCACGAGCAGCTTCCTGGAGAACAGGTCGGCCAGCTTGCCCCAGATGGGCGTGGTCGCCGTCATGGCGAGCAGCGTGGCGACGACGACCCAGGTGTAGCCGGTCTGGGTGCCCCCCAGGTCGGTGACGATCACCGGGAGCGCGGTGGTGACCACGGTGCTGGACAGCATGGCCACGAACATCGCCAGCAGGAGCCCGGACAGCGCCTCGAGGATCTCCCGGTGGGACATCGGCGCGGCCGGGCCGGCAGCCGCCTCGGCGTCGGTGTGGTCGATCGCAGTCACTGCACGCACGTCCGTCATGCTGGGCAAAAGGTTGTCGTAGGCAACTATATTCCGGGCGAGCGAAATGCAGCAACCCGCAGACGTGGTCCCTGCGGAGGGGCCGCACCGGGGGACGTTCCCGGTTCGCCTGCGGGTCGGGTAGCTGCTTTGGATTCACCAGCAGCTCGCGGGGTCTCTCAACCCCACGTCTTGCTGTGCCCATTTCTGGGAGGGCTGCTAGCGGGCAGCCACCTCACGCGTCCTCAAAGAATTCATTCTTCGGACCACCTCCTTTCCCGTGTAGGACGAGAGTAGAAGGACAACCCAACCCGCGACAACGGACTTTCCGGTCACGTGGCCCTCGTGGGTGCGACCAGGCGCAGGGCGCTCAGAGCGGCCCACAGGCCGTCCGGGACCCGGCGCTCCCAGCGCACGACCAGGTCACGCACCTGGGCGGGTGACCGCAGGCCGACCACCACGCTCGACACCGCGGGGGGACGGCCGGCGAACGCGAGCGCCGCGGTCGGCAGGTCGACGCCGAACTCCTCGCAGACCTCGGCGATCCGGGTCGCACGCTCGAGCACGTCAGCCGGGACCGGACCGTAGTCGTAGGGGGCGCCCGGTCCCGGTCGTGGCCGGGAGAGCAGGCCCGAGTTGAAGATGCCGGCGTTGAGGACCCCCACCCCCTGCTCGAGCGCCACCGACAGGAGGTCCTCGCCCGACTGGTCGAGCAGGGTGTACCTCCCGGCCACCATGACGACGTCCACGTCGCTCTCGCGGACGAAGCGGGCGAGCATCGGCGCCTGGTTCATCCCCGCTCCGTATCCACGGATGACCCCTTCGGAGCGCAGCCGGGACAGCGCCGGAGCAGCCTCCTCGAGCGCCTCACGGGCGTGGTCGTCCGGGTCGTGGATCAGGACGAGGTCGATGCGGTCCAGGCCCAGGCGCTCGAGGCTGGCCTCGATCGACCGCAACACGCCGTCCCGGCTGAAGTCCCAGACCCGGCGATGGCTCGCGGGCACGGCGAACCCCTCGGGGTCGGGCTGGCCACCGTCGTCCGACGGCTCCAACCAGCGGCCCACCTTGGTGGACACCACGTACTCCTCTCGGGGGTAGGCCCGCAGAGCTCGGCCCAGCCTTCGCTCGGCCAGGCCGAGGCCGTAGTGCGGTGCCGTGTCGAAGTAGCGCAGGCCCGTGTCCCAGGCAGCGCGCACCGCGTCGCTCGCCTCGTCGTCGGTGATGGCGGAGTGCAGGTTGCCCAGCGGCGCGCCGCCGAACCCCAGCTCGGTCAGCCTCAGACCGTGCGGCGTCCGGCGGACGTCCATCAAGAAGGCTCGAAGTCGAGCCGCCTGCCCGCGTGTGCCGGCCGGATGTGCGGGCCGGTCCGCAAGGGGACGATGTCCGGGGGGTCGACCAGCGCGATCGCCTCCTCGTCCACGGTCACCCCCAGGCCGGGGCTTTCCCCGAGCACGAACCGGCCCCCCTCGACGTGGACGTCGACCGACAGACCGGTCGGCGGGCTGAGGTCCTGGAGCTCGGTGGCGATGTGGTTGGGAACGGCGGTCGCGGCGTGGACCAGGCCGATCGGCGTGGTGCCGATCGGGCTGACCGGCAGGTCGTGGGCATGGGCGAGGGCGGCCACCCGGAGGAAGTGGGTCACCCCCCAGCCCGACGCCGTCTGGACGACGTCCAGGGCACCGGCAGCGAGGAGGGGCCGGTACTGCTCGAGCCCGGTGAGGTTCTCCCCCGACGCGACCGAGGCCCGAACGCCGCGGCCGACCGCGACCATCCCGGAAGCGTCCCAGCGGCGGACCGGCTCCTCGACCCAGATGAGGTCCACGGCACGCTCGAGCTCGGCCACGTGCCGGACCGCCTGCTTGCCGGTCCACGACTCGTTCGCGTCGATCATCAGGCCCGGGCGCGACCCCGGGTTGCCCTCGGCGAGGACCTCGCGGACCAGCGTCAGCCTGGACAGGTCCTCGCCGACGTCCAGCCCTCCCTTGAGCTTCGCCACCCGCAGGCCTCGCTCGGCATAGGTCCGGTAGACCTCCGCGAGCTCGTCCTCGGACAAGGCGATGTCCAGCCCCGAGGCGTACGCCGGCACCACCCGGTCGCGGCCCCCCAGCAGCCGCCACAGCGGCTGACCGGCGGCCTTGGCCTTGATGTCCCACAGCGCCGAGTCCAGCGCGCCGATGGTCCCGAAGAGGGCTCCGCCGTGGCCGGCCTTGAACACGTGGTGGAGCATCCGGTCGTAGAGCGCGACGGTCGCCCGCGGGTCCTCTCCGTCGAGGGCGGTGAACAGGCTGCTCAGTCCCAGGTGCGGGCCCAGCCCGACGCCGGTGATGCCTTCGTCGGTGTCGACGAGGACCATGGGGACCGCGACGAGCCCGTCGTGGAAGACGCCGTTGGCGTCACCCACGGGGCGTCCCCAGTCGTGGACCGTGGTGAGGGTCCGATAGCCGGTGATCCGCATGTCACTCCTTGACCCCGCCGCCGACCAGCCCGCGCACCAGGGCGCGCTGCGACAGCATGAAGACGATCGCGACCGGGATCACGGCGAGCAGGGTCGCCAGCGCCAGCTCGGGCCGGAAGATGCCCACCTGCTGGCCGCCGCCACCGGTGGCCGGGTTGAACGACGGCGTCGACGACAGCAGCTGCGACAGCCCCACCTGGATCGGGTACTGCCGGGAGTCGGCGAGCACGGTGTAGGGCAGGAAGAAGTTGTTCCAGTCGGAGACGAAGCTGAAGAACAGCACGAGCGCGACCACCGGCTTCGCCAGGGGCAGTGCGATGTGGCGGAAGGTGGCCCATTCCCCGCAGCCGTCGACGCGGGCGGCGTCGAGCAGCTCGCGCGGTATCGCGGTCGAGTAGTAGATGTAGGCCAGGTTGACCCCGAACGGGAAGAACGCGAACGGCAGGATCACCGAGAAGACGTTCCCGATCAGGTTCAGCGCGTTGAGCTCGAGGAAGATGGGAAGGACCAGGGCCGCGGCCGGCATGATCATCACGACCAAGGTCGTCGTCAGCACGAGCCGCCGGCCGGGGAAGCTGCCGAGGGCCAGGGTGTAGCCGGCCGGGATCGCCGTGACCAGGACGATCGCGGTGGCGCTCACCGCGTAGAGCAGCGAGTTGCCGATCCAGGTCACGTAGATGTGGTCGCTGAAGGCGTGCAGGTGCTCCCACGCGCGCGCGACCTGGTCGAAGCTACCGAAGGTGAACGGTCCCCTCGCGACCAGGTCAGCGTCGGACTTCGTGGGGGCGAGGACCAGCCAGACCATCGGGGCCACGAAGAAGACCGCGAACGCCGCGAGGACCACGGCCCGGACGCCGCGCAGCAGGAGACCCATCAGTCCTCGACCTTGAACAGCCCGGTGCGCGAGATGATCACGACGGCGCCCAGCAAACCGATGGCCAGGAGGTCGACGGAGATCGCGGCGGCGGCGTTGAAGTCGGCGTACCGGAAGGCCAGCTGGTAGGCCAGCTGGTTGGACGACCAGGTGTCGGGGACCATGCCCAGGCTCGCCTGGTTGACCAGCTGCGGTTCGACGAAGAGCTGGGTGCCGGTCGCGAACGACAGGATGACCATGTAGGCGATCCACTTGCGGATCAGCGGGAGCTTCAGCCGCAGGGCAAGCGTCAGGGGCCCGGCCCCGTCGATGCGCGCCGCGTCCTCCAGCTCCTGCGGGATCGTGTTCAGCGCCCCGTAGAGGACCACCACCCAACCGCCCGCCCCGGTCCAGAACGCGATCATCGCGAAGATGAAGGGGAGCTTGCCGGGCGCGATCGCCTCGATGAAGAGGTCCGCGTCCAGGACGGTGCGCACCAGGAACGACGCCGGGCTGACCGACGGGTCGAGCATGAAGAGCCAGACCAGGACCGAGGCCGCGCCGGCCAGGGCGCCCGGCAGGTAGTAGAGGAACCGGAAGGTCGAGGACGCCCGGCTCGCTCGCCCGTGCAGCAGCAGCGCGAGCCCGACGACGAACACGATGAGCAGGCTCAGCCAGACGCTCGTGTAGACCAGGACGTGCACCAGGGCCGGCATGAAGCGGTAGTCACGGGCGGTGTCGGTGAAGTTCTGCAACCCGGCCCAGCCGCCGCTCTCGTTGGTGAAGGCGAGCAGGCCGGCGTAGAGCATCGGCAGGACGCCGAACAGGATGAGCAGCACCAGGTAGGGGGCGACGAACGCGAAGCCCCGCCACCCGTGCAGGCCATGTGTGCGCCTGGCCTGCACGGGCCCCGAGGCATCAGTTGCCGACAACGGCATACCCAGCCGCTTCAGCCGCGTTGGCGAGCGCCTCACCGAGAGGTTCCAACTGCGAGCTGAGCGACTCGCCGGCCACCAGCTTCGAGACCACGGTGTCCGACCAGACCGGCTGGTCGGGGTAGGTCACCAGGCTCCAGCCCGACCAGATCTGGTCGGCAGCCGTCTGCAGCGCCGGCGTGGGGTCTGCCGCGAAGTAGGGGTTGGCCGCCAGGTCCGCCAGCCACTCCTCGGCGGCCGGCGCGTACGCCGGGTAGCCGGGCCTCGCATCCTTGCCCTTCGGGTTGAACTCGGTCGTCACGAAGGTGACGAAGTCCGCCGCGGCCTCGAGGTCCTCGGAGTGCCGCGAGATGATCCACGGTCCGCCGCCGACCTGGCCGGTGGTCACTGGCTCGTCCTCCCACTGCAAGGCGGGTGCCGCTGTCATCTCACCGGCGGGAACCTGCAGCGCGTCACCGAACACGGCCTGTGCGTACCACGCGGGTCCGGGCATCGTCAGGATCTTGTCGTCCGCGCCGCCGTAGGTCTGGGCGAAGTCGGGGGTGAAGACGCTGAGCGGCGGAACCGCGCCGTTCTCGATCAAGGGGTCGAGCAGCTCCGCCGTCCGCGTGCAGTGTTCGTCGGCCGGGTCGATCTTGACCGCCTCACCCTCGAGCTGCTGGAGCGGGCACTGGTTGCCCCAGAAGTAGATCCAGTGGCTGTAGGAGTCGCCGATGTTGCCCACGATGTAGCCCGGGTGCTCGGCCGCCACCTTCTCGCCCAGCGCGGCCCATTCCTGCCACGTGGTGGGGACGGTGTAGCCGAACTCGTCCATCTTCTTCTGGTTGACCCACAGCACGACCTGGGCGAGGTTGTCCTGGAGGCAGTAGAGCTTGCCGTTGATCGTGCACTGGGCCAGTGACGTGTCCGGCCACTCGCTGCGGATGTCCTCGGGAATGATCTCCTCCAGCGGTGCGGCGAACTCGAACGGCTCCTGGGCCATCCACACCGGGTCGTTGACCTGCTGGCTGAAGACGACGTCCGGCCAGCCCTCGCCGGACCGGTTCCACAGCTGGATCTTGGACTGCATCGTCGTCGCCCCGTTGCCGTTCCCGTCGTAGGTGACGACGTCCACGTCGAGGTCGGGGTGCGCCTCGACGTAGGCCTCCGCCGCCGGGAGCCGAGCGGCGTCGACCCACACCGTCAGGTCGGCATCACTGGACGACCCATCCCCCGAGGAGTCTCCACATGCACCTAGCAAGGCCAGCGCCATCGCCATGACGGCCGCGGGCCAGAGACGTCGCTTCATCGCCGCTCGCTCCCAGTCAGGGGCCGTGGCTGGACGCCTCGGCCATGGAATTTGAGAGAACATAAGTCGTATGACGTCTGATGTCAATCGTCAGATGTCTATACTGCGGTCGTGGGCACCCGACGACCGGCGTCTGGGTGGCGTCTGCGGGGCGATCGATGGAGGTCCGAGTGACGAGTGCAGGGCCAGAGACAGCGATGGGCGACGTCCCGGGTCCCCCGGAGTGGTCTCGACGACCGGCCAACCTCGCCAGCGCGCTGACCGGCGACCTGGTGGAGCGCATCGTCCGGGGGCAGTATCCGCCCGGTTCGTCGATGCCGTCGGAGCCGGCGCTGTGCGAGAGCTTCTCGGTGAGTCGCACGGTGGTCCGCGAGGCGGTCAAGGTGCTCCAGGAGAAGGGCCTGGTCCAGGTGCGTCGCGGCTCGGGGACCACCGTGAACCCACCCGTGATGTGGAACATGCTCGATGAGCTCGTGCTCACCGCGAGCATCGCCGAGGAGGGCGGGCTGGACGTCTTGGACGATCTCGTCGTCACCCGGCGCATCCTCGAGTCGGACATGGCGCACGTGGCGGCCCGGCATGCCGACGACGAGACCCTCGAGCAGCTGGAGCGGCTGGTCGCCACCATGGACACCCTCGTGGACGACCCGGCCGCCTACGCCGTGCAGGACCGCGCCTTCCACGACACCATCATGCGAACGTCCGGCAACCGGATCGCCCGCGCCGTGGTCAGGGCTCTGGAGAGCCAGGTGGTCAACACCGCCCGCTACATGGGCGAGATCCGGCCCGACCTGTGCGTCGCCTCCAACCGCGGTCACCGCAACATCTACCTGCGGATCGCGGCGCACGACCCGGAGGGCGCCGCCGAGGCGATGTTCACCCACATCACCGAGGCCTGGCTCGTGCGCCGGGGCGGCTCCCGCGAGCCGGACCGTCTGTTCCGCTGACCGGCTCTGCTCACCGGTCCGGCTGGTCAGGCGACGGCCGCGGCGAACTGCGACCGGTAGAGCCGCGCGTAGGCGCCTCCGCTCGCCAGCAGCGAGTCGTGGTCGCCCTGCTCGACGATCCGGCCGTCCTCCATCATCAAGATGACGTCGGCGTCGCGGATGGTCGAGAGCCGGTGGGCGATGACGAAGGAGGTCCGGTCGCTGCGCAGCGCCGCCATCGCGTGCTGGAGCAGCAGCTCGGTGCGGGTGTCCACCGACGAGGTGGCCTCGTCGAGGATGAGCAGCTCCGGCTCGGCCAGGAACGCGCGCGCGATGGTGATGAGCTGGCGTTCACCGGCCGACAGGTTGCCGCCGTCCTCGTCCACCACGGTGTCGTAGCCGTCGGGCAGCGAGTGGACGAACCGGTCGACGAACGTCGCCCGCGCGGCCTCGAGCAGCTCGACCTCGGTCGCCTCGGGCCGGCCGTAGAGGATGTTGTCGCGGATCGTGCCCCGGAACAGCCAGGTGTCCTGGAGCACCATGCCGATCCGGCCGCGCAGGGCCGAGCGCGGCATCTGGGTGATGTCGGTGCCGTCCAGGGTGATCCGGCCGCCGTCCAGCTCGTAGAACCGCATGACCAGGTTGACCAGAGTCGTCTTGCCGGCACCCGTCGGGCCGACGATGGCGACCGTCTGGCCCGGGCTGGCGACCAGGGACAGGTCCTCGATCAGCGGCTCCGCCGGGTCATAGCTGAACGACACGTGCTCGAACCTGACCTCGCCGCGCCCCGACGGCGGCACGACCGGGGTGCTGTCCGGGACCTGCTCGTCGGCATCGAGCAGCTCGAAGACCCGCTCCGCCGAGGCGACGCCGGACTGCAGCAGGTTGACCATCGACGCGACCTGGGTCAGCGGCTGCATGAACGTCCGTGAGTACTGGATGAACGCCTGCACCTCGCCGAGGGTCAGCGTCCCGCTGGTCACCCGGAGTCCGCCGACCACGGCGACGACGACGTAGTTGAGGTTCCCGACGAAGAACATCACCGGCATGATCAGCCCGCTCACGAACTGGGCCTTGAACGACGCCTCGTAGAGCGCCTCGTTCTGCTCGGCGAACTCCCGCTCGACGTCGGCCCGCCGGCCGAAGACGTTGACGAGCGCGTGGCCGGAGAACGACTCCTCGATGTGCGCGTTGAGCCGGCCCGTCCGCCGCCACTGGGCGATGAACTCGCCCTGGGAGCGCTTCATGATCCGGGAGGTGACGAGCATGGAGATCGGGACCGAGACCAGGGCGATCAGCGCCAGCAGCGGTGAGATCCAGAACATCATCGACAGGACCGCGACCACGGTCAGCAGCGACGTCAGCAGCTGGCTCATCGTCTGCTGGAGGGTCTGGCTGATGTTGTCGATGTCGTTGGTGACCCGGCTCATCAGCTCGCCGCGGGGCTGCTTGTCGAAGTACTCCAGCGGCAGTGCGTTGACCTTGTCCTCGACGTCGGACCGCATCCGGCGCACGGTGCCCTGCACGACGTCGTTGAGCACGTAGCCCTGCCCCCACGCCAGGACGGAGCCGCCGGCGTAGACCCCGACGACCTGCAGCAGCGTCGTGCGCACCGCGTCGAAGTCGACGGGCCGGTCGGCGAGGAACGCGTCGAAGACGAGGTCGGTCGCGTGGCCGAGGAGGCGCGGGCCGTAGGCGAGCAGGAAGGCGCTGCCGACCGCGAGGAGCACGACGGCGACGGCGCGGCCGCGCTCGGGAGCCATCCGGCGCGCCAGCCGCTTGGCCGAGGCCTTGAACGTCGCCGCCTTCTGGCCGACCATGCCGCCGCCCATCGGCCCGCGGCCCGGTCCGGCCATGGGCGCCTCGATGCGCTCGGTCTGCTTCATCGCGGCGCCGCCCTTGGGAGCACCGGCCGGCGGGGACGCAGTGGCGGTCATGCTGCCTCCTCGGCCGTGAGCTGGGACGTGACGATCTCCTGGTACGTCGCGTTGTCGGCCAGCAGCTCGGCGTGCGTGCCGCGGCCCACGACCCGACCGTCCTCGAGCACGAGGATCAGGTCGGCGTCTCGGATCGTGCTGACCCGTTGGGCCACCACGACGAGCGTCGACTCCCGGGTCTCGGGCTTCAGCGCCGCACGGAGCCGGGCGTCGGTGGCCAGGTCGAGGGCGGAGAACGCGTCGTCGAACAGGTAGATCTCTGGACGACGTACGAGCGCCCGGGCGATCGCGAGGCGCTGCCGCTGTCCACCGCTGAGGTTGGTCCCACCCTGGACGACCGGAGCGTCCAGGCCCTCGGGCATCCGCTCGACGAAGTCGCGGGCCTGGGCCACCTCCAGCGCGTGCCACAGCTCGGCCTCGGTCGCGTCGGGCTTGCCGTGCAGCAGGTTGCTGCGCACGGTCCCGGTGAACAGGAAGGCCTGCTGGGGGACCAGGCCGATCCGCGACCACAGCGCCTCGGGATCGAGGTCGCGGACGTCGACCCCGTCGACGCGCACGGTCCCGGAGGTGGCGTCGAACAGCCGCGGCACCAGGTTGACCAGGGTCGACTTCCCGGCACCGGTCGAGCCGATGATCGCGACCGTCTCGCCGGGCCGGGCGCTGAAGCCGACGTCGCAGAGCACCGGCTGCTCGGCTCCCGGGTAGGTGAACGAGACGTCCTCGAGGTCGAGCCGGCCGCGCAGCTCGACGCCGGTCGTCCCGTGCGCCGGTGGGACGACGCTTGGCTGGGTGTCGAGCACCTCCGCGATCCGGTCCGCGCAGACCGCGGAGCGGGGGATCTGCATCAGCATGAACGTCCCCATCATCACGCTCATCAGGATCTGCATGAGATAGCTCAGGAACGCCGTGAGCGCCCCGACCTGCATCTGACCCTGGTCGACCCGGTGTCCGCCGAACCAGATCACGGCGACGCTGCTGAGGTTGATCACCAGCATCACCAACGGGAACATCGTGGCCATCCACCGGCCGGCCCGGACCGACACCGCGGTCAGGCCGTCGTTGGCCTCGGCGAACCGGCGGGTCTCCCGGGGCTCGCGGACGAACGCGCGGACGACCCGGATGCCGCTGATCTGCTCGCGCAGGATCCGGTTGACGTCGTCGATGCGCGTCTGGACCTCGCGGAAGCTCGGCACCATCCGGGACACCACGACGCCGACCGACAAGAAGAGCGCCGGCACCACGACCGCCAGCAGCCACGACAGCCCGAGGTCCTCGCGCATCGCCATGACGATGCCGCCGACCATCATGATCGGCACCTGGACGGCGAGCGAGCAGGTGAGCAGGGCGAGCATCTGCACCTGCTGCACGTCGTTTGTCGTCCGGGTGATCAAGGACGGGGCGCCGAACTGCGCCACCTCCCGGCCCGAGAAGGCGCCGACCCGGTGGAACAGCGCGCCGCGCAGGTCGCGCCCGAAGGACATGGCCGTACGCGCGGCGAAGGCGACGGCGACCACCGAGCACAGCCCCTGCAGCAGCGAGACGCCGAGCATCAGCGCGCCCATCCGCAGGATGTAGTCGTTGTCTCCCACCGCGATGCCGTTGTCGATGATGTCGGCGTTGATGCTCGGCAGGTAGAGCATCGCCACCGTCGAGGTGAACTGCAGCACCACGAGGACCGCCAGCCAGGCACGGTAGGGGGCGAGGTGGGTGCGCAGGATCCGGAGCAGCATCAGTCGTCCTCCTTCGCCGGCCCCAGCACCCCGCGCAGGAGCACGTCGACGATCTCCTCGGGCGTGAGCGGTTGCTGCTCGGTGAGATGGGGGTGGCTCGCGGCGAAGGTCAGCCCCCGCACGAGCTCGGCCACCCGCTCGACCGGGAGGGTGAGGCGCTCCGCGTCGGCCGCGATGACGGTCACCAGCCCGTGGTCGTGAAGCCGACGGCGTACCTGCTCGTCCTGGAACTTGGCCGGGGGCTTGGGCATCCCCATCGCCGCCATCAGCCGGAAGATGCCGAGGAACCGCCGCTGGAGGAGCCGGACGTAGGTGACCAGCCGGTCTCGAAGCGGCAGGTCCGGGTCGATCTCCGCGACCCTGGCGAGGAACGGCTCGGGGTCGAACTCGCGCTCGAGGACCGCGTCGAACAGCTCGTCCTTGGTCGAGAAGCTGCGGAAGATCGTGCCCTCGGCGATCCCGGCCGCCTCGGCGATCAGCTTGGTGGTCGTGTCCCGGCCGTGCTCATAGAGGAGGGGGCGGGTGGCGGTGATGATCGCTTCCCTGCGGTCCCCCGGAGCCAGCGGCCGGGCCCGCTCGCGACGTACGGCCTCGTTCACACGAGCGAGAGTAAGTGAGTGAGCACTCACTCACAACTCCATTTTCAACAGGCCGGCAATTGTGCTTGTATTCGTACGTATGTTCGGTTAGTATCGGATCACGATGACTCGCCTGGCCGACGCTCCCTCGGGCTCCGCGCCCCTGGTGCGGGACCTGCTCACGCAGGTGTCCGCCGAGCGTCGCCGCGCCGACTCAGCTGAGGTGCGGATCATCGTGCTGGCGGTCGACTACGCCCACGCCAACCCCGCGTTGCCCGGTCAGGAGCCCTGGCGACCGGCGAGCCTGCCGTCGTGGCTGGACCCGGGCTCCTACGAGGGGACCGACCCCGAGGACCTGGAGTGGCACGGCCTGCCGGCGCTGCGCTGGGACGCCCCCGCCGCGTTCGCCGCCGCCAACGCGATGACCACCACGGCCGGCAAGGCCCTGATCCGCGACGGGCTGGTCCTGGTCCACCGGGCGCCCGGGGTCTGGGAAGCGGTCAAGGCGGGCCAGCTGCCGGTGTGGCGGGCCCGCAAGGTCGCCCAGGCCCTGCTGGGCCAGCACGACGACGTGTGCGCCTACGTCGACCGCGCCCTGGTCGAACGGATCGCCACCGACGGCGCCGTCGGACCCGTCGTCCTGGAGCGGCTGCTCGACGAGGCGATGCTGCGGCTGCACGCCGAGGAACGCGAGCTCGACCAGCTCGAGGCCCTCGACAGGCGTCACGTCACCATCGACCCCCGGTCGATCAACCACAACGGCATCGCCGACCTCGAGGCGAGCGCCGATTGCGTCGACCTCTTCAACCTCGACGAGACCCTGTCCGCCCTCGCCGAGGCCCTCAAGCACCTGCCCGCCCACCAGCACGAGTCGCTCGACGTCCGCCGCTCGATCGCCCTGGGGATCCTCGCCGACCCGGCCCGGGCCCAAGCCCTGCTCCAGGGCGACCTCGACGCCAAACCCACCCGGGTCCGCGAGCTGGTCGCCTCCCTGCACCTGACCGAACCCCACCTGCTGCACCTCGACCCGGTCCTCACCGACGCCGACCAACGCGCCCACCTCGACCAAGTCATCCGCGACTGGGTCGGCCGCCACGACATCGCCCTGACCGTGCGCACCATCCGACACTGCGGCGGCCGAGCCGGCGGCTGCACCACCTGCCCCGCCCAGACCGACTGCGACCACCACAGCCCTCACGCCCGCAAGACCTACCTCCCCGCCGGGCTGGACCGCGACATCCTCGAGCTGGCCACCAAAACCTGCGCCCACCCCCACTGCACCCGCCCCGCCCGCCACTGCGACTGCGACCACATCAAACCCTTCGACAGCGGCGGCGCCACCTGCCCCAACTGCAACCTCGCCCCCCTCTGCCGACATCACCACCGCCTCAAGACCCACGCCGCCTGGCGCTACTGGAAACTCGACCCCACCACCTACCTATGGCAAGACCCCCACGGACTGCTCTACCTCCGAGTACGTGACGGAACCCGGCAGCTCGACTGACCATCTCTACGAACAGGTCATCCCGAGATCTCGAGCGCGCCCCGACCCGTCCCCTCAACTCGTTCGCGCGGGCGTCGAGAGTCGTCCTGACATGCCGGTGAGCGGATGCGCCCTTCAGCCGCCGCCGAGCGAGTCGGCGAGCAATGAGACCCAGACGAGTCCGAGGACAAGGGGTGCCACGGTCCCAAGGACCAAGCCCATACCGAAAGCGTTCCTCAGCCGGGTAGCCAGCAATGCGACGCTGAAGCAGACAATGACGCCGATGACCACGAAGATGGCAGTCCAGCCGAGCCCAGCGAGGTCTGTCAGGGCAATGATGATGACTTCAAGAACGGCTCCGAAGGCCAGTCCGAGAACGAGCAGGCCGGCACGGACCGACAGGGTCTCCTCAGTCATGTCACCTCCAGGTTGGCCAGCCATCCGCACCGTAAGTGGCGCACAACGGTTTCGACCTGAGCACACGCACTTACGCTCGCTCACGAGGTCTGCGCGGCCGATCATGCCGCTGTCATGGCAAGCCGATGAGCGGCTACGAACAGGTATTCAACTGTCTTGGTGGACGCGTCGCCTTCGCCGTGCATACCTCTCAGCAAAGACGACCACGGCCACCGTGACCGCCACAGGCATTAGCACCCACAACCGTTCCACCAGCAGCGCGCGGTCGAGGCAGGCAAGGAAAGTCTCTCGGTCGTCGCCGAGGGGGCATGCGGATGTTATCGGGTACTGCGACCAGGCCAGAAGACCAGCGAGACTGGCTACAACGAAGTAGATGCCAAGGCGGTTGGCCACGTTTTCGAGCAGCACCGGTCCATCATCGCTGAACGTCCGCTCATGCCGCTGTCATGGCTGCGACTACGAGGCGGTTCGGGCATTCCGGTAGAGGTTGCTCAGACCGGCCGGCCGTCGATGCGGTGAGACGTTCAACTGGCAAGCCAGAGTGGTCCGTGATGTCCGGGCCCCTCCCCGGGCCCCCCATGTACCGGTCCTCACGGACCACCCTGACGTCTGTGGGGTGGCCGCGGTCGGACGTGTTGCTCAGACCTGCGGTTCCGCCGCCTCCTCGAGGGTTGCCGCGTCGACGGCAGCCGGAGCAGGCGCGGTCGTCGCGGGGGCAGGTGCGGGTGTGGCTGACTCGATCGCGGCGAGCAGCGCCCGGAGGCGGTCCTCGTTGCGTTCCAGCACCTCGAGGCTCACGTCCGCGGCGCCGGGCTTGCCGTCCTTGTACTCGAACGGGTTGTCCAGGTCACGGATCAGGCTGACCAGGTAGATGAGCAGGTAGGAGATGAGCCCCACCAGCACCAGCTGGGTGATCACCTCGGTGAACTCGTGGCCCTTCTCGCCGAGCTCGGTGACGACCAGGACGAACATCAGCAGCACCGCCGTCACCTCGGCGATGAGATAGCCGGCGGCGACGTACGACGTGCGGCGCATCGTGTCCATCCGCAGGACGAGCTTGCGGACCGCCGCCTGCTCGGTCTTGAGCCGGGTGGTGAACCCCGCCTGGATCACCGGCGCGAACACGCGGTAGGGGCCGTTGAGCGCACGGATGTCGGTGAGCACGTCGTCCAGCCCGCGGTCGTGGATCAGCCACTGCCGGACCGAGCGGCTGATCTCGATGAGCTGACGCAGGGCCGTCCGGGCCTCGGGGAGCTGGAACTCCTCGTGCGTGATCAGGCACTCGTCGGCGATCGTCTCCAGGCTGGAGGCCACCTCGCCGGGCAGCTTCTCGGCCTCCTTGAAGTCGGAGGCGGTGCCGTTGAGCAGGAAGCCGAGGATGAACACCTCGGCGCCGATGGCGCCAGCCAGCAAGGGGCTGAGCTGGAAGAGGTGCGCGTCGGTCAGCTCGACGACGAGCTTGAACGCCAGCACGACGACCACCCAGGGCGCAGCCGCGATGAGGAGACGCGGGTTGCCGCGGAACAGGCTCTTGGTCACGACCGATCAGCCTAGGTCTGCGGATCGGCCCTGGGCATGGCCCGAGCGGGCTATCTACGGAGCCAGCCGGGTGGTGCGCCAGCCGCCGTCGGCGCGCCGGTAGACCAGCCGGTCGTGCATCCGGCCGGGCCGGCCCTGCCAGAACTCCACTGCCTCAGGCCTGACGAGGTAGCCACCCCAGTCCTCGGGCGTCGGGACCACGGCTCCGTCGAACCGGGCCGCGAACGCGGCGTACTCCCGGTCCAGCTCGTCGCGGCTCGCGATGGGTCGCGACTGGCGCGAGGCCCATGCCCCGACCTGCGACTGGCGCGGGCGGACCGCGAAGTAGGCGTCGACGTCCGCCTGCGGCAGCAGGTCGGCCACCCCGTCGACGCGGACCTGACGCTCGAGGCCGTGCCAGGGGAACAGCAGGGCGCACTGCGGGTTCGCCTGCAGCTCGACGCCTTTGCGCGAGAGCTTGTTGGTGTAGAACACGAAGCCGTCGTCGGAGACACCCTTGAGGAGCACCAGTCGCGCCGAGGGACGGCCGGTGGCGTCGGCGGTCGCCACGACCATCGCGTTGGGCTCATGGAGCCCGGCCGCGTACGCCTGCTCGTACCAGCGCCGGAACATCGCGACCGGGTCGTCGAGCAGGTCCGCCTCGGTCAGGCCACCTCGGGTGTAGTCGGCGCGGGCCACTGCCACCGTGTCGAGCGCGTCGAGCGGGTCGGTCATGGACCGATCATGCCGGGCGTCCTAGCGCCCGATGGGCGTGGGGCAGAATGCCCGCATGGCTGACGGCAGCGCTGGACCAGAGGTACACCACGGGCTCGAAGGGGTCGTCGCGTTCGAGACCCAGATCGCCGAGCCCGACAAGGAGGGTTCGGCGCTGCGCTACCGCGGCGTCGACATCGAGGACATCGTCGGTCGCGTCCCCTTCGAGAACGTCTGGGGGCTGCTGGTCGACGGCGCCTACACTCCCGGCCTCCCCCCGGCCGAGCCCTACAACATCGCCATCCACACCGGCGACGTCCGCGCCGACGTCCAGGCGTCCGTGGCGATGCTCGCGCCGATGCTGGGCATGGGCCAGACCTACGACATCAGCGACGAGCAGGCCCGCCTCGACCTGTCGCGGGTCGCGGTGATGGTGCTGTCCTACGCCGCCCAGGCGGCGCGCGGCCTCGGCACCCCGGTCGTCCCGCAGCGAGAGGTCGACAAGGGGCGCACGCTCGCCGAGAAGTTCCTGATCCGCTGGCGCGGCGAGGCCGACCCCAAGCACGTGCAGGCGATCGACGCCTACTGGTCCTCCGCCGCCGAGCACGGGATGAACGCCTCGACGTTCACCGCCCGGGTCATCACCTCGACCGGCGCCGACGTCGCCGCGGCGTTCTCCGGCGCCATCGGCGCGATGAGCGGTCCGCTCCACGGCGGCGCCCCCGCCCGGGTGCTCAGCATGATCGAAGCCGTCGAGGAGTCCGGCGACGCCGACGCCTACGTCAAGAAGTCCCTGGACTCCGGCGAACGGCTGATGGGCTTCGGCCACCGTGTCTACCGCGCCGAGGACCCCCGGGCCCGGGTGCTCCGCCGCACGGCGCGCGAGCTCGACGCCCCGCGCTACGAGGTGGCCGAGGCCCTGGAGCAGGCAGCGCTCGCCGAGCTCCGCGCCCGTCGCCCCGACCGCGTCCTGGAGACCAACGTCGAGTTCTGGGCCGCGATCGTCCTCGACTTCGCCGACGTGCCGGCCAACATGTTCACCTCGATGTTCACCTGCGCGCGCACCGGCGGCTGGTCCGCGCACATCCTGGAGCAGAAGCAGACCGGACGCCTGATCCGCCCGTCGGCGATCTACGCCGGCCCGCCGGCCCGCAAGGCCGACGAGGTCGACGGCTGGCAGTCGGAGTGGAACGGCTGATCCCCGTTCCTACGCTGGTCTGATCGCGACTACATCCGTCCGTCGTACCAGCTCGTCTTGCCCTTGGCGCCGGCCATCGACAGCGAGATGTGCACGTGGTCGCGGTGGCGGAGCGTCTTGGAGCACTTCCTCTTCGACTTGCAGCTCGAGGAGAGGTAGTCCTCTCGCTCGAACTGGTCCCACGCGGCGTACATGTGGTCGTTCCAGATGATGTACATGATCCCCATCCGCCGGGCCAGGGCGTGGGTGTTGCCCTCCTCGTCGGCAGCGAAGACCAGCTCGAGGAAGGCCTTGGCGATCTTGCGATCGGTCTTCTTCGTCGCGTCCAGCGTCCAGTCGATGGCGCGGCCGTCCTTGTGCTCGGACGCGCCGCCGCCGCAGGCGCGGCCGGTGGCGCCGCCACCCCCGCCGAGCTCGCTCTTCAGCCAGGCCGCGAGCACCTTGGTGCCGGCCCGCGGCTTGGGGTGGCAGGTCGTCTGCGGCTCGTAGGACGCGTAGTCCTCGATCTGCGCGGTCTCCTCGCCGCTCCCGTCACTGGGCGGCGGCTCTTCGTCGGCGTACGCCGGGGGCGCCAGCGCGAGCGCGACGAGCAGCGCAAGGGCGGTCAGGAGCTTGGACACCGATCGACGGTAAGCAGGGCCGGGCGGGTCTGTCCGCGGGTTCGGCGAAGACCACCCGAACGGACGAGTCAGGGGCGGCGCGTCGTCTTGCTCAGGTAGGCCAGCCCGCGCGGCGAGACCTCGTAGCCCACGGCGAAGCTGCGGGTGAGCCCCAGGGCCTTGAGCTTGCGGACGTCGAGCTTGAACGGCGCGGTCTCTCGGCCCACCATCTCGGCCAGGTCCGGCGCCCGGCGCTGCGGGTGGGCGCGGATCAGGTCGAGGGTGGCCATCGTCCAGGGCCCTTCGCTGCTCGCGCGGTCGAGCCGCTCGAGCCGGGTGTCGATCGCCGCCACGTCAGCCTCGGTCAGGTCGGCGTCCTCCCGGAGCGCGATCCGCGGGTCCTCGCCGTCCCAGGAGAGCCGGACTCGGTAGGTCGGCAGCGAGTCGTCCGGGTCGAGCCGCCTGCGCAGCCGGTCCGCGTCCGGCCAGCCCGCCAGCCGCGCTTCCTTGTCGGTGATCGCCGCCGGGTCGACGACGGTGACCTCGTCGACCCGCACCATCCCGGCCGCGGTGGTGAAGCGCCGGCCCGGCTCGACGTCCTGCTTCCGCCAGCGCCGGAAGGCCAGGGTCACCGAGCCGTCGCGCACGCCCTGGGCGACCTTGAGCGGGAGCAGCACGTCAGCGGGACGGTCAGCCGGTCGCTCAGTAGAGCGCCTCGACGGCGTCCTTGGCCTCTTTGAGGCCCAGGCCGGTGTGCTCGCGGTAGAGCTTGATCGCCGTGATCACGTTGCCGGACTCCTTGAGCCGCCGGACCTCGGACATCCACTCGGTCCCGGCGACCGGTGTCGCGGCCACCGCTCCTGCCGGGGCGGCGGTCGAGGAGACCTGGGCAAGCTGCAGCTGGAGTGCCGCGACCGCGGCCTCGAGCTTGGTCACCCGGTCCTTGAGGCCGTCGAAGTCCACCTGGTCCTGCGCGCTCCCGCCGAAGATGCCCATGGCGGCAATCTAGAGGTCGTCGAGGCGCCGCGCGAAGCACCGGTTGTCATCGGACCAGGCGTAGTGGCCGAAGCCCGGGACGCGCACATAGCCGGACGACTCGTAGAGGGCGATCCCCTCGGGCTGAGGTGTGCCCGTCTCGAGGATCATCACCTCGGCGCCGGCCTCGGCGGCCGTGCGCTCCATGTGGGCCAGCATGGTGCGCGCGTGACCGGCCCGGCGCGCCGACGCGACGACGTACATCCGCTTCCCCTCGGCCGTACGCCGCGAGCCAAGCGCCTCCACGTCGGAGCGCAGCCGCCAGGCGCCGGTCGCGACGGGCAGGTCGGCGCCCTCGCCCATGACGAGGTAGCCGACGAAGAACGCGCCCTCCGGTGGGTCGAACGCGGTGGGGTCGATCGGGGTCTCGTCGCGGCCGCCGTAGCGGCGGACGTACTCCGCCTGGACCTCCTCCACCAGGAGCTGCGCGTCCGGATGACCGTAGGGGACCCGCTCGATGCGCAGTGCCGGCATCGGGTCCGGGTAGGGCTCGGGCACTGGACTCCTCGTCGGGACGGGGTGGGCAGGCTGAGACACTAGTGCCATGACCGACCTGACGATCCCCGCCGACCTCAAGCCCGTCGACGGACGGTTCGGCGCAGGTCCCTCCAAGATCCAGCCCGGCCACCTCGACGCCCTCGCCGCGACCGGGTCCAGCCTGATGGGCACCTCGCACCGGCAGGCCCCCGTGCGCAACGTGGTGGGCCGGGTGCGGGACGGGCTGGCCGAGCTCTTCCCGCTGCCCGACGGCTACGAGGTCGTCCTCGGCAACGGCGGCGCGACGGCGTTCTGGGACGTGGCGACGTTCGGGCTGATCGAGCGCAAGAGCCAGCACCTGTCGTTCGGTGAGTTCTCCTCCAAGTTCGCGACCGCGGTGAGCGCGGCTCCGTGGCTCGACGACCCGAGCGTCATCAAGAGCGAGCCCGGCTCGCGCCCGGAGCCGGTGGCCGAGGCCGGAGTGGACACCTACGCCTGGGCGCACAACGAGACCTCGACCGCGGTGATGGCACCCGTCGTCCGGCCCGAGGGCTCCGACCCCGGGTCGCTGGTGCTCATCGACGCCACCTCCGGCGCGGGCGGCCTGCCGGTCGACCTGACCGAGACCGACGTCTACTACTTCGCGCCCCAGAAGTCCTTCGCCTCCGACGGCGGCCTGTTCGTCGCGACGTTCTCGCCGACCGCCATCGAGCGGGCCGAGCGGATCGCGGCGTCCGGTCGGCACATCCCGGCGTTCTTCAACCTCAAGACCGCGATCGACAACTCGCGGCTCAACCAGACCTACAACACCCCCGCTGTCGCGACGCTGTTCCTGATGGCCGAGCAGCTCGACTGGATGAACAGCCAGGGCGGTCTCAAGGGCATGGTCGAGCGCACGACGCAGTCCTCGGAGACGCTCTACGGGTGGGCTGAGGCGTCGCCGTACGCGTTCCCCTACGTCAGCGACCCGGCGCACCGCTCACTGGTCATCGGCACCATCGACTTCCAGGACGACATCGACGCCGCCCGGATCGCCAAGGTCCTTCGCGCCAACGGCATCGTCGACACCGAGCCCTACCGCAAGCTCGGCCGCAACCAGCTCCGGATCGCGATGTACCCCGCCATCGACCCCTCCGACGTCGAGGCGCTCACCGCCTGCATCGACTGGGTCGTGGAGCGGCTCTGACCGACGACTGGCCGCTCTCCCGCCGCGCTGTGCTGGGCGCCGGCGCGGCTGCCACCGTCGCGAGCCCGCTGCTGTGGGTGCCGCCCGCAGCGTCGGCGACACGGCCCGCGGGAGTCCACCTCGCCTTCGGCTCGGACCCACGACACCGGATGGCGGTCTCGTGGTCGACCCCTGCCTCGGTTCGCCGCCCGCGGCTCGAGCTCGGCCTCGACCGGTCCTACGGCCTGAAGGTGCTCGCCGACAGCCGTCCATCGAAGGACGTGAATTCTGTCTACCACCACGTCGACCTGCGCGGGCTGCGACCAGGGACCCGCTACTACTACCGGCTGACGCACGGCGGTGGCACCCCGGTCACCGGCACCTTCCGCACCGCTCCCCGCCTGAGCAAGCCTTTCCGCTTCGCGGCCTTCGGTGACATGGGTGTCAACGCCGCCGCCGCGGCCCACGTGGCCCTGATCCGCCGCATGCGCCCGGACTTCTCCTTCGTCGTGGGCGACCTCTGCTACGCGGATTCCAGCGGCGGCAGCGGGGCCGGCGGTCCGGAGACCCAGGACTTCGCGGTCTGGGACCGGTGGCTGCGCCAGATCGAGCCCAGCGCCTCCCGCCATCCCTGGATGACCACTGTCGGCAACCACGAGATGGAAGCCGGCAACGGAGAGCTGGGCTACGCCGGCTACCTCGACCGCTTCGAGCTGCCCGGCAACGGTGTGCGGGGCGCGCCGGTCACCTACTCCTTCGTCTACGGCAACGTCGGGTTCGTCGCGCTCGACGGCAACGACGCGTCCTACGAGATCGCCCGCAACCTCGACTACCTCGGGTCGGCCCAGGACCGCTGGCTGACCCGCCGGCTCACCGCCTTGCGGGCCGACCCGGACGTCGACTTCATCGTCGTCGGCTTCCACAACTGCATGTACTGCACCAACCTGGTGCACGGGTCCGACGGGGGCAACCGGTCACGGTGGGAGCCGATCTTCGACACGTTCTCCGTCGACCTGGTCGTCAACGGCCACAACCACTGCTACGAACGCACCCACCTGCTGCGCGGCGGCCGGCCGGTCCTCGAGTCGCCCACCGGCGGCACCGTCGACAGCAGCCGCGGAACGACGTACCTCACCGCAGGCGGCGCGGGCCAGGCCGTCTACCCGACCGGCGGCCTGCCGGTCTCCTACGTGACCGTCGAGGGCGGCGCCAGGGTGCCCGAGGCGACCGACTGGTCAGCGCTCACCGACGAGACGCACAGCATCGCGTTCCTCGACGCGGTCCCTCGGGACGAGGCCGGTGTGGCCCGGCTGAAGCTCGTGTCCCTGGACACGGCCGGCACCGTCATCGACCGCCTCACTCTCGAGAGACGGCACGGCTGACCAGGTCGTAGGTCGCGCGGTCGAACGCCACGATCCGCGCCTCCTCGACCTGGGTCGCGGCGGTACGGAACACCTCGAGCGGTGCGGCGATCGCGTCGTCCTTCGGCCAGCCGTAGACCCCGGCGCTGACCAGCGGGAACGCGACCGTACGCGCTCCGAGCTCGTCGGCGACCTCGAGGGCCCGCGCATAGCAGGAGGTGAGCAGCGAGCGGTCGGTCTCGCCGGCGTTGCGGTTGGGGCCCACCACGTGGATGACCCAGCGCGCGGCCATCTCGCCCGCCGTCGTCCAGCCGGCGTCGCCGGTCGCGAGGCCACG
Source organism: Nocardioides dilutus (assembly GCF_054779555.1). Taxonomy (NCBI): domain Bacteria; kingdom Bacillati; phylum Actinomycetota; class Actinomycetes; order Propionibacteriales; family Nocardioidaceae; genus Nocardioides; species Nocardioides dilutus. The sequence goes on along the minus strand of NZ_BAAGYA010000002.1, from coordinate 54,851 downwards.
CGGGAACCGCCGTCGGCAGTCCTCGAGCACCGCGGGTCCGCCGGCCCGGTGGATCGCGCCGTCCACACCGGCACCACCCCGCATCGCCCGGTTGGCGGCGTTGACCACGGCGTCGACGTCCTGCTGGGTGATGTCGCCCTGGACGACGGTGATCCTCATTCGAACTCCCTCAGCAGCTTGAGCGTCGCGCGCTCGAGTGCGGCCTGCCGCTCGTCGGTGGTCTCGTAGTTCCGCCGGGTCGCCTTCTCGATGGACCTGCCCCGCTCGTAGGCGTCGATCACCCGCGGGTCGACGTACGACGACCGGGCGAGGGTCGGGGTGTTGCCGAGGAAGGAGGCCACCTCCTTCATGGCGCCCACGACGGCGCGCTTGCGCGACGCCTTGGTCTCCCCTGCCTCGGGGGTCTCGGCGAGCGCCGCGGCGGCGAGCACGGTCGCGTGCCAGGTGCGGAAGTCCTTGGCCGTCGACTCCAGTCCGGTCGACTCCCTGACGTAGTCGTTGACCAGCTCGGGCAGCACGGACCGCCAGCCACGGCCGAACTTGTAGGCGAGCAGGCTCGGGTCGTCCCGACTGCGCCGGCGGCGCATGATCTCGATCGCCTCGATGACCACCGCGTCGTCGATGGTGATCTCGTGCTCGACGCCGGACTTCCCGACGAAGGCGAAGATCAGGGTGTCCTGCTGGCGGCGCACGTGCCGCCGCTCGAGGGTGGTGAGCCCGAAGCTGCCGTTCTCGTCGGCGTAGACGTCGTTGCCGATCCGGAAGTAGCCGAGGTCGAGCAGCCGCACCGCCGCCGCGCAGGCCCGCTCCAGGGGCATCCCCTCCAGGCCGAGGTCGACGAGCACCCGCTCGCGGGCCTTGGCTAGGGCCTTGCCGAACAGCAGCATCCGGTCGAACTTCTCGGCGTCACGCCGCTCGCGCCACTGCGGGTGGTAGAGATATTGCCGCCGGCCGGCGTCGTCGGTGCCGACCGCCTGGAGGTGGCCGTTGGGGTAGGGGGTGATCCACACGTCCTGCCAGGCCGGCGGGATCACCAGGTCACGGGCCCGCTGAGCGTCCTCCTCCGCGAGACGGTCGCCGTGCTGGTCCAGGTAGACGAACCCCTTGCCCGCGCGGCGCCGGGTCCAGCCGGGCTGGTCGGGAGAGGTACGGCGCAGGCGCGGCATGGCGACAGTGTCCCCAACGGGGCGTGGCTTCATGCTCCGCGTGCTCAGAGTACGTGCATCGCAAGGCGCCGGAGCGAAGCCATACCCACGTTGTCTCGCGAGCGACGGCAACGCCGCGAGGTGCGTGCTCTGGGCGCGCGGAGCGCAAGCCGCGGCCCGTTGGGGGCACTGGGGTAACCACTCGGCTCCCGGAGACTGCTGTCAGCGCCGGCGGAGCGACCGCATCAACACGACGATGATGCCGAGCCCGAAGACGCCGCCGAGGAACCACGGCCACGGGCTGCGCGCCGTCTCCGTGCTCTCGGGCAGCTCGCGGTCCTCCCGGGACTCGGTGGCGGGCGGGCCGGTCGAGGCCGGACTGGGCGGCGCGGTCTCCGGGGGCGCCATGGCTTCCCGGACCTCGGCGGGCAGCGGCACCCGGAGCACGTCGGTGTGCTGGCCCTCGGTGCTGACCAGCAGGTCGCCCTCGGGGGTGACCGCCACCCCCTCGCCCTGCTCCTGGTCCGGCAGGTCGAGATCGGCGATCGGTTCCAGGGACGGGAAGCCGTAGATCCTGGCGTTCTCGTAGCTGCGCACCACGAGGTGTCGTCCGTCTGGGAAGAACGCCGCGTCGGTCGCGATCGAGACGACCGGCCCGACCTCGGTCAGCCGGTTGGGCCGGGCCGGGTCCAGGTCCTTCGGTGCCGCGTAGAGGACGCCGCCGAAGACCTCCTTGGTGGCGACGTAGAGGCGCCCGGTGACCGGGTGGACCAGCAGCGACTCCGCGTCGCGGGCACCATCTGGATAGACGAGGTCGTAGGCCGGACCGTCGGCGTCGATCTCCCCTCGGCCGACCGGGACGGAGGCGACGTGGATCGAGGCACGGTTGCCGGTGTTGTCGCCGATGTCACCCACCCACACCGAGCTGCCCACGCCAGGGGCCAGTGCCTCCACGTCGTCGGGGTCCGACGACCACCGCGACGTCCCGACGGTCCGGCCCTCCGCGTCCACCGCGAACACCCGGCCCTCGTCCCCGGAGTCGTTGGTCGTGACGAGCAGGTCGCCGACCAGCGCCAACCCGCTGGACTCGACGATCTCCGGGTCCCGGAAGGTCAGCTCGACGGCGGCACCGCCGTCGGCACCCACGAACGCCGCCGGGATCAGCAGCGCGACGAGGAGCTCACGCACCCGCGGGCTCCATGCCGAGCAGCACGGCGAGTCGTGGCGTGATCCCCCACGAGGCAACGAGCTCGTCGTACTCCTTGCGCACTCCGCCACCGGCGACCGGACCGCTGGTCCGGGTGGCGCGCAGCATCGTGTTGCGAGGGGTGTGCCGGCTCTCGACGAACTGCACCACGTCGACCTTGTAGCCCTGCTGCCGCAGCAGCGACGCGCGGAGGGCGTCGGTGAGCGTGTCGGCCAGCCGCTCGCGGAGGATGCCGTGCCGGGTCACCATCGCGTAGGGAGCCGGAGTGGGGGCCTTGCGAAGTTGGGCCGCCACGTCGTGGTGACAGCACGGCGCCGCGAGCACGAGCGGTGCCTCCCACTCCACGGCCCGGGCGAGTGCCTCGTCGGTCGCGGTGTCGCAGGCGTGCAGCGCCAGCACGACCTCGGGCCGCTCGTCGAGCTCGGCGCCGGCGATCGAGCCGACCACGAACTCAGCGTCGATCCCGAGCTCCGTGGCCACCGCAGAGTTGTGCTCGCGGGACTGCTCCTTGACGTCGACGCCGGTCAGCCGCACCGGCAGCCCGCGCACGTCGCTGAGGAACCGCTGGGCGGTGAAGGTGAGGTAGGCGTTGCCGCAGCCGAGGTCGACGACCCGCAACGGGTCGTCGGCGGTGGGACGACGCAGGTGGCCCTTCTCGAGCGCCGCGGTGATGGCGGAGTCGAGGAGCCGGAGGAACTCCTCGACCTGGCGCAGCTTGGCCTGCCGGCTCGGCTTGATCCGGCCCTCGGCGTCGGCCAGTCCGAGCGCCCGGAACAGCGGGTCGTCGGAGGGCAGCAGCCGCTCCTTGTCCCGGTCGTGGCCGCGCTCGGCCTCGAGCGCCTCCTCGCGGTCCTTGCTGTGCACGACGGCCTGGTTCGGCTTGGTGACCCGCAGCTGGTGGCTCTGCGTGGTGGTGTCGACGTGCCAGTTGGCGAACGGCACGTCGAGCAAGGCGTCCACCGCGTCCCGGGCTGCGTCGCCCGCCGCATAGTTGCTGGTGTGCGCCTGCGTGGCGTCGTACGTCGTGACCTGGAGGTGCCGACCGGCCTTGAGGTCGACGTAGCGGAGCTCGGCGCGCCGCCACGCGGGCGTCGTGCCCTTCTGTTTCCCGGAGGCCACCGCCCGGACCAGGGCGTCGGGGTCGAGGAGGTGGCTGCGCATCCTGGCGAGCGCCCGCAGCAGCGGCTCGCTCACCTCAGCACCGCTGCGAGCACGACGAGGACCAGGAGCCCGGCCAGGGCGACCGGGACCACGAGGCGACGCTGCCGGGGGCTCACCGGCCCAGGGTAGGCGCGGAACCTAGCCGATCGAGACGTGCCCCTCCTCGTCCTCGACGCTCAAGACGACCGGCTCGGTCTGTGCGCCCGCGGCGACGGTGCACTCGACGGTGTCGCCCACCTGGACGACTATGACCTGGTGCCCGCAGTCGACCTGCGCGGAGGAGAAGTCGTCAGAGAGCGTGGATACGACGAACGGCTGGATCCGGTCCTGCAACAACACCACGGCGTCGAGCGTGACCTCGACCCGGACCTTCTCGGCGTGCACATCTCGAAGGCGCACCCGGTAGGGCACCTCGGCGTCGGCGACGTGGAGCGTGCACGGCAGGGTCATCCCCTCCCGCAACGCCCGGTCGGGGCAGCGGGCCCCGTCGATACCGAGCTCACCTAACGCCGTCTCCTGGCTCTGCTCCAGGTAGTCGGCGACGGCGACCGCGTCCAGTCCGGGCTCGTCACCGCAGCCGGCGAGCAGCCCGACCCCCAGGACCAGCCCGAGGAGGTGCGCCGGGCGCGGCGTCCGGGCGGTCATGCCGGGACCGCCGTCGTCGGCGCCTGCTGCTGAGCCGGGTCCGGACGGAACCGGAACCAGGCCCAGAACACCAAGGAGGCGAGGCCGAACGCGCCGAACAGCACGACAGTGAGGGTCGCGGTCGCCGACGTGGAGCGGCCGAGGTAGCCGGCCTCCGGGATGAGGAGGACGTGGACGAACACGAAGGCGACCACCGCGGTCAGGGCGAGCCACGGGATCAGGCCCCACTGCCGCACCCGGTGACCCGGGAGGAACCGCAGCGGCACAAGCGAGAAGAGAAGCCCCTCGATGCCGCCGATGAACAGGCAGGCGAGCAGGGCGTCGAGGGCCAGGATCCCGAACGACGCGTCGTCGGCGTTGGCCCGGTCCACGACCTGTCCGAAGGCGACCCACGCGCCGAGCGACACGAGCAGGACCGCGACCAGGGTGGCGAACTCGGCCCGTCCGGCGGTGCGCCGTTCCAGCGACGCCGCGAAGACCGCCCCGCCCAGGATGCCGAAGAGGTAGCCGGGCTCGAAGTGGGTCAGCCGAGAGACCACCACGCACAGCACCGCGACGACGAGCGCACCCGGGACCGCCCGCAGGAACCACTCGTGCGGCTGGTGCCGCACGGTGCGGAACAACCAGCCCGTCAGGGCCACCACCGCCACCGCCACCAGCAGGGCGACGAAGATCCCGGTCAGCAGCGCGTAGGACGGCGTGTTCGCCCCGAGGTCCTCGTCGAGCAGGCCACCCAGGAGGGCGCCGACCACCGTGCAGAGCAGGAAGACCCCGAGCCGACGGGGCCGGCTCTGCGGCGCGGCCGGGACGGGACGTCGAGGGCGCCGCAACGCGCGGTCGATGCGGTCGCGGTTCTCCTCGTAGGTGCTGTTGAAGATCGCAGCCGGGAACACGATGAGCAGGCCGAGCACGGCGGCCAGCAGCGCGGCCTGCGGCAGCCGGTTCCCCAGACTGTCCAGGGCGTCCGCGGGTGTGGTGAGCGCGCCGGGGACCGAGGAACGGCGCCCGGCGTCGACCGCCGCGGCGCTCTCCTCGGCGGTGTCGCTGTGCGGGAGAAGGAACTCCGGCAGCGTCCCACTCACGCCGGCGGTCGTCGGGTCCACCGACACGGGGTCCGACGAGGTCGTGGGCTCGATCGGCGGCAGCGCGACCGGCGTACCGGTGATGGTCGAGCGCTGGGTGAGCTGGTCCACGTCCTGGTCGCCGATCGTGCAGTTCGCGGCATGCCCGGCGGCCGTGAGCGTGATCGTCTGCACGTAGGTGCCGGCCATCGCGGACACGTAGGTGACCCCGTCGCGAACGCTGGTCTTGGTCAGCGCGAGCCGGCCGGTAGCGGCGTAGTCCGCTCCGTGCTCGGTGGTCAGCTCACCGGTCACGGTGTCGAAGCAGTCGAGCGCCTCCTCCTCGGTGAAGACCAGTCCCTGCCCGCCCGGGGACAGCTCGAGCTCACCGGGCTCACCCTCGTCCTTGTGCACCGACACCATGCACCCGGCTGCGGTCGAGCACCCCTCCCCGAAGCGGTAGGTCACCGTGCCGCTGGCGTCACCGATGGTGGGCACGACCTCCTGGGTCTCGTAGACGATGGTCCAGGTTCCCTGCAACACCGCGTCGTCGTCAGCGGCGCCGGAACCCGAGGCCGAGCTCGTCGCGCCGAGCAGGATGACGAGCAGCACGCCCAGCGTCGTCCCAAGGGCTGTGCGGATCCAGTTGACCATGTCGTTCCCCCCGACGGGTGCCTGCCCGAGCAGTGGGTCGTCAACTCACGACTGTGCCCGAAAAGCGACTCGGTCTCTGTAGCCCAGACGTGCCCCTCGTCGATGAGCCATCCGGACTAACCCGTTTGGGGGATGCCCGCCCGGAGGTCAGGGAGGCGGCGCCAGCAGCTCCGCAAGGTGCAGCGCCTGCACGCCCGCGAGGTCGTCGAGCTGCACCCGGCAGGACATGCCGTCGGCCAGCACGACCGCGTCGGGGTTGCCGCGCACCGCCGGGAGGAGATGGGTCTCGGCGACGGCCACGGACACCTCGTAGTGGCCCTTCTCCATGCCGAAGTTGCCGGCCAGGCCGCAACAGCCGGCCACCCTGGTGACCGTGGCGCCGGCCTTCTCGAGCAGCGCCTGGTCGGTGGCCCAGCCGATCACCGCGTGGTGGTGGCAGTGCGGCTGGGCGACGATCTCCATGCCGGTGAGGTCCGGGAGCGGCAGTTCCCTGCGGGTGACGAGCTCGGCCAGGCTGAGGACGTCGGGTGCTTCGCCGGTCAGCTCGACCGCGTCGCTGCGGAGGGTCGCCAGGCAGGACGGTTCGAGCGCGACCACTGGCACGTCGGACTCGACGTAGGGCCGCAGCGTCCGCATGGTGCGTTCCATGATGGCGCGGGCCTTGTCGAGCTGGCCGGTCGTGATCCAAGTGAGGCCGCAGCAGGCGTCCTCGGGGATCACCCTGGCGGTGAGACCCACCGACTCGAGGTAGCGGATCGCGGCGTGACCGTTGCCGGGGAAGAAGTGGTCGCTGAACGAGTCGGCCCAGATCCACACGTCCGGGACGTCCCCGCCCGCCGGGACCGACTCCCGCAGGGTGGTCGGGGCGAACGCCGGGATGGACCGCCGCTGGTCGATGCCCGCCGTGGCCCGGGCCAGCCGGGCGAGCGGACCGAGCCGCAGCATCCGGTTGGCCAGGGGAGCGAAGGGGGCGGCACGGTCGGCCCAGCGCGGCAGCCGGCCGAGCAGGTAGTGGCTGCGCGGGCGGCGTACGCCCTCGACGTCGTGCTTCTGGTGCAGCGCCTCGGCCTTGTAGGTCGCCATGTCCACGCCCGTCGGGCAGTCGGACGCACACCCCTTGCAGGCCAGGCACAGGTCGAGCGCCTCCCCGACGGCCGGGTCCGCGAGCCCCTTGACCAGCGTCCCGTCGAGCGCCTCCTGGAGCACCCGGGAGCGTCCCCGAGTGGAGTCCTTCTCGTCGCGGGTGGCGAGGTAGGACGGGCACATCACGCCGCTGGTCGTCGGGGCCACGCACTTGCCGACCCCGGTGCAGCGATGCACGGCGTCGCCGAGCGAGCCGCCGTCGTGGACCAGGTTGAGCGCGCTGCGCACGACGGTGCGCGGACGCAGTGCGCGGAGGGAGGCGTCCAGGGGCTCGGGGTCGACCAGGACGCCCGGGTTGAGCAGGTTGTCGGGGTCGCACACCGCCTTGGCGGCGGCGAAGAGCATGAGTGACTCCTGGTCGTACATCAGGGGCAGCAGCTCCGAGCGTGCCCGGCCGTCACCGTGCTCTCCCGACAGCGACCCGCGGTGCTCGCGGAGCTTGTGGGCACTCGCCTTCAGGAAGTCGCGGAAGACACGCCTGCCGCGCTCGTCACCGGGCACGAACGGGAAGTCGATGCGCACGTGCACGCAGCCGTCGCCGAAGTGCCCGTAGGGCACGCCGTCCAGGTCGTGCGCGCGCAGCAGGTCGTCGAAGTCGCGCAGCCAGGCACCGAGCCGCTCGGGTGGGACGGCGGCGTCCTCCCAGCCGGAGTAGGCGGGTCTGTGCAGGCTGCGCGCGGCGAGGCCGGCGCCGTCCTCGCGGATCCGCCACAGGGCCGCCTGCTCGGCGAGGTCGGGGACCCGGCGGTGGCCGAGCGCGGCGGAGGCCGCCACCACCTGGTCCGCCACGGACCCGGCGTCGTCACCCGCGACCTCGACGAACAGCCAGCCGGCGCCGCGCGGCAGCTGCGGCACCGCCGCGCCCCCACCCGATCCCTGGGCCCTGACCAGGTCGACGATCCGGGCGTCGAGGCCCTCGCAGGCGATCATCCGGCCGCCGGCGACCGACAGCAGCGCCGGCACCGCATCGGCGGCCTCGGCCATCGACGGGTAGCCCAGGACCACGAGCAGGCGCCCGGACTCCTCCGCCACGAGCCGCACCGTCGCTTCCAGGACGACGCCGAGGGTGCCCTCCGACCCGACCAGGAACCGGTCGATGCGACGGCGCTCCGGCAGCAGGTGCTCGAGGGAGTAGCCGCTGACCTGGCGGGTGAACCTGCCGAACTCGGTGCGGATGTGCCCGAGGTGGTGGTCGCCCATCGCCGCCAGCCGGTCGGTGGCGGGGCTGGCCCCGCCCTCCCAGACCTCGCCGGTGCCGAACGCGACCTTCAGTCCCTCGACGTTGTCCGACGTCCGCCCGTAGCCCAGCGCCCGGGACCCGCAGGCGTTGTTGCCGATCATCCCGCCGATCGTGCAGCGCGGGTGGGTCGACGGGTCGGGCCCGAAGCGGAGCCCGTACGGCGCCGCGGCGCGCTGCAGGTCGGCGTGGACGGTGCCGGGCTGGACGACCGCGGTCCGGGCCTCGGGATCGATCGACAGCACGTTGCCGAGGTGCCTGACCGTGTCGACGACGATGCCCGGGCCGACCGCGTTGCCGGCGATCGAGGTGCCGGCCCCCCGCATCGTGACCGGCACACCGAGCGCGCGCGACACGTCGAGGACGGCGAGGATCTCGTCGGTCTCGCGCGGCCGGACGACGACCTGCGGCACGACCCGGTAGAGGGACGCGTCGCTGGAGTAGAGCGCCCGGGCGAGGGTCGAGTCGTCCACGTCGGCAACCCCTCGGCGGCGCAGCTCCGCCACCAGATCCGGGGTCGTTGTCACCTCACCAGTGTTCCATCGACGCGGCGATGATCCCGGCGAGGTCCTCCTCCGTGGGCGTCCTGGGTGAGGTGGCCAACAGCCGTTGCTGCTGGACCGCGCCGGCGACCAGGTCCGGCACGTCCGCCTCGCCGTACCCGACCTCGGCCAGCCCGTTGGGGATGCCGACGTCCTGCATGAGCGCGCGGAGCACGCCGGGCAGCACGTCGGGACCGTCCCCGCCCACGCCCGGGTCGAGCAGCCGGGCGGCCCGCAGGTGGCGGCCCGGGTCGGCCTCGTAGGTGAACCGGAACGCCTCCGGAGCAGTCAGGGAGACCGCCATGCCGTGCGGCACGATCGGCGCCCCCGCTGGGTAGCCCGGGGGGACGTAAGACCGCACCCGGCCGGCGATCGGGTAGGCGTTGGCGTGCGGGATGTGCACGCCGGCGTTGCCGAAGCCGAGCCCGGCGAACGTCGCGGCCATCGCCATCTGCTCGCGCGCGTCGATGTCGGAACCGTCCTGCACGGCCTTGCGGAACGCGCCGGCGAGAAGCGTGAGGGCCTTCTCCGACCACAGGTCGGCGATCGGGTTGGCGCCGCAGTAGGGCACCCGCTGTTCGGGCTGCTTGGCGTCGAAGTCGGCGTACCAGCGCGCGGTGTAGCTCTCCAGCGCGTGGCACAGGATGTCCATCCCGGCCGCGGCGGTCACCATCGCCGGTTGCGTGATCGTGAGCGTCGGGTCGACGACCGCCAGCTTCGGGCGGAGCGCGGCGTGACTGATCCCGGTCTTCACGTGCAGCGACAGCACGTCGAGGACGCAGATCGTGGTGCTCTCGCTGCCGGTGCCGGTCGTCGTCGGCACCGCCACCAGAGGCAGCAAGGGACGCTCGGGTGCCCGGGCCATGCCGACCGGGGCGTTGATGTAGTCCATCAGCTCGCCCGGGTTGGTGAGCAGGAGGTTGACCGCCTTGGCGGTGTCGATCGCCGAGCCCCCGCCGACCGCGAGCACCGCGTCGAAAGGCGCTCCCTGTGACTGGGCGTCGTGGGCGAAGGCGATCGCGGTCTCCATCGACTCGTCGGTCGGCTCCACCCGCGCGCCGTCGAAGACGACGACCTCCAGGCCTTTCGCCCGGCACTGGGTGGCGATCCGCTCCGGGTGGCCGGTGGCGGCAACGCCGGCATCGGTCACGAGCAGCACCCGCCGGGCACCCATGGCCAGCAGGTCGTGCCCTACCTCGGCGCTGGCGCCGGTGCCGAACTTCAGCGCCGGCGCGGCGTAGGTGAAGACGGTCTCGGTCATCGGCGAAGCCTCCGCTCCCGGGCGGCGAGCGCCGCCCCGACGTTGGGGCGCACGGGGAAGGCCGGTCCGTCGATGTCTGCGAGGTCGACCCAGGCGGCGGCGTCGGTGGTGCCGCCCTGCTCGACGACTCGGGGCGGGTCGTCGCCGGACACCTGCGCCTCGAAGATGATCTGGACGGTGTGGAAGTCTTCGCGACGGCCGGACGGCGCCGTGCCCTCGAAGTGCGAGTCGGCGACCTCCAGGACGTCGCCGACGGTGCACCGGAGCCCGGTCTCCTCGAACATCTCCCGCGCGAGCGCCTCCCGCGGCGACTCCCCGTGGTCGATCCCCCCACCGGGCAGCGACCAGCCGCCCGGGTAGGGGCCTCGGGGCGAGTTGCGCACGAGGAGCACCTGGTGACCTCGGATCACCAGTCCGTACGCCGCCACCCGCTGGAGCTGGAACGCGACGTGCTGCTCGAGCACCTCGGTGACCAGCGAGACCGTGGGCACCGTGCCGTTGAGCACCTCGGCGAGCGGCATCCAGGCGGCGTCCATGGTCGAGCCGTCCACCTCGACGACGCGTGGCTCGGGCGCGTCGACCGGCACCCAGCCGTCGTAGACGATCCGGACCGCATGCGCGTCGACGCGGCGGCCGTGTCGCCAGTCGTTGCGGTTGTGGAAGGAGTAGACGCGGGCAGTCTCGGCGATGTCGACGTCCAGACCGGTCTCCTCGTGCACCTCGCGCACGACCGCGGCGCGGGGGTCCTCACCGTGTTCGACTCCCCCGCCGGGGAGGGTCCACAGCTCCTTGGCGGACAGCCGGGAGGCGAGGCGGCTGAGCAGGATCTTGTGGTCGCGGATGATGACGGCGTACGCCGCCACCCGCTGGACCTTCCGAACCTGGCGGCTCGGCCGCCTCTCCCGTTGCGCCACACTCCGACCCTAGATTCCCGGGCCACGGCTTGGGCGCGCGGTCATGAGAACGGCGGCCGCGCGTCTCTCGCGAGCGACCGGCGCCCGGCCCACCTCCACACGCGCGCGGCCCGGTCGCGGTCCTCGTCTGTGACCAGGTTGCCCATCCACCGCAGGGCCAGGGTCATCAGCCAGTCCGACCGCATGCCGGGCGGCCCGAACCGCGGCAGCACCCACGGGACCGTCACCAGCCCGGCGAGCCGACGCGCGATGGAGAAGGACTCGCCGTAGTGCTGGGTCAGCAGCGCCGGCCAGGCCCGGCCGAGGGCCGCCCCGTCGGCGATCGTCTCGGCGACCAGGCGGCCGGTCTCGAGGCCGTAGTCGATGCCTTCGCCGTTGAGCGGGTTGACGCAGGCGGCCGCGTCGCCGATCAGCGCCCAGTTGGCCCCGGCGACGTTGCTGACCGCCCCGCCCATCGGGAGCAGTGCGGAGGTGGGCATCCGCAGGTCACCCGAGAGCTGGAACTCCTCGCGGCGCTGGTCGGCGTAGTGGGCCATCAGCGGCTTGATGGCGATGTCGGCGGGACGCTTGCTTGTCGCCAGCGTGCCGACGCCGATGTTCACCTCGCCGGTCCCCAGCGGGAAGATCCAGCCGTATCCCGAGAGGACCTTGTCGTCCTGGTCGCGGAGCTCGAGGTGCGAGCTGATCCACGGGTCGTCGGACATCCCTGACGCGATGTAGGAGCGGCCCGCGACGCCGTAGACGGTGTCGCGGTGCCACTCGCGTCCGAGCACCTTGCCCAGCGGCGAACGGACGCCGTCGGCCACGACCAGGTGCCGGCACTCGATCTCTCGCTGTCCGTCGTCGGTCCTGAACACGACGCCCGCGACCCGGTCGCCGTCACGGCGTACGTCGACAGCGCGCACCCCGTCGATCGCCGTGGCCCCGGCCTTGATCGCCGTGGTCCGGAGGTGGTCGTCCAGCTCGGTCCGGGCCACCGCCGAGCCCCAGTCGGGCAGGGAGCCACCCGGCCAGGGCAGGTGCAGCGTCTGGCCGAAACCGTGCGCGCGGAGCCCCTGGTTGACGGTGTGGGCGCGCAGCCAGTCCTCGAGGCCCAGGCGCTGCAGCTCGCCGATGGCCCGCGGGGTGAGGCCGTCACCGCAGGTCTTGTCGCGTGGGAAGACGGCCGCGTCCGCGAGGACGACGTCCAGACCCGCCCGAGCAGCCCAGGCCGCGGCCGCCGAGCCAGCGGGGCCGGCACCCACGACCAGCACGTCGGCGTGGGTCGGAGCGGTCACCCCGCAATTGTCTCAGGGCGTCGGCCAGCAGGCGGAATCCGGGATCGCCCGCCACTGGCCGCTGCCCGCGGCTCAGGCTCCCTGTTCGCCCGTCGGCGGGAACCGCTGCTCGGCGTCCTCGTAGCCGTCCGAGTCGGCATACATGCCCTTCTCGGCGTCGAAGTCCCGGTCGGTGTTGTCCACCTCGGCGCCCTCGGGGCGGTTGTCGGGGTCGAGGCGCTCCTGACGCTCGGCCTCGATCTCCTCGGCCTCCGCGGGGTCGGCCCCGGGCTGCTGGGTCCCGGGCTGCTCCTCGGCCTCACCCGAGACCGGTCCGATCTCGTCCTGGCCTGGCCTGGCGCTGGTCTCGGCACCCGCCGACACCAGGCGGTCCGCTTCGGTCACGTCGGTCTTGTCGTGCTCACCCATGCGGGATCCGGTACCCAACCATCCCGTGAGCGTGCGCCCCGGCGAGTCGGCGCTACTGAGCGTCAGTAACGACGACTCGGCGGCTGGGGTTGGGCTTCGTGATCGCCGAGTCGGCGCTACTGCTTGAGGGGCTTCACCGGCGCGGCAGTACCGCCGACTCGGCTCCGTCCAGACGAGACAGCAGAGGGCCCCTCCGCTCGTCAGCCTGGCGGCTGCCTCGCGAAGGGGCCCTCTGCATGTCTCAGTTCTGATAGCTCCCGAAGTCGAAGTCATCGAGAGCCACTGCGTGACCACCGCCGAACTCGTAGTCGTAGGCGTCGTAGCCGGTGACGGAGTAGGCCGCGGCGCGGGCCTCCTCGGTGGGCTCCACCCGGATGTTGCGGTAGCGCTCGAGGCCGGTGCCCGCCGGGATCAGCTTGCCGATGATCACGTTCTCCTTCAGACCGCGCAGCGAGTCCGAGCGACCGTGGATGGCCGCGTCGGTCAGCACCCGGGTGGTCTCCTGGAAGGAGGCCGCCGAGAGCCACGACTCGGTGGCCAGCGAGGCCTTGGTGATGCCCATGAGCTCGGGGCGACCCGAGGCGGGCTTGCCGCCCTCGGAGACCACCCGACGGTTCTCCTCCTCGAAGCGACCGCGGTCCACGAGGTCCGACGGCAGCATGTTGGTGTCGCCGGACTCCAGCACCGTGATCCGGCGCAGCATCTGCCGCACGATGATCTCGATGTGCTTGTCGTGGATCGCAACGCCCTGCGAGCGGTAGACCGCCTGCACCTCGTCGACGAGGTGCTGCTGGGTCTTGCGGACGCCCAGGATGCGGAGCACCTCCTTGGGGTCCGGGGTGCCGACCACGAGCTGGTCGCCGACCTCGAGGTGGTCGCCGTCGCCGACGCGCAGGCGCGAGCGCCGGCTGACCGGGTATTCCTGCACCTCGGAGCCGTCGTCGGGGGTGACCTTGACGACGCGCGCCTTGTCGGTCTCCTCGATCTCGACCCGGCCGGCCACCTCGGTGATCGGCGAGACGCCCTTGGGCGAGCGGGCCTCGAAGAGCTCGACCACGCGGGGCAGACCCTGCGTGATGTCGTCGGCCGAGGCCACACCACCGGTGTGGAAGGTACGCATGGTCAGCTGCGTGCCCGGCTCACCGATCGACTGGGCCGCGATGATGCCCACGGCCTCGCCGATGTCCACGAGCTTGCCGGTGGCCAGCGAGCGGCCGTAGCACTTCGCGCAGGTGCCGGTCTTGGCGTCGCAGGTCAGCACGGAGCGGACCTTGACGGTCTCGATGCCGGCCGCCACGAGCTCGCCGATCCTGACGTCACCGAGGTCCTCGCCCGCCGTCGCCAGCACTTCGCCGGTGTCGGGGTGGGCGATGTCGACGGCCGCCGTGCGGGCGTACGCCGCGGTCTCCGCGTTGTCGTCCTTGCGGACGGTGCCATCGGCGTCGCGGACGCCGATCACCTTGTCGAGACCACGCTCGGTGCCGCAGTCGTCCTCACGGATGATGACGTCCTGCGACACGTCGACGAGGCGACGGGTCAGGTAGCCGGAGTCGGCGGTCCGCAGCGCGGTGTCCGCCAGACCCTTCCGGGCGCCGTGCGTGGCGATGAAGTACTCCAGCACGGTGAGGCCCTCGCGGAAGTTGGACTTGATCGGCCGCGGGATGATCTCGCCCTTCGGGTTGGCCACGAGACCACGCATCGCGGCGACCTGCCGGATCTGGTTCATGTTTCCGGAGGCGCCCGAGTCGACCATCATGTAGATCGAGTTGGTCTTGTCGAAGTGGGACTCCATGGACTTCCCGACCCGCGAGGCCGCCTCGGTCCAGATCTCGATGAGCTCCTGGCGGCGCTCGTCGTCGGTCACCAGACCGCGCTCGAACTGCTGCTGGACCTTCGCCGCCTGCTTCTCGAACTCGGCCAGGATCTCGACCTTGTCCGGGGGGGTGGTGACGTCATCGATCGACACGGTGACACCGGAGCGGGTGGCCCAGTGGAAACCGGCGTCCTTGAGGGCGTCCAGCGACGCCGCGACCTCGACCTTGGTGTAGCGCTCGGCCAGGTCGTTGACGATCGCGCCCAGGGCACGCTTGCCGACCTCGTAGTTCACGTAGGGGTAGTCGGCGGGCAGCGTGTCGTTGAAGAGGGCCCGGCCCAGCGTGGTGTTGAGGGTGATCGAGCGACCCTCCTCCCAGTCGGCGAGGTCCCACTCGAGCGGCGGGACGACGTCGTCGAGCCGGATCCGCACCTCGTTCTGGAGGGTGATCTCGCCGCGGTCGAAGGCCATGATCGCCTCGGCCGGCGACGAGAACGAGCGGAGGCGCTCCTTCTTCTTGTCGTGCGGGTCGACCGCCTGGCCACGCTGGGTGGTCAGCCAGAACAGGCCGATGATCATGTCCTGCGAGGGCATGGTCACCGGACGGCCGTCCGACGGCTTGAGGATGTTGTTGGTCGACAGCATCAGGATCCGCGCCTCGGCCTGGGCCTCGGCGGACAGCGGCAGGTGCACCGCCATCTGGTCACCGTCGAAGTCGGCGTTGAAGGCGCCGCACACGAGCGGGTGGATCTGGATGGCCTTGCCCTCGATCAGCTGCGGCTCGAAGGCCTGGATGCCGAGGCGGTGCAGGGTCGGTGCCCGGTTGAGGAGCACCGGGTGCTCCATGATGACCTCTTCGAGGACGTCCCAGACCATCGCGTAGCGCGAGAGACCGGAGGTCGCGCGCTCCACCATCCGCTTGGCGGACTTGATGTTCTGCGCATGCGAGAGGTCGACCAGCCGCTTCATCACGAACGGCTTGAAGAGCTCCAGCGCCATCATCTTGGGCAGACCGCACTGGTGCAGCTTGAGCTGCGGGCCCGACACGATGACCGAGCGGCCCGAGTAGTCGACGCGCTTGCCGAGCAGGTTCTGGCGGAACCGGCCCTGCTTGCCCTTGAGCATGTCGGACAGCGACTTCAGCGGCCGGTTGCCCGGGCCGGTGACCGGACGGCCGCGGCGGCCGTTGTCGAACAGCGAGTCGACGGCCTCCTGGAGCATCCGCTTCTCGTTGTTGACGATGATCTCGGGGGCACCGAGGTCGAGCAGCCGCTTCAACCGGTTGTTGCGGTTGATGACCCTGCGGTAGAGGTCGTTGAGGTCGGAGGTGGCGAACCGGCCGCCGTCGAGCTGCACCATCGGGCGCAGGTCCGGCGGGATGACCGGGACCGCGTCGAGGACCATGCCCTCGGGCTTGTTGCCGGTCTTGCGGAACGCGTCGACGACCTTGAGGCGCTTCAGCGCGCGGACCTTGCGCTGACCCTTGCCGGTGGCGATCGTGTCGCGGAGCGACTCGACCTCACCCTCGACGTCGAAGTCCTGGAGGCGCTTCTGGATCGCGGTGGCCCCCATGTGGCCCTCGAAGTACTTGCCGAACCAGTTCTTCATCTCCCGGTAGAGCATCTCGTCGCCCATCAGGTCCTGGACCTTGAGCGCCTTGAACGTGCTCCACACCTCTTCGAGGCGGGCGATCTCGGCCTCGCCGCGGCGGCGCATCTGGGTGCGCTCCCGCTCGGCACCGTCACGGACCTTGCGCTTGGCGTCGGCCTTGGCGCCCTCGGCCTCGAGCTCGGCGAGGTCGGCCTCTTCCTTCTTGGTCCGCTCGTCGAGCATGGAGTCCATGCGCTTCTGGAGGCGCTCGCGCTCCAGCCCGACCTTGTTCTCCAGCGACTCGAGGTCGCGGTGGCGGGCGTCCTCGTCGACGGAGGTGATCATGTAGGCCGCGAAGTAGATGACCTTCTCGAGGTCCTTCGGGGCGAGGTCGAGCAGGTAGCCGAGCCGGCTGGGGACACCCTTGAAGTACCAGATGTGGGTGACCGGAGCCGCGAGCTCGATGTGGCCCATCCGCTCGCGGCGGACCTTGGAGCGGGTCACCTCGACGCCGCAGCGCTCGCAGATGATGCCCTTGAAGCGCACGCGCTTGTACTTGCCGCAGTAGCACTCCCAGTCCCGGGTGGGACCGAAGATCTTCTCGCAGAAGAGTCCGTCACGCTCGGGCTTGAGCGTGCGGTAGTTGATGGTCTCCGGCTTCTTGACCTCGCCGTGGCTCCACCCGCGGATGTCCTCCGCGGTGGCCAGGCCGATCTGAAGCTGGTCGAAGAAGTTCACGTCGAGCACGATGGCTGCTGTCCTTCGGTAGTTCTGTGTGTGTGGCTGGGGACTGGGCTGGTGGTACGCCGGCACCGCCGGCGTACCACCCGCACTCAGACTTCTTCGACCGAGCTGGGCTCGCGGCGCGACAGGTCGATACCGAGCTCCTCGGCGGCGCGGAAGACGTCCTCCTCCGCGTCACGGAGCTCGATCGAGCTGCCGTCCTGGCTCAGGACCTCGACGTTGAGGCACAGCGACTGCATCTCCTTGACGAGCACCTTGAACGACTCGGGGATGCCGGAGTCGGGGATGTTCTCGCCCTTGACGATCGCCTCGTAGACCTTGACGCGACCCGGCACGTCGTCGGACTTGATGGTCAGGAGCTCCTGCAGGGCGTAGGCGGCGCCGTAGGCCTCCATCGCCCAGACCTCCATCTCACCGAAGCGCTGGCCACCGAACTGGGCCTTACCGCCGAGCGGCTGCTGGGTGATCATCGAGTAGGGACCCGTGCTGCGCGCGTGGATCTTGTCGTCCACGAGGTGGTGCAGCTTGAGGATGTACATGTAGCCGACCGCCACCGGCTCCGGGAACGGCTCGCCGGAACGTCCGTCGAACAGGTTGGCCTTGCCGGTGGTGTCGATCATCCGGACGCCGTCGCGGTTGAGCGGGGTCGACCCGAGCAGGCCGATGATCTCGTCCTCACGCGCACCGTCGAAGACCGGCGTGGCGACCTTGGTCCCCGGCTCGGCCTTGTCGGCACCGATCTTGATCAGGCGCTGCTTCCACTCCGAGCTGTCCTTGTCGCCGCTCAGGTTGATGTCCCAACCCTGCTTGGCGAGCCAGCCCAGGTGGAGCTCGAGGATCTGCCCGATGTTCATCCGGCGCGGCACACCCAGCGGGTTGAGCACCACGTCGACCGGAGTGCCGTCCTCCATGAACGGCATGTCCTCGACCGGCAGGATCTTGGCGATGACGCCCTTGTTGCCGTGGCGTCCGGCGAGCTTGTCGCCGACCGAGATCTTGCGCTTCTGGGCGACGTAGACGCGGACCAGCTGGTTGACACCCGGAGGCAGCTCGTCGCCGTCCTCGCGGTCGAAGACCCGCACGCCGATGACCGTGCCGGACTCACCGTGCGGCACCTTCATCGAGGTGTCGCGCACCTCGCGTGCCTTCTCACCGAAGATCGCGCGCAGCAGCCGCTCCTCCGGGGTCAGCTCGGTCTCACCCTTGGGCGTCACCTTGCCGACCAGGATGTCGCCGGTCGTGACCTCGGCGCCGATGCGGATGATGCCGCGGTCGTCGAGGTCGGCCAGCATCTCCTCGCCGACGTTGGGGATGTCGCGGGTGATCTCCTCCGGGCCCAGCTTGGTGTCGCGGGCGTCGACCTCGTGCTCCTCGATGTGGATCGAGGTGAGCATGTCCTCCTGCACCAGGCGCTGGCTGAGGATGATCGCGTCCTCGTAGTTGTGGCCCTGCCACGGCATGAACGCCACGAGAAGGTTGGTGCCCAGCGCCATCTCGGCGTTGTCGGTGCACGGACCGTCGGCGATCGGGCTGCCGACCTCGACCCGGTCACCCTCGCTGACCAGCGGACGCTGGTTGATGCAGGTGCCCTGGTTGGACCGGCGGAACTTGGCCAGCTTGTAGGTCGAGTAGGTGCCGTCGTCGTTCATCGTCTCGATGACCTCGGCGGACACGTCCTTGACAACACCGGCGGCCGAGGCCACCAGCACGTCGCCGGCGTCGACCGCGGCGCGGTATTCGATGCCGGTGCCGACCAGCGGCGAGTCGCTGCGGATCAGCGGCACCGCCTGGCGCTGCATGTTGGCGCCCATGAGCGCGCGGTTGGCGTCGTCGTGCTCGAGGAACGGGATCAGCGCGGTCGCGACCGACACCATCTGGCGCGGCGAGACGTCCATGTGCGTGACCTCGTCGGCCGGCACCTCGGACACCTCGCCGTTGCGCATCCGGACCAGCACGCGGTCCTCGGTGAACCTGCCCTTGTCGTCGAGACCGGCGTTGGCCTGGGCGATGACGACGTCGACCTGCTTGCCGTCACGCTCGGTGCGGCGGTCCTCGTCGTCGGCGGTCAGGTAGTCGACCTCGTTGCTGACGCGGCCCTTGACCACGCGGCGGTAGGGCGTCTCGACGAAGCCGAACGGGTTGATCCGTCCGTAGGACGCCAGCGAGCCGATCAGACCGATGTTGGGACCCTCAGGGGTCTCGATCGGGCACATCCGGCCGTAGTGCGACGGGTGGACGTCACGAACCTCCATGCCGGCGCGGTCACGGGACAGACCGCCCGGGCCGAGCGCGGAGAGTCGACGCTTGTGCGTCAGGCCCGCGATCGGGTTGGTCTGGTCCATGAACTGGCTCAGCTGCGAGGTGCCGAAGAACTCCTTCAGCGCCGCGACGACCGGGCGGATGTTGATCAGGGACTGCGGGGTGATCGCCTCGACGTCCTGGGTGGTCATCCGCTCCCGGACCACGCGCTCCATGCGGGCCAGGCCCGTGCGGAGCTGGTTCTGGATGAGCTCGCCGACGGTGCGCATCCGGCGGTTGCCGAAGTGGTCGATGTCGTCGGCGGCGATCTCCAGGGTGCCCTGCGGCGCCTGGATCTCCTCACGGCCTTCGTGCAGCGAGCAGATGTAGCCGATCGCGGCGACGACGTCGGCGATGGTCAGCGTCTGCTTGTCGAACGCCTCGAGCAGGCCGAGCTTCTTGTTGATCTTGTAGCGGCCGACCTTGGCCAGGTCATAGCGCTTGGAGTTGAAGTAGTAGTTCTTCAACAGCGTCAGCGCGGCCTCACGCGTCGGCGGTTCGCCCGGGCGCAGCTTGCGGTAGATGTCGAGCAGCGCGTCGTCGGGACCGACGGTGTGGTCCTTCTCCTCGGTGAGCCGGATCGACTCGAACTCGCGGAGCTGGGCCATGACGGCCTCGTAGTCGTAGTCCTCGCCGATGTCCTCGGCGACGGCCACCAGGGCCTTGAGCAGGACGGTGACGTTCTGCTTGCGCTTGCGGTCGAGGCGGACCCCGACCATGTCGCGCTTGTCGATCTCGAACTCCAGCCAGGCACCGCGGCTCGGGATCAGCTTGGCGGTGTAGATGTCCTTGTCGGACGTCTTGTCGGCAGTGCGCTCGAAGTAGACGCCCGGCGAGCGGACCAGCTGGGAGACGACGACACGCTCGGTGCCGTTGATGATGAAGGTGCCCCGGTCGGTCATGAGCGGGAAGTCGCCCATGAAGACCGTCTGGCCCTTGATCTCACCGGTGTCGTTGTTGGTGAACTCCGCCGACACGTAGAGCGGAGCGGAGTAGGTGAAGTCCTTCTCCTTGCACTCGTCGACGGTGTACTTCGGGTCGTAGAAGACCGGGTCCTCGAAGGAGAGCGACATCGTCTCGCTGAAGTCCTCGATCGGCGAGATCTCCTCGAAGATCTCCTGCAGACCAGACTTGCTCGAGACGTCCTCGCCCTCGCCACGACGGCGCTCGACCGCAGCGTCCCAAGCCTCGTTGCCGATCAGCCAGTCGAAGCTGTCGGTCTGGAGGGAGAGGAGCTGCGGGACCTCGAGAGGCTCTTGGATCTTCGCGAAGGAGATGCGGGAAGTCGTGCGGGTACTACCGGGGGTGTTGCGCGCGGCCAAGACGTGTCCTTATGCGGAACTCGCAGGTGAGTGGCGCCGACCGACCACCGTGTCGTCCATCCGGGCAGGACGAAGGTATCTGAGGGCAGGCGCAAGGACCCACGATAGCGCAGCACGAGGCACGCTTCAACACCGCACTAGCGGATTCGCCCGCGCGACGTCCCATGATCATGGAGGGCCGAGGGACCCAGGTCAAGCACAACCCCGGAGAGCCTGGGGACGGAGAGAGACTCAGGCCGCCGGGAGCGTGGTCTTCAGGTCGTCCACGAGCCACTCGTCGCCGACCTGCTCCATCGTCACGGTGACCTGGTTGCGCTGGATCTCCGGCGTGGTGATCTCGGCGTTGGTCCTCGGGTTGTCGATGAACATGAAGATCTGCACCCGGTCGTCGCCGGAGCGCACGACGCCCGAGGCGACCACCTCGGTCGTGAGGACGGTCTTGGTCTCCGGAGCGTTCTCGCGGATCACCGCGAACAGTGCCTCGTAGTCCTTCTTGAAGTCGTCGGTCATGTAGGCCGACGCCTTGGTCTGGTCGTCCTCGAGGCTGCGGTAGTCGTAGGAGACGATCGCGACGATCGCCCGCTCCGCCGCGGCCTGGGCGTCCGTGGTCGCCTCCTTGACCTGCGCATCGGTGGGCTCCCCGGCCTGCCAGACGCACAGACCGATGAGCACCGCGGCCACGACGCCGAGTCCGGCGAGAAGCCAGGCGGGGACTCCCTTGGAGCTCGTCCGTCCGGGGTCCGTCTCGATCTCAACTTCGGCTTTGGCTTCGGTTTTCGCCGGTGCCGGCTCAGGCTCTGCCAGGGACTCGTCATAGGACTGCCTGCTCACCGGGTCGAGCAGCACTTCCGCGGCCTGGTTGAGCAGCCTGAACTGCCGGTCGGTGGGGTCGAGCTCGGCGATGCCGGCCTTCCAGGCGGCGCGGATGTCCTCGGCAGAAGCCTCGGGCTCGACGCCCAGGACGTCGTACCAGCTCGGTCCGGGCGTGTTCACTCCGAGGCCTCTTCAGACGGTGGCTGCGACGGGGTGTCGCCGGGGGTCTCGTCGGGGGTCTCGTTGGGGGTCTCGCCGGTCACCGGGGCGAAGTTGTCGACCAGCCACTTGCCGTCGACCTTGACGAGCTCGATCTGCACGCGGAAGGGCAGCGGCAGGTCGTCGACCCGCTGGGTGTCGTCGTCGGGGTCGGGGTAGGAGTTGGTGAACGAGCCGGCCACGAGAGCCGTGGCGGAGTCGCTGTCGATCACCGAGACCCCGGCTCCGAACACCTCGGCCCGGCGGGCGAACCCGGCCTGCGCGACGGTGGCCTCGGCCGCCGGCACCGTCTCCTCGAAGTCCGCGGCGAACTTGTCGGTGATCACCTCGAGCACGAGCTCGCGGTATTCGGGCATCGTGCCGTCCTCGGCGAGGAGGTCCGGGCCATAGGTGTTGACACGCAGGATGAACTGCCGGGCCTGGGCCATGACCTTCTCGCGCTGCGTCTGCAGCTCCGCGGCATCGCCGGAACGCTGGGACACCAGGTAGGCGAGGGTGGCCGCCGAGGCGAGGATGGCGACGCCGAGCACCGCTGCGATGAGCCGACGGGCTCCGGCCGACGTGCTCCGGGAGGCGTTCCCGGCCTGGCTGTCGTGGGTGCTGCTGTCCGTCGTCACTCCTGAGCGGTCGTCAGGGGCTGGAGGAACAGCCACTTCCACGACTCCTCTCCGAGCGTCTGCGGGGCCACCGTACCGGTCGACCTCAACGCCGGGTCGACGTCGCCCCAGGTGAACTCACCGGTCTCCGGGTCGAACGAACCGACCACCGGGGCGTCGTAGCCCGGGGCGGCCCGGCGCGGCGCGTGCTGGGCGCCGCGCGGGTTGCTCTGGGTGGCGGGCTCGGTGCAGCGGGCGTCCTCGTTCATCGGGGCGTTGGAGCCGTCGCTGGGCAGCCGCTTGTCGGTGCCCTCGTAGCCCTCCTGGCAGGGCGCGGTCTCGGACATGATCATCCCGAAGTGCGCGTCGTAGAGACCCGTGTCCGGGCTCTTGGAGACGACGGTGAACCCGCCCTCGACGACGTAGGGGTAGATCACCAGCACCTGCTTGATGCCGTCGAGGTGCCGCACGAAGATCTCGCCGGTCGTCACCAGGTTGTTGAATAGCGACCCGAGCTCGATCCGGTTGGTCTCGATGAGGTCGCGCAGCTCGATGGTCGAGGTCGAGCCGGTCTCGATGAGCCGGCGTACGTCGGGGTCCGCGCCGGCCAGGACAGTGCTGAAACCGGCCAGCTGGGTGGCGAAGTTGCGGAGTGCTCCTTCGGAGGCGATCTGGCCGTTGAGGACGGTGTTGCTGTCCCGGATCAGGGCTGTCGTCGTGTCGAAGTTGGCGTCGGCGGTCTCGATGAACGAGTTGCCCGAGTCGATCAGCCGCTGCAGGTCCTCCCCCGTGCCGCCGAACGCCTTGGCGAACTCGTCGACCGTGGTCTTGAGGGCTTCCTTGTCGACCGACTCCACGGTGGTCGACAGGTTGGCCAGCAGCGTCTCGGTGGCGATCGGGATCTGCGTGTCCGCCATGGCGATGTCGTCGCCCTCGCCCAGGTAGGGACCATCGTCGCTCTTCGGCTGGAGCTCGACGTACTGCTCCCCGACGGCGGAGCCGTTGCCGATCAGCGCCCGCGAGTCAGCCGGGATGTCGTCGTGCTCGTTGTCGATCCTGAGAACGACGTCGACGCCGTCCTCGGTCAGAACCAGCCGGTCGACCTTGCCGACCGAGACCCCTCGGTAGGTCACCTGACCGCCCGCGAAGGCACCGCCGGAGTCACTGAAGTGGGCCGTGACCTCGTAGGACCGGTCGACGAAGTAGCGGTCGAGCTGGGCGTATCGCATGCCGACGAAGGAGACGCCGAGCAGCGTGATGATCACGAAGATCACGAGCTGGACCTTGGTGCGACGGCTGATCATCAGTCGGCACTCCCGTCAGCCGCGGCATCATCGTCGGCAGCGTCGGACACGACCAGCGCCGGGACGAGCAGCGCCACCAGAGCGGGGTCGTAGGCCGACGACAGCTGCCCGTAGGTCGGGCCGCGCGCCGGGTCGACGGCGGACTCGTAGCCCGTGCCGGGGCGCAGCAGCCCACCCAGCGCGCTCAGTCCGAGGTTGGGGAGGTCCGGCAGCTCGATTGTGGGCAACGAGGTCGGCAGAGGGCCGCCGCCACCGCCGCCACCGCCGTTGGGGCACAGCCCGGGGATCGGCAGCTGGGCGCAGATCTCCTCGATCAGGAACTCCGGCAGGCCTTGGCAGTTCTCGAGGGTGGGCTCGGCGAGGCACTCGTTGATGGCGTCGATCACGCCGTCGCAGAGCTCGCTCGGCGGCGGCAACGGTCCGGCCGGTGGGATCTCCTCCATCTCGATGCACGGGATGTTGGGCACGCCAGGTGCGTCAGGGAGCCCTTCGGTCAGGTCGATGTCGAGGGTGACCGACAGGTTGGTGTAGTCGCCCATGTGGAGGTTGCGGGCGACCTGCGGGTCGCGGCCGACGACGTCGTCCACGAACGGGTAGGTGAGGAAGACGTGGAACGCCTTCACGAACGCGTCGCCGGAGTTGGCGAGCTCGGTGAGCACCGGCTGCAGCTGGGTGATCGAGTCGATGGTGGCCTCCTTGGAGGCCTTGATGACCCGCACCCCGACGTCGCCCAGCTCATTGAGGGCCTCGAGCATCTTGACCAGGTCGGCTCGCTGGCCGTCGATGCTGGTCAGGGCGCTGGGCAGCTCGTCGAGGGCGGAGTTGATGTCGTCCTGCTGGGCCCTGGTGGCCTTGGCGAGCCGATCAAGCGACTCGATCGCGTCGACGATGTCGGCCTTGTTGTCGTCCAGCGCGCCGGTGAAGATCTCGATCTGGTTCAGCACCGAGCGCGCGGAGTCCTCGCGACCGGTGAGCGCCTTGTTGAGCTCCTGGGTGATGAGCTTCATCTGCGCCACGCCACCGCCGTTGAGCAGGAGGCTCAGGGCGCCCAGGACCTCCTCGACCTCCGGGTTGCGGCCACTGTCGGCGAGCGCGATCGTGTCGCCGTCGCCGAGCGGCTCGTCGCTGGCACCCGTGGGGGGCGCCCCCAGCGAGACGAACTTCTCGCCGAGGAGGCTGGTCTGGCGGATCTCGGCGATCGCGTTGTCAGGAAGCTCGACGTCCTTGCGGAGCTGGAGAGTGACCTCGGCGGTGTAGCCGACCAGTTCGACGTCGGTCACCTTGCCGACGCTCACGTCGTTGACCTTGACCGAGGACTGGGGCACCAGGTCGAGGACGTCCTCGAACTGCACCTTCACCGTGATCGCGTCGTCGCCGACGTCGGTGCCCCCGGGCAGCGGGAGCTCGTAGACGTCGAAGTCGCAACCCGAGAGCACCACGGAGCCGACGAGCGCAGCCGCCACGGCGCGAGCCAGGCGCGGCATCCGGCTGGGGCGGCGGGTCATCGCTGCACCTCCACGAGTCCACCGAGGGTGAGGTCGAAGGTCTCGTTGCTCGAGGAGCCGGTGCCCTGGGTGAACACCCCGGCCCGCGGAAGGATCTGGCCGATCGCGTCGCACAGCTCGCCGTCGGGGTCGCTCGGCTCGACGAACGTGCACAGCACCAGGGCCGGGTTGGAGGCGATCTCACCCTCCAGGTGGCCGAGGTTGGCGTTGGTGTCCAGCGTGCCCGCCTGGGGGTTGTAGGTCAGGGCCAGGTTGTTGAGCGCGATCGGGGCGTTGATGAGCGTCTCCTCGAGCGCCGCGCGCTGCTTGACCAGGACCTTGGCGACCCGGTTGATGCCCTTGATGTTGCGCGTGAGCGAGGCCTTGTTGTCCTTGACGAACGTCGTCACCTCGCCGAGGGCGATCGACAGGTTCTTCAGGGCCGCCGCCAGCTCCTCCTTCTCACCGTTGAGCATCGTGGACACGTTGGACAACGACTCGTTGAAGGCCCGGACCGTCGAGTCGTTCTGGGCGAGCGTGAAGACGAACTCCTCGAGCTGGGCGGCGGAGCCGAACAGCTCCTCCTTGTTGTCCTCGAGGGTCTGGGACAGCTGGCTGAAGTCCTGGATCGTCTGGTGGAACTGCTCGCCCTGACCGCCGAAGTTGTCGGCCGTCACCTCGAGGAGGTCGGTGAGGGCACCGTGCTTGTTGGCCCCGTCGGGCCCGAGCGCCACGTTGAGGTCGTTGAGGCTCGAGTAGATCTCGTCCAGCTCGAGCGGCACCGAGGTGTTGTCGGTCGCGAGGGTCGCGCCGTCGGCGAGCGTCGCGCCCTCGGTGTAGGCCGGAGTGATCTGGACGTAGCGGTCGCCCACGATCGACGGCGCGATGATCACCGCCTGGGCGTCCTTGGGCAGCTTGATGTCCTCGTCGTAGCTCATCTCGACGACCACCTCGGTGCCCGACGGCGTGATCTTGTCGACCCTGCCGACGGGGACGCCGAGGACTCGCACGTCGCTGCCCTCGTAGACCGAGATCGTCCTGGGGAAGTGCGCGACCAGCTTCTTGCTGTCGTCACCACCGGTGAACATCCACACACCGGCCGCAGCCACCAGCGCGACGATGAGCGCCGGAACGGCGAACCGCTTCACGGAGTCGACTCGAGTGCTCACGACACACCACCCCCGCCCGCGGCGTCGGGGGCCGGCGGCATGTTCTGGATGTAGGTGTCGAACCACGGTCCGGTGCCGAGGGTGTTGGTGAACACCCGGTAGAACGGCGCCATCAGCCGCAGGCTGTTGTCGATGTTGTCCTCGTTCTTGTTGAGGACCGCGACCACGGACTCGAGCTGGGTCAGGGCCGGCTTGAGGTCCTCACGCGTGTCGCGCACGAGGGCGGTCAGCTCGGTCGAGAGCGTCGTGGTGGCCACGAGCAGGTTGTGGACGGCCTCGCGCCGCGCCACCAGGGCCTGGAACAGGACGTCGGAGTCCTGCATCAGCTTGATGATGTCCTGGTCCCGGTCGCTGAGGACGGAGGTGACCCGGTCCAGGTTGGTGAGGAGCTCGTTGATCCGCTCGTTCTTGGCCGCGATGTTGGCCGACAGCGCGGAGACACCCGCCAGGGCGCTGCGGAACTCCTCGGGGGTGTTGCGGGTCAGGTCCGCCAGCGTGGTGAAAGCGGCGGCGAACTGGTCGGTGTCGATCGCCTGGGCGGTCTCCGCCAGACCCGAGAACGCCTCGACGACGTCGAAGGGGGAGCTGGTGCGCTCGACCGGGATCTCGTCGCCCTCGTCCAGCTGGCCGCTGCCGGCCGGCTCCAGCGCGAGGTACATGGCGCCGAGAACGGTCTTGACCTTGATGGCGGCGCCGGTCTCGGTGCCGAACGAGGAGTCGGTCTTGACCCGGAAGGTCACCTTGACCTGGTCGCCGTCGAGCGCGACGCTCTCCACCTTGCCGACCCGCACACCAGCGATCCGGACCTCGTCGTTGGGCTTGAGACCGCCGGCCTCGGTGAACGCCGCGGTGTAGCGGTCGCCGCCGCCGATCAGCGGCAGGTCCTGGGCTCGGAACGCGGCCAGCAGCATCAGCAGGATCACGGAGATGCTGATCGCCCCGATGACCACCGGGTTGCGCTCGCGGAAGGGCTTGCTCATCCGAGATCACACCTTGGGGTGCCGGTGTTGTAGTTGACCGGCACGGTCTGCCCGCCGGGGAAGCGGATCTTGCCCTGGAAGTTGCAGAGGTAGAAGTTGAAGAACGAGCCGTAGATCGCGGTCCGGCCGACCTTCTCCAGCTTGATCGGGAGGACCTGCAGCGCGCGGTCGAGCTCGGCCTTGTTGCGGTCGATGTTCTTGGTGAGCCTGCGCAGCTGCTTGATGTCCTCGACGAACGGGGAGCGAATGCCCTTCACCAGGTCGGCGGTCTCGACCGACAGCGCGGAGATCTGGTCGAGCGAGTCGAGGATCGCGTCGCTGTCGTCCTTGAGTCCGCCGACGAACGCCTTGAAGGTCAGGATCAGCTCCGACAGCTGCTCGTCCCGGTCACCGAGGTTGTCGAGGACGACGTTGAGGTTGTCGATCAGGCTGCTGATGACCTCGTCGCGCTCCGCGAGGGTGCTGGTCACCGAGGCGGTGTTGGCCAGCAGGCTCTCCAGCGTGCCGCCCTCACCCTGGAACACCTGGACGATCTCGTAGGACAGCTGGTTGATGTCGGCCGGCGAGAGGGCCTCGAACAGCGGCTTGAAGCCGTTGAACAGGACCGTGAGGTCCAGGGCCGGCGAGGTCTTGGACACGGGGATCATGTCGCCCTCGCCCAGCGCGTCGTCGGCGCCGGTGCCCTGGGTGAGGCTGATGTAGCGCTGGCCGACCAGGTTGCGGTACTTGATCGTGGCGTTGGTCGCCTCGGTCACCGGGGTCGACTCGTCGACGTTGAACGTGACCAGCGCCCGGGTCCGGTCCTTGATCTCCACGTCCTGGACGCTGCCGACCTTGACTCCGGCGATCCGGATGTCGTCGCCCTTGACGACGCCGGTCGCGTCGACGAACTCCGCCTTGTAGGTCTTCTTCGCACTCAGCGACAGGTTGCCGATGGTGGCGACCAGCACCCCGGTCGCCAGGGTGGTGATGAGGATGAAGACGATCAGCTTGACCAGGTCGGCGCCGGTCTTCTTGTCGAGGAGCTTGAACCTCACGACAGTCCACCCCCCGTCGCTGCGGGCTCGCCCAGCGACACGGTGGCGCCTCGGGCGAGCGGTCCCACGAGCAGCGCACCGAGGTCGGGCACCTCGTCAGCGGTCACGCCGAGGCCGGGTGCGAGCAGCTCGCGCAGGAGGTCGGCCTCGGCTGTGCTACCGGCGTAGCCCGGGATGCCGAAGATGCTGGTGTCCAGCGCGGTGTAGCCGGTGCCCGCACGCGAGGTGCCCTTGCCGGTCGGCTCGTCGACGCCGTCCTTGAAGTCGGGCTGGCGCCGGACCGGGTTGCTCTGCGACCCGGGCGGGTTGGGCAGGTTGATGCAGGTGGGACCGCGGTCCTCACCCAGCTCGGGCTTGTCCTGCGGGCCGTAGGGGCGCGGCTGGTTGGGCAGTGTCTCGAGCACGATGTGGAGCGTGAACCCGCGGAACGCCTCGGCCTGGTACTCGCCGGCGGTCACGATGCCCTTGAGCAGGCACGGGAACTCCGTGGAGTAGCGCGAGAGCACGCGCAGCTGGGCGCGGCTGACCTCGCCCAGCCGGATCATGTTGGCCTCGTTGTCGTCGAGGAACGTGCGGGCACTGTCGGAGAAGTTGGACACGTTGGTGAACAAGGCGTTGAGCTGGGCCTCGCGGTCCTCGAGGGTGCCCATCGAGGTCACGGAGTTCTGCAGGATCGTGCCGACCTCGGGCAGCACGTCGGCGTAGATGTCGGAGACCTGCGCGGTGAGCCGGAGGTCCTCGACCAGCGCCGGGATCTGCGGGTTGAGGCGCTTGAGGTAGCTGTCGACCGTCTCGAGGTTCTCTCCGATCTGGTCACCTCGGCCCTCGAGCGCCGTCGCGATCGCGTTGAGGGTCATGTTGAGCTCGGCCGGCTGGACCGTGCGCAGCAAGGGGTAGAGGTCGGACAGCACTTCCTCGACCTCGGTGGCCACCTGGGTCCGCTCGATCGTGTCGCCGGCCTGGATCGGCTCGGACGAGCCTCCCTCGGTGGGGATGAGGGAGACGTACTTCTCGCCGAACAGGGTCTTGGGGACGATCGAGCCAGTGACGTCGGCGGGGATGCTGTCGGTGTGGTCGGGGTAGATCCCGAGCACGAGCTCGGCACCGTCGCCGCTGGTGTTGCGCTCGAGCACCTCGCCGACGATGACCCCGCGGATCTTGACGTCGGCGCGCTCCGGCAGCTGCAGCCCGATCTTGGAGGTCTCGAGCGACACCTCGTCGTAGTCGGCGAACTTCTTGGTGAACGTCGCGTAGGTGAGGTAGACGGCCAGGACCACCAGCCCGAGGAAGACGACCCCGAAGGCCTTCGTCTGACGGGCGAGGCTGAAACCCTTGCGCTGCTTGCGGTTGGTCATCCGGCCAACCTCACCGTTGTCGTCGCTCCCCAGATCGCCATCGACAGCAGCAGGTCGATGACGTTGATGGCGACGATGCTGGTGCGGACCGCCCGGCCCACGGCCACGCCCACGCCGGCCGGGCCGCCGGAGGCGTTGTAGCCGTGGTAGCAGTGGATCAGGATCACAACGACCGCGAAGACCAGCACCTTGCCGAACGACCAGAGCACGTCGCCCGGGGGTAGGAACTTGTTGAACGCGTCGTCGTAGACGCCCGTGCTCTGCCCGAAGAACTGGGTCACCACCAGCCGTGACGCGAAGTAGGACGACAGCAGGCCGACGACATAGAGCGGGACGACCGCGATCAGGCCCCCGATGATGCGGGTGGTGACCAGGAAGGGCAGCGAGGGGATCGCCATCACCTCGAGGGCGTCGACCTCCTCGGAGATGCGCATCGCGCCGAGCTGGGCGGTGAAACCGCAGCCGACCGTCGCGGCGAGCGCGATGCCGGCGACGAGCGGGGCGATCTCTCGGGTGTTGAAGTAGGCCGAGACGAAGCCGGCGAAGTTGGCGGTGCCGAGCTGGTTGAGCGCCGCGTAGCCCTGGAGGCCGACCTCGGTGCCGGTGAAGAAGCACATCGCGACGATGACGCCGACCGTGCCGCCGATGACCGCCAGTGCACCCGAGCCCAGGGTCACCTCGGCCAGGATCCGGAGGATCTCCTTGCGGTAGTGCGTGAGGGCCCGCGGGGTCCACGCCAGCGCGCGGACGTAGAAGCTGAGCTGTCCACCCAGCTTGTCGAGCTCGTCTGCCGGCTTCTCGTAGACCGACTTCAGGTTGGCCACGTCGCTAACCCGTCTTCGGTGGAACGAGCTGGAAGTAGATGGCGCTCATCGTGAAGTTGACGACGAACAGGAGCAGGAACGTGATGACGACCGACTCGTTGACGGCGTCCCCGACGCCCTTCGGTCCACCCGCGGCGTTCATGCCCTTGTAGGAGGCGACGATGGCGGCCAGCAGCCCGAAGATCAGTGCCTTGAGCATGCCTTGCCACAGATCCGGCAGCTGGGCGAGCGCGGTGAAGCTCGCTAGATACGCCCCTGGCGTGCCGTCTTGGAGGACCACGTTGAACACGTAGCCGCCGGAGACGCCGACCACGCTCACCAGGCCGTTGAGGAAGAACGCCACCAGCATGCAGGCCAGCACCCGGGGAACGACCAGACGCTGGATCGGGTCGATGCCGAGCACCATCATCGCGTCGAGCTCTTCGCGGATCTTCCGGGCGCCGAGGTCGGCGGCGATCGCCGACCCCCCGGCCCCGGCGATCAGGAGCGCGGTCGCGATCGGGCCGGCCTCACGCACGACCGCGAGGACCGAGGCGGAGCCGGTGAAGGACTGGGCACCGAACTGCTTGATCAGGCCGCCGACCTGGAGGGCGATGACCGCACCGAACGGGATGGCGACCAGCGCGGTCGGGATGATGGTGACCGAGGCGATGAACCAGGCCTGCTGGATGAACTCGCGCGTCTGGAAGGGTCGCTTGAACAGGTTGCGCCCGACATCGAGACCGAAGGCGAACAGCTTCCCCGCGGTCCCGACCGGAGCGAGCACCCTCGTCGCAGTCGTGGAGGCCATCTGTCGACCTAGCCGCCCGTCGCCATGCTCATGGCCGGCTGGAACGAGCCAGGGGGCGGCGTGACGTTGTTTTCCTTGCACCACGTGCCCGGCTCGCGCTGGCTGCGACGGGGAATGCCGTTGGAGGGCTCGAGCTGCAGCGGGATCGGCGGCAGCGGCGGCATCTCCTCGTCCTTCTCCGCCTCGAGCTCGTCGGCGTCCTTCTCCTCCGACATGCCGATCGGCCCGACCTTCTGGGCGTTGAGGAACTGGCGGACGACGGGCTCCTCCGAGCTCAGCAGCATCTCGCGGGGACCGAACATCGCGAGGTGGCGGTGGTAGAGCAGACCGATGTTGTCCGGCACGGTGCGCGCGGTGTTGATGTCGTGGGTGACGATGAGGAACGTCGCGTCGATCTGGGCGTTGAGGTCGACGATCAGCTGGTTGAGGAACGCGGTCCGGACCGGGTCGAGGCCGGAGTCCGGCTCGTCGAAGAGCACGATCTCGGGGTCGAGCACGAGTGCTCGGGCAAGCCCGGCGCGCTTGCGCATGCCGCCGGAGATCTCGCCGGGGAGCTTGTCCTCGGCGCCGATGAGACCGACCAGGTCCATCTTCTCCATGACGATGTTGCGGATCTCGGTCTCGGACTTCTTGGTGTGCTCGCGCAGCGGGAAGGCGACGTTGTCGTAGAGGTTCATCGACCCGAACATCGCGCCGTCCTGGAACAGGACCCCGAACAGCTTGCGGATCTCGTAGAGCTCCTTCTCCGAGCAGCTCGCGATGTCGGTGCCCTCGATGACCACCGAGCCGTTGTCGGGCTTGAGCAGGCCGATCAGCGTCTTGAGCAGCACCGACTTGCCGGTGCCGGACGGGCCGAGCATGACCGAGACCTCCCCGGCGGGGACGGTCAGCGTCACGTCACCCCAGATCAGCTGCTTGCCAAAGGACTTGGTCAAGTGCTCGATCTTGATCTCTACGCCCATCGCGCTCTCCCTCTAGAAAACGAGCCTTGCTCTCCGTGGGTGGCCCGTTTGTGCGAGCGCGTGTTGCACGCGTCCCACTGACCAGTAACAACGTCGGTGCCGCAGCGAGGTTACGCGTCGGATGCGACCGGCGTCACGCGGGCCAACGCAGAACTCGCCGGGGACGAGCGTCTCTGCGAGTGAGACGCCGTCCCCGGCGAGCCGGTGGAACGGTGGTGCTGCGGGTGCTACTTGACGGTGACCGTGGCGCCGGCGCCCTCGAGGGCCTCCTTGGCCTTCGCGGCAGCGTCCTTGGTGACCTTCTCGACGACCGGCTTGGGCGCGGACTCGACCAGGTCCTTGGCCTCCTTGAGACCGAGGGAGGTCAGGGCACGCACCTCCTTGATGACGTTGATCTTCTTGTCACCGGCGGACTCGAGGATGACGTCGAACTCGTCCTGGTCAGCGGCCTCGTCGGCACCGCCGGCAGCGGCGGCGCCGCCCGCAGCGGGGGCGGCGGCCACGGCGACAGGGGCGGCCGCGGTGACGCCGAAGGTGTCCTCGAACTGCTTCACGAACTCGCTGAGCTCGATGAGGGTCATCTCCTTGAACACGTCGAGGAGTTCGTCAGTGCTGAGCTTGGCCATGGTGGCGCAACCTTTCAGATGTGACCGCCGGAGCGGCCGGGTTTACAGGGTGGTGGTCTTTCAGGCTTCGGTGCTGGCGTCCTCGGCCGTGGGGGCCTCGGTCGTCTCGGTGGTGTCTGGCTCGGTCGCCTCGGTCGCCTCGGGCGCCTCGGGCTCGGCCTCGACGGCCGGGGCCTCTCCGGCACCGCCGGCGAGGATCGAGGGGTCCTGCTCGGCCTTCGCCTGCAGCGCGCCCGCGAGGCGGGCGGCCTGGGCGAGCGGCGCGTTGAACAGGTAGACGGCCTGGCTGAGCGAGGCGAGCATGGCGCCCGCGAGCTTGGCCAGGAGCACCTCGCGCGACTCGAGCGAGGCGAGCTTGGTGATCTCGCTCGCGTCGAGCTGCTTGCCGTCGAGGATGCCGCCCTTGATCACCAGGGCCGGGTTGGTCTTGGCGAAGTCACGCAGCCCCTTGGCGGCCTCGACCACGTCGCCCTTGATGAAGGCGATCGCGGTGGGACCGGTCAGCAGCTCTTCGAAGCCGGAGATGCCGACCTCGGTGGCAGCCAGCTTGGCCAGGGTGTTCTTGACCACGGCGTAGTCGGCGTTCTCACCCAGGGAGCGGCGCAGGTCCTGCAGCTCCTTGACGGTGAGACCGCGATACTCGGTGAGCACGGCACCGGCGGAGTCGTTGAACGACTCGACGATCTCCGCGACGGCGGCTTGCTTGTCTGCCCGCGCCATCGGTCTCCTTCCACAAGTCTCGGCCCCGGTGGCCGGGTCCCCCGGAATGACGAACGCCCCGAGCGCAGGCTCAGGGCGTGACATCCGGCGAATCGGAAGGATTCAGCGGAGTGCTGCTCTGTCCCCTGCGCAGGCCGTCCGCTTCCGCGGAACCTTCGGTCTGGTGCACGCACCCGACCACCGGCGGTCTCTGGTTACGGGGTTCACCGTACGGCGCCGGGGACGTCCGGGCCAAATCTCCGAGCGCGCTCCGCGCGAGCTTGCGAGTGCGGAGCGGGAAGCGAGGAGGTTGAGGAGGCTCGACTCGGACCGAGCCTGCGAGGGACGAGTGAGCCGTCTCGAAACCGCGTGGCGCCGGCTGAGAGGATCGTTGTTGTGACCGTTCCGCTGACCACTCCCCTGGCCGACCTTTCCCCCGCCGACCTCGCCGCCTTCCTCACCGACCGCCAGGCGGCGTACGCCGAGCTGCAGGCCAAGGGGCTCAAGCTGGACCTGACCCGGGGCAAGCCCGCGAGCGAGCAGCTTGACCTGTCCAACGACCTGCTGCGGCTGCCGACCACGACCGTCGACCGGTCCGGGGCCGACGTGCGCAACTACGGTGGTCTCGAGGGGCTCACCGAGCTCCGCGAGATCTTCGCCGAGCTGCTGTGGGTCGAGCCGGAGCAGGTCCTGTGCGGCGGCAACTCGAGTCTGAGCGTGATGCACCAGGTGATCACGTTCCTGCTGCTCTGGGGCGGGCCCGGGTCCCAGCGACCGTGGAAGGACGAGCCGGTCGTGAAGTTCGTCTGCCCGGTCCCGGGCTACGACCGGCACTTCACGATGCTCGCGGACTTCGGCATCGAGATGCTGAGCGTGCCGATGCACCACGACGGCCCGGACCTCGGTGCCGTGCGCGCGCTCGTCGAGTCCGACCCTGCCGTCAAGGGCATGTGGATCGTGCCGACGCACGCCAACCCGACCGGCGCGGTGTGCTCGCAGGAGGTCGCCGCGGAGCTGATGGCGATGCCGTCGGCGGCACCCGACTTCCGGATCTTCTGGGACAACGCCTATGCGTTCCACCACCTCACCGAGGAGGAGGCCAAGAGCGCCGACGCGCTGAGCCTGGCCGCAGCCGCCGGGCACCCGGACCGGCCCATCGTGTTCGCGTCGACGTCCAAGATCACCTTCGCGGGCGCCGGTGTGTCGGTCCTGGCGCTCTCGGCGAACAACAAGGCTTGGTATCTCAAGCACCTGGCGATGGCCTCGATCGGGCCTGACAAGGTCAACCACCTGCGCCACGTCGAGTTCTTCAAGGACGCCGACGGGCTACGCGCCCACATGCGCAAGCACCGCGACATCATCGCCCCGAAGTTCCAGGCGGTGGACGCGGCGCTGACCGCGGAGCTCGCCGGGCTGGGCATCGCCGCGTGGTCCAAGCCGTCGGGCGGCTACTTCGTCAACCTCGACGTCCTGGACGGCACCGCGTCGCGCGTGGTCCAGCTGGCCAAGGAGGCCGGCATCGCGCTCACTCCGGCCGGCTCGGCCTTCCCGCACGGCAACGACCCCAACGACCGCAACATCCGGCTCGCCCCGACCTTCCCGTCGCTGGCCGACGTCGAGACCGCGATGGCCGGCGTGGCCACCTGCGTCTCGCTCGCGGCAGCCGAGCAGCTCACCGCTGGTTGAGGTGCGAGGCGCGAGGTTCGCTGCGCTCGCACCTCAACCAGCGATGATCAGGCGGACGCCTCGTCCTCGGACGCGACGTTCTTGGTGCGGTTGGGGTCGACCTGGACGCCGGGGCCCATGGTCGTGGAGACCGTGACCTTGCGGATGTAGCGGCCCTTGGAGCTGGCCGGCTTGAGCCGCAGCACCTCCTCGAG
Source organism: Nocardioides dilutus (assembly GCF_054779555.1). Taxonomy (NCBI): domain Bacteria; kingdom Bacillati; phylum Actinomycetota; class Actinomycetes; order Propionibacteriales; family Nocardioidaceae; genus Nocardioides; species Nocardioides dilutus. The sequence goes on along the minus strand of NZ_BAAGYA010000002.1, from coordinate 19,691 downwards.
GGCGGCGGCGTAGTTCTCGGCCAGCTGGGCCTCGGAGAACGACGCCTTGCCGATGATGAAGTGCAGGTTGGCGTGCCGGTCGGTGCGGAACTCGATCTTGCCGCCCTTGATGTCCGCCACAGCCTTGGCCGGGTCGGGCGTCACGGTGCCGGTCTTGGGGTTCGGCATCAGGCCGCGGGGACCGAGCACGCGACCGAGACGGCCGACCTTGCCCATCATGTCCGGGGTCGCGACCACGGCGTCGAACTCGAGCCAGCCGCCGTTGACCTTCTCGATCAGCTCGTCGCCGCCGACGACGTCGGCGCCGGCCTCACGGGCGGCGTCGGCCTTCTCGGCGTTGGCGAAGACGAGCACCCGGGCGGTCTTGCCGGTGCCGTGCGGGAGGTTGACAGTGCCGCGGACCATCTGGTCGGCCTTGCGCGGGTCGACGCCGAGGCGCATCACCACGTCGACGGTCTCGTCGAACTTCTTCTTGGAGCCGCTCTTGGCGAGCTTGATCGCGGTCAGCGGGGCGTGGAGCTCGTCCTTGTCGAACATCTCGGCCGCCGCGCGGTAGGTCTTGCTGCGCTGCATGTCAGTTCCCCTCCGTGGTGACGCCCATGGAGCGGGCGGTGCCCTCGACGATCTTCATTGCCGCCTCGATGTCGTTGGCGTTGAGGTCGGGGAGCTTGGTCTGGGCGATCTCGCGGACCTGGTCCTTGGTCAGCTTGCCGACCTTCTCCTTGTGCGGGACGCCTGAGCCCTTCTGGAGCCCCGCGGCCTTCTTGATCAGCTCGGCGGCCGGCGGGGTCTTGGTGATGAACGTGAACGACCGGTCCTCGTAGATCGTGATCTCGACCGGGATGACGTTGCCGCGCATCGACTCCGTCTGGGCGTTGTAGGCCTTGCAGAAGTCCATGATGTTGACGCCGTGGGGACCGAGCGCGGTGCCGACGGGCGGGGCGGGCGACGCTGCGCCGGCCTGCAGCTGCACCTTGACCAGGGCAGCGATCTTCTTCTTGGGAGGCATTGCTCTTCTACTTTCTTCTCGTGGTCATCGCGGACGCCGACCTTCGACGCCCTGCCACAGGGGTGCTGCTTCGCTGGGCTCCGGTCAGACCTTCTGGATCTGGCTGAAGCTCAGCTCGACCGGGGTCTCCCGGCCGAAGATCTCGACGAGCGCCTTGACGCGCTGCGACTCGGGGTTGATCTCGGTGATCGTGGCGTGCAGCGTGGCGAACGGGCCGTCGACCACCATGACGGAGTCCTGCACCTCGAAGTCGGCGACCTCGACGGGCTTCTTGGCGGTGGTGGCACCGCCCTTGGACGTGCCGGCGGCGACCGCCTCGGCCTCGGCGCGGGCCACCACGGCGGGGGCCAGCATGCTCTCGACCTCGTCCATGCTCAGCGGCACCGGCTGGTGGCTGTGGCCGACGAACCCGGTGACCGACGGGGTGTGGCGGACCGCGGCCCACGACTCGTCGGTGAGGTCCATGCGCACCAGGACGTAGCCGGGCAGGACGGTCCGCTTGACCATCTTGCGCTGGCCGTTCTTGATCTCGGCGACCTCCTCGGTGGGGACCACGATCTCGTGGATGTAGTCCTCCATGTTCAAGGAGATGATCCGGTTCTCGAGGTTGGACTTCACCCGGTTCTCCATGCCGGAGTAGGTGTGCACCACGAACCAGTCGCCAGGCTTGGCCCACAGCTCGGCGCGGAACGCCTCGAGGGGGTCGGCCGGGCCGGGCTCGTCGTCGTCGGAGCCACTCAGGTCGTCCAGGTCGTCGGCAGCGGCCTCGGCTGCGTCGTCGGCTGCGTCGTCGGCTGCGTCGTCGGCCGCGTCGTCGGCAGCCTCGACCTCGTCGGCCGCAGCATCGTCCGCGTCGTCCGCGTCGTCCGCGTCGCCGACGAACAGCTCGTCCTCGGCCGGCTGGTCCTCGACCACGTCCTCGAGGACGGACTCGACGAGCGCGTCCTCGGCGACACCCTCGGCGGAGGGGTCGGCTGCGTCGTCGGCTGCGTCGTCGGCTGCCTCGTCGGCTGCCTCGTCGATGGCGTCGACCTCGACCGGGCCGTCCTGCTCGTACTGCTCAGACACGCGTTTGCTCCATTGTTTGTTGCTCGGGGGGCGGGCCGCTTCGGCCCGGTGGTCACTCCGACGAACGGCCGGTGAAGACCTCGAAGGCCAGCTTGCCGAACCCGAGGTCCAGCCCGGACACGATCGCCATCATCACGAGGACGAAGACCATGACCACCGTGAAGTAGGTGACCAGCTGCTCCTGCGTCGGCCAGACGACCTTGCGCAGCTCGGCGACGATCTGCCGGTAGAAGGTGGGGATGCTGGTGCGGCCCTCGGGACCCTTGTCACGACTGTTGTCGCGTGGCCCACGGACGGCCTTGCTGTCCGTCACGCCTCTCACCTTCGTTCGCCTGGTTGTCGTTGATCTGTTGTCTTGATCTGCTCGATCGATCTGCAGGGCACGAGGGACTTGAACCCCCAACCTTCGGTTTTGGAGACCGATGCTCTGCCAGTTGAGCTAGTGCCCTTCGACGGTTCCCGACCCAGTGGCCGTGACGTGAGTCAGCGACCTCCGGGCATGGCAAAGCATGTGGGAATCCACCGAAGAGGCAGTCTACGCATGTGACCGTGGGCCCTCCAAAAGCACCAACCGCAGTTGCCAACGAGCGACACAGGGACCTGCGTTCCCTGCCGAAGGCCCATCTCCACCTTCACTTCACGGGCTCGATGCGGCACGAGACGCTGCTCGAGCTCGCCGCTCGCGACGGCATCGCGCTCCCGGACTCGCTGGTGTCCGAGTGGCCCCCGCGGCTCAGCGCGGCGGACGAGAAGGGGTGGTTCCGCTTCCAGCGCCTCTACGACGTCGCCCGCTCCGTGCTGCGCACCCCCGACGACGTACGCCGCCTGGTGCGCGAGGCCGCCGAGGACGACGCCCGCGACGGCGGGGGGTGGCTGGAGATCCAGGTGGACCCGAGCGGCTACGCCGCCCGGTTCGGCGGCGTCACGGCGTTCACCGACCTGGTCCTCGACTGCGTGCGGGACGCGTCGACGGCGACCGGCGTCGGGGTGGCGGTGGTCATCGCGGCCAACCGCACCCGGCACCCGCTGGACGCGCGAACCCTGGCCCGGCTGGCCGCGCAGTACGCCGGGCGCGGGGTCGTCGGCTTCGGCCTGTCCAACGACGAGCGCCGCGGCAGCACCCACGACTTCGCGCCGGCGTTCCGGATCGCGGAGCGGGCCGGGCTGGTGCTGGTGCCGCATGGCGGCGAGCTCCGGGGTCCGGAGCACGTGCGGGTCTGCCTCGACGACCTGCATGCGCACCGGCTCGGGCACGGCGTCCGCACCGCCGAGGACCCGGATCTGCTGGCCCGGGTCGTCGACGCCGGCATCCCGCTGGAGGTGTGTCCGGTCTCCAACGTCGCCCTCGGCGTCTACAGCGACCTGTCGTCGGTGCCGCTGCCGACGTTGCTGGAAGCGGGAGCGACGGTGGCCCTGGGCGCGGACGACCCGCTGCTCTTCGGGTCCCGGCTGGCGGCGCAGTACGCCACCATGCGGGCCGCGCACGACCTGAGCGATGCCCAGCTGGCCGAGCTGGCCCGGATGTCCGTGCGAGCCTCGACCGCACCGGATGACGTGCGGAGTCGCCTGCTGTCCGGGATCGAGGACTGGCTGACAGGATGAAAACGTGACCGGCGGCCACGGCGACGAGCCCGAGGAAACGATGCCGTTCACGCACCGGAGCTACGGCACCGGCGAGCCGGACAACCCGTTCACGTCGCCCTCCGGCGCGGCCAGCCAGCCCTCCGGTCCGGGCTACGTGCCGCCTCCCGCACCACCGCCGCCGATGACAGGTCCGCCCGGCACCGCCTGGGGAGCGGGCTGGACCCCGGCGTACGGTCCCCCGCTCGTCGGCGGCCAGGACCACAAGGGCGCGCAGAACGCGATGGTCCTCGGCATCGTCGCCCTGGTCTGCCTGGGGCTCTCGTTGTTCTGCTGCGTGACCATCCCAGGGGTGTTCCTCGCCCCCTTCGCCTGGGTCGTGGGCGCCCGGGCGAAACGGGAGATCGACGCCTCGCCCGGCGTCTACCGCAACCGTGGGGCGGCGCAGGCCGGCGTCGTGATGGGCGTCGTCGGCAGTGTCTTCGGTCTGCTGGTCCTCGCCGGCTTCGTCGGGATCGCCGTGCTGATCGGCAGCGGCTGGTCCCTCGTCTGAACTGGGTCGCGACGCTCAGAGGGTGCAGCCGACGAGCACGGGCTCGTTGACCAACCGGACGCCGTACGCCGCCTCGACGCCGTCGCGCACCTCGCGGGCCAGCGCGAGCAGCTCCTCGGTCGTGGCGCCGCCCCTGTTGGTGAGGGCCAGGACGTGCTTGCCGGACAGAGCGACCCGGCCTGAGCCTCGACCGGCGCCGTGGCCCTTGGCGAAGCCGGCGTGCTCGATCAGCCAGGCGGCGCTGGTCTTGACCCGGCCGTCCGCCTGCGGCCAGGAGGGTGCGCCCTCCGGGACCTCGGCAGCGGCGAGGACCGGGTTGGTGAAGAACGAGCCGGCGCTCCAGGTGTCGTGGTCGGCCGGGTCCAGCACCATGCCCTTGCCGCGGCGCAGCTCGAGGACCGCCTCGCGGACCACGCCGAGTGGTGGGCGTCCGCCCTCCTCGACGCCGAGGGTGCGGGCGAGCTCGGCGTAGCGGACCGGCGTCCCGAGCGTCCCCACGGCGAGCTGGAACGTGACGTCGAGGACGACGTGCCGCTCGGGGTCCGCCTTGAAGCGCGAGGTCCGGTAGCCGAAGCCGCAGTCGGCGTTGGCGAAGGTGCGCACGCCCCGCAGCTGCCGGTCCCACACCCGGACGTTCGCGATGGTCTGCGACACCTCCTGGCCGTAGGCCCCGACGTTCTGGATCGGCGTGGCGCCCACCCGCCCCGGAATGCCGGAGAGCGCCTCGATGCCGACCCAGCCCCGGTCCACGGCCTGCGCGACGAGGTCGTCCCAGCTCTCGCCTGCCGCGACCCTGACCAGAACTCCACCGCAGGACGGGTCGGCGGTGGACTCGATGTCCGGCACCACGCCACGGGTGGCGACCTCGACCACTCGGCCGGCGAAACCGTCGTCGGCGACCACCAGGTTGCTGCCGCCGCCCACGACCAGCACCGGCTCGGCCGTGTCCAACGCTGCGACCAGCTCAGCCTCGGTCGTCGCGGTGACCCACTCGCGCGCCGGGCCGCCGAGTCGCAGGGTGGTGTGGTCGGCGAGCCGCTGCGTCGTTTCAGTGGGCACGGATGACTGCTTTGGGCATGCCGAGCACCTTCTGCCCCTCGCAGGTGACGGTGAGCGCGACCGTGGTGAGCCCGTCGACCGGCCCCTTGGCCTCCCCCGCGACCTCGACGTCCACGCCGCCCTCGGCCGGGACGACGACCGGGTTGGTGAACTTGCAGCCGAGACTGACGACCTCTGCGTCCGGGAACCACTCGGTGACCGCCCGTGCCGCCAGCGCCATCGTGTACATCCCGTGCGCGATCACCCCGGGCAGCCCGACGCTCCGGGCGACCTCGTCGTCCTGGTGGATGGGGTTGTGGTCGCCGCTCGCGGCGGCGTAGCGCACCAGGTCGGCGCGGGTGATCGTGAAGACCTTGCTGTCGAGGGTCATGCGTCCGGGCCCCGATGGACCAGGGTCGCGCTGGTCGAGCAGACCAGCACACCGGAGGAGTCAGTGACCTCGCTGGTCGTCCCGATGATGTCGTTGCCCGCGATCTGGCGCAGGCTCGCGACGGTCAGGGTCGCCGTCAGCACGTCACCGGCCACGATCGGCCGCTCGTAGGAAAACTTCTGCTCGCCGTGCACGATCCGGAACAGGTCGATCGCCTCGGCCTGGAGGAACGCGTTCATCGCGTCGAAGGCCAGCACGATCGGGTAGGTCGGCGGGGCGTGCCCGCCGTCGTACGTCACGCCCACGGCGTCGGCGAAGTCGCGGAGCCGGTCCTCGGTCACCTCGTGGGCGGCCGTGGGCGGGAACGTCCGGCCGACGAGGGACTGGTCGACGGGCATCTCCCGAGGCTAGCGCCGGGGCAGGGTCAGCGGGTCTCGCGGTGCGGCTGGTGCTTGCGGCAGCGCGGGCAGAACTTGGCCAGCTCCATCCGGTCAGGGTCGTTGCGGCGGTTCTTCTTGGTGATGTAGTTGCGCTCCTTGCACTCCACACACGCGAGCGTGATCTTGGGGCGGACGTCGGAGCTCTTGCTGGCCACGGGGAATCCTTAGGTTGCGGGCGAAACGGTGGAGCCGGGAACTGGTAGCGGGGGCGGGACTCGAACCCGCGACACCACGATTATGAGCCGTGTGCTCTAACCACCTGAGCTACCCCGCCACGGGAGAGCCCCTTTACGGAATCGAACCGTAGACCTTCTCCTTACCATGGAGACGCTCTGCCGACTGAGCTAAAGGGGCAACAGCGGAGAACGATACATGCGGCTCCGGGCGGGGGTGAAATCGGTTGATCACGCCTGGATGGAGGCGAACGGACTCGCCTCCTCGAGCTCGTAGGCCAGCTCGATCAGCCGTCCCTCACGGCCCGCGCCGGCGCTGAACATCATCCCCTGCGGCAGGCCTGCTGCGGTGGTGGCGAGCGGGAGCGAGATCGCGGGCTGACCGGTGACGTTCTGGTAGGGCGTGATCGACATCCACTGCAAGAGCCGGTCGAGGGTGACCTCGAAGTCCTGCATCGGGTCGAGGTGGCCGATGACCGGGGTCTCGCTGGCCAGCGTGGGCGACAGGTGCACGTCGTAGGTGGAGAAGAACCGCTCCGCAGAGCGGCGGGCGGCCCGCAGCCGGGCGATCGCCAGTGGCACCTTGGGCAGGCGCCGCAGCGCGTGGGAGGCCAGGCCGAAGGTGAACTGGTCGTGGTTGTCCAGCAGCCAGCTCGGCCCGTGCAGACGGCGGCCGTTGCGGGTCAGGAACACCGCCAGCGTGGCCCAGTAGAGGAGGAAGTCCTCCTGGAAGCTCGGCGCGACGGGGAGGGACGCCTCCTCGACGTGGTGGCCGAGAGACTCCAGCAGTGCGGCCGTCTTCATGGTCAGCTCGGTGACCTCCGGCGAGGCGTCCCGGTCCAGCGCGCTGGTCTGCACGGCGATCCGCAGCCGGGCCTTGGTAGGCCGGGTCAGGTCGCCGATAGGTGGCAGCTTGAGGTGGCGGTAGATCCGCTCGGCCTCACGCATGAACGCCGCCGTGTCGCGGACACTGCGGGTGACCACCCCGTCGGCGACGATCTGCACCGGCTGTTCCCGGGCCAGCTTGTCGGTCGGGATCCGGCCGCGGGTGGGCTTGAGGCCGACCAGCCCGTTGACGGAGGCCGGGATCCGGATCGAGCCGCCGCCGTCGTTGGCGTGCGCGATCGGGACGACGCCCGCCGCGACCAGCGCCGCCGAACCTGCCGACGAGGCTCCGGCGGTGCGAGTGGTGTCCCACGGGCAGTGCACCGGGCCGAGGCGAGGGTGCTCGCACGTGGGCAGGAAGCCGTATTCGGAGAGCCGGCTCTTGCCGAGCGGGATCGCGCCGGCGGCGAGGTACATCCGGGCGAAGTCTCCGTCGGCGGTGTCCGGTGGCGGGTCCCAGGCGTCCGTGCCGTGTCGGGTGGGCATGCCCTCGAGGAGCGAGTTGTCCTTGATCCAGGTGGGTACGCCGGCGAAGAAGCCGGGCCGGGGGTCCTTCGCCTCGGCGCGCGCCCGGTCGTAGCCTCGGTGCGCGATCGCGTTGAGCTGCGGCTCGACCTTCTCGGCCCGGGCGATGGCCGCCTCCACCACCTCGGCGACGGAGACCTCGCCGGCGTGCAGCGCCCCCACGAGCCCGACGGCGTCGTGGGACCCCAGCGCGTCGTCGTCGAAAGCATGAACCCGATTCGTCACCCGAGGAACCTAGTGCGCGGCGAGCAATCGCTGCGAGCGAGGGAGCGAAGCGACCGACGCGAGCGATGGCGAGGGGAGCGAGCGCGCCCCGCGATCGGCTTCGCGCCCACGATGGACAGCGAAGCCCGCGAGCGGAGCGAGCGTCCGTCGTGGGCCGGGGCCGAAACTCGCGGGGGTGAACGATCAGAAGACTGCTCCTGGGTTGAGGATCCCCAGCGGGTCGAGCGCGTTCTTCACCCTGCGGTTGAGCTCGAGCGCATCATCGCCGATCTGGTCGACCAGCCACGGCTTCTTGAGGCGACCGACGCCGTGCTCACCGGTGATGGTGCCGCCCAGCTCGATCGCCAGCGACATCACCTCGCCGTACGCCTTCTGCGCCCGGGCCGTGAGGTCGGCGTCGGTCGGGTCGAACACGATCAGCGGATGGGTGTTGCCGTCGCCGGCGTGGGCGATGACCGCGATGGTGACGTCGTGGGCCTGCGCGATCGCCGCGATGCCGTCGACCAACGCACCGAGCTGGGGCAGGGGTACGCCGACGTCCTCGAGCAGCAGGGTGCCGGTGCGCTCGACCGCTGGTATCGCGTTGCGCCGGGCGACGACGAAGGCCTCGCCTTCCTCCGGGTCGTCGGTCGCGAAGACCTCCGTGGCGCCGTGCGCCTCGCAGATGCCGGTGATGGTGGCGATCTCGACTCCCGCATGCTCGGCCGGCTCGTCGGACTGGACGACGAGCAGCGCGGCGGCCGAGCGGTCCAGGCCCATCCGGGTCATGTCCTCGACCGCGTTGATGGTGGTGCGGTCCATGAACTCGAGCATCGACGGGCGCATCCGCCGGGTGATCGCCAGCACCGTCGAGGTGGCCTCGTCGAGGGAGGCGAACGTCGCGACGAGCGTGGCCGGCGGCCGTTGCGCCGGGATCAACCGCAGCACGACCCGGGTGACGATGCCGAGCGTGCCCTCGCTGCCGACGAACAGCTTGGTCAGTGACAGACCCGCGACGTCCTTGAGGCGCGGCCCGCCGAGCTCCACCGCGGTCCCGTCCGCGAGGACCACCGTGAGACCGAGGACGTAGTCGGTCGTGACGCCGTACTTCACGCAGCACAGGCCCCCGGCGTTGGTGGCCACGTTGCCGCCGATGGAGCAGATCTCGTAGGACGACGGGTCGGGTGGGTACCAGAGGTCGTGCTCCGCTGCCGCCGCCTTGACCGCCGCGTTCATCGCCCCCGGCTCGGCCACCAGGGTCCGGGTGACCGGGTCGACCTCCACGCGGGTCATCCGCTCCGTCGACACCACGAGGCACCCGTCGACCGCGGAGGATCCTCCGCTCAGACCGCTGCCGGCACCGCGCGGCACCACCGCCAGGCCGTGCTCGGCCGCGAACCGGACGGCGGTCTGGACGTCCTCGGTGGAGCCCGCCCGCACGACCGCCAGCGGCATGCCCGCGTCCGGGTCGTTGGCGCGGTCCCAGCGGTAGCCGGCCATCCGGTCCGTGTCGACGAGCACGACGTCATCGCCGAGTGCGGACACCAGCGGCGTGAGGTCGACCATGTGAGCAAGATAGAACTGTGCGCATGACGACTGGCGTAGAGACCGGGCGTGTGGACCTGGCCCGGCTGCAGGTGTCGCGGGCGCTGCACGACTTCGTCCGCGACGAGGCGCTGCCGGGGTCCGGCGTCGACGAGGACGCGTTCTGGGCGGGGGTCGAGGCGATCCTCGTCGACTTCATCCCGCGCAACCGGTCGCTGCTGGCCGTCCGCGAGGAGCTGCAGCGGCGGCTGGACGACTACCACCGCGCCGCCCCTGGTCCGGTCGACCCCGCGGCGTACGAGGCCTTCCTGCGGGAGATCGGCTACCTGGTCGAGGAACCCGAGGACGTCACGGTCGAGACCGACCGGGTCGACGACGAGGTCGCGGTCCAGGCCGGGCCACAGCTGGTGGTGCCGGCGCTCAACGCCCGGTTCGCCGCCAACGCCGCCAACGCCCGCTGGGGCTCGCTCTACGACGCGCTCTACGGCACCGACGCCATCGCCGAGGACGGCGGGCGCGAGCGCTCCGTGGGATCAGGCGCAGCGTCGTACAACCCGGTCCGCGGTGCCGAGGTGATCGCCCGCGGGCGGGCGCTGCTCGACGCGCACTTCCCGCTGCTCAAGGGCAGCCACGCCGACGCCACGCAGTACGCCGTCGACGACCTCGGCGTGCACGTCACCCTGCACGAGGGGACCTCTCGGCTCGCCGACCCCAAGCAGTACGCCGGTCACCGCGGCTCCCCCGACGACCCCGAGGCCGTCCTGCTCGTCCACCACGGCCTGCACGTCGAGGTCCAGCTCGACCGCGAGCACCCGATCGGCAAGGACGACGCGGCCGGGGTGAAGGACCTGCTCATCGAGGCGGCGGTCTCGACGATCATCGACCTGGAGGACTCGGTCGCCGCGGTCGACGCCGAGGACAAGGTGGCCGGCTACCGCACCTGGCTCGAGCTGATGCGCGGCACCCTCGCCGCCGAGGTCGCCAAGGGCGGGAAGTCGTTCACCCGGCGGCTCGAGCCGGACCGGGTCTACACGCGCGGCCGCGACGACCAGGTCACCCTCCCCGGCCGCGCCCTCCTCTTCGTGCGCCAGGTCGGGCTGCTGATGACGACCGACGCGGTTCTCCTGGACGGCGAGGAGATCCCCGAGGGCATTCTCGACGCGGTCGTGACGGCGCTGTGCAGCCTGGTCGACCTGCAGGGCCGCGGTGAGCTGACCAACTCCCGGGCCGGATCCATGTACGCCGTGAAGCCCAAGATGCACGGCCCCGAGGAGGTCGCCTTCACCGACGACCTGTTCGCGCGGGTCGAGGACCTGCTCGAGCTCGACCGCAACACGATCAAGCTCGGCATCATGGACGAGGAGCGGCGTACGTCGGTCAACCTCAAGGCCTGCATCGCCGCCGCTCGTGGCCGCATCGGCTTCATCAACACCGGCTTCCTCGACCGCACCGGCGACGAGATGCACACCTCGATGCTGGCCGGCCCGATGATCCGCAAGGGCGACATGAAGTCCTCGGCGTGGATCGCGGCCTACGAGGACCAGAACGTCGACATCGGGCTGGAGTGCGGCCTGGCCGGGCGGGCCCAGATCGGCAAGGGCATGTGGGCGATGCCCGACGAGATGGCCGCGATGCTGGAGGCCAAGGTCGGTCACCCGCAGGCCGGGGCGAGCTGTGCGTGGGTGCCGTCGCCCACCGCGGCCACGCTGCACGCCCTGCACTACCACCAGGTCGACGTGGCCGCCCGGCAGGAGGAGCTCGCCGGTCCCCTCCAGAAGGGGCACCGGCGCGGCACGCTGACCGACCTCCTCACGATCCCGGTCGCGACCGACACCTCGTGGAGCGAGGCGGACAAGCGCGCAGAGCTCGAGAACAACCTCCAGGGGATCCTCGGCTACGTGAAGCGATGGATCGACGACGGCGTCGGCTGCTCCAAGGTCCCCGACATCCACGGCACCGCCCTGATGGAGGACCGCGCCACCTGCCGCATCTCCTCCCAGCACGTCGCCAACTGGCTGCACCACGGGGTCGTCACCGCCGAGGAGGTCGAGGCCGCGTTCCGCCGGATGGCCGACGTGGTCGACGAGCAGAACGCCGCCGAGCCGGGCTACCGGCCGATGGGCCCGGCGTACGACGGCCAGGCGTTCGCCGCCGCCCACGACCTGGTCTTCGAAGGGCTCACCCAACCCTCGGGCTACACCGAACCGATCCTGCACCGGCGCCGCCGGGCCCTCAAGGAGTCGCAGTCATGAGCGCGCGCCAGACGTTGGGCATCACCCTCGACCAGGCCCGCGCCGTGATCGCCGGCACCCGCGCCGCCGGACGGGAGCACGGCTTCAACCCACTCACCGTGGTGGTCCTCGACGCCGGTGGCCACGTGGTCGCGGTCGAGAAGGAGGACGGCTCGTCGACCAAGCGCTTCGAGGTCGCGCACGGCAAGGCCCACGGCGCGATCGCGATGGGCTGGGGGTCGCGGCGCAACATGGAGCGCGCCGAGCAGTTCCCCTCCTTCGTGGCTGCGGTCACCGTCGCCGTGGGCACGCTCGTCCCGGTGCCCGGCGGCGTGCTCATCCGCTCCGCCGACGGCGACCTGCTCGGTGCCGTAGGCGTTTCCGGTGACAACTCCGACAACGACGAGATAGCGGCGGTCGCCGGCATCGAGTCGGCCGGGCTGGTGGCTCAGCCGGACTGACCCCGGCGGTGGCACCCCACCAGATGCGGGTCGAACACCCCGATCGCCTCCATCAGCGCGTGCATCGTGGTCGGGCCGACGAACGCGAAGCCTCGCCTCTTGAGCTCCTTGGACAGGGCCTTGGACTCCGGCGAGACCGTCAGCATCTCCTCGGTCGTCTCGGGGGCTGGCGTCGGTTCCGGCGCGAACGAGAGGACCAGCGCTTCCAGGCCCCCTTGGATGTCGCGGGCATCCCGCAGCGCCACCGTCGCGCGGGCGTTGACCACGGCGGCCGAGATCTTGGCGCGGTTGCGGACGATCCGGGCGTCCTGCATCAGCCGGGCCTCGTCGTCGGGTCCGAACGCCGCGACCGCCTCCGCGTCGAAGTCGTGGAAGACCTCGCGGAACGCGTCGCGCTTGTTGAGGATCGTCGACCACGACAGGCCCGACTGGAACGCCTCGAGGGTCAGCCGCTCGAGGTAGGCCGCCTCGCCGTGCACGCGGTTGCCCCACTCCTGGTCGTGGTAGTCGCGCATAACCCCCGGGCCCCCCGCCCACGGGCAGCGCGCGAGGCCGTCCTCCCCCGTCACTGGTCCCATCGCAGCAACGTATCCCTCCAGCAAGACTCCACAACCGACGCCGCCGGGGGGTCGTCCACACCCGAGCGGGAGCACCTGCCGAGCCGCGGGCTGCGCACCCGAAACTCACCCGCATGGACGTCAAGGCCGTACGTGCGCTGCTGAAGCGTCAGGACGGCGTCGTCTCGCGCCGGCAGCTCACGGCCCTCGGCGTGAAGGACCAGGACATCCGTCGCCTGGTGAGACGCCGAGAGTGGGCCCGGATGTTCAGCGGGGTGTTCGTCGAGCACACCGGGCCGCCGACCTGGCGCCAGCGAGCCTGGGCCGCCGTGCTCATGCACGAGCCGGCTGCCTTGGCTGGGTCGTCGGCCCTGCATGCCGAAGGGATCCGCGGGCAGCGGACGGATGGCCCCATCGTGGTCTGCATCGCCGCCGAGCGCTATGTGCGACCCGTCGGCGGCATCCGGGTGGAGCGGGTGAAGGATTTCGATGCTAGGTGCCGTCTGAACACGTCGCCGCCGCGGATGCGGCTGGAGTACGCCCTGCTCTTCGAAGCGTCTCGTCGCGAGCGACCCGACGATGCGCTTGCCGTGGTCGCCGACGCCGTGCAGCAGGGCAAGACGACGGTGGGGCGCCTGGTCGGCAGACTGGCCGACCTGACCCGGCTGCGGCATCGTGCCCTGCTGCTGGAGATCCTGGGCGACGTCGCCGTGGGGGCCTACTCGGTGCTCGAGCAGCACTACCTCGCCGACGTGGAGCGGCCGCACGGGCTGCCGACGGCACAGCGCCAGCGCAGGGTCCGGCCGGGCAAGACGGTGGCTTACCGGGACGTCGACTACGTCGAGCACGCCACCTCGGTCGAACTCGACGGACGGGTCGGCCACGAGGAGGCAGCCGACCGCTGGCAGGACCTCGAGCGTGACCTGGAGGCCACCGTCGTCGGCCAGGTGACGATGCGCGTCGGATGGGGGCAGGTGCTCGAGCCGTGCCGGCTCGCCCTGATCGTCGGCGGAGTCCTCGGGGCGCGCGGCTGGGACGGCGTGGTCACCCCTTGCGGACCAGGCTGCACGATCGCCGCCGAGCCAGCCGCGTGAGACCGCGCAGCCTCTCGGTCACCTGGTGGCCGAGATGGTGCGAGGTCAGCGGCGTTCCTTGAGCCGGGCGTTGGGCAGCGGCGGGGCCGGGATCGGCGGCATCTCGTTGCCGACAGGGATGCCGAAGCGGCCGTCGGCGTAGCCCGCCGCCAGCTGCGCCTGCCAGGCGTCGCGGTGGGCCACGACCTCCTCGTGGGTGCGGCCCACGAAGTTCCACCACATGACGATCGGCTCGCCGAACGGCGGCCCTCCGAGCAGCAGCAGCCGGGCGCCGTCGTCCCCTGCCTCGAGCGTGAGGCGCGCGGAGCCGGGAGCCAGGTAGGCGAGCTCGTGCGCCTTGACCTCGGCGCCGTCCGCGCGGACGACGCCGGTGTCGGCCAGGACCCCGTGTTCGTACGACGTGTCGACGTCGACCTCGAGCCGCGCCCTCGGATCGAGCAGGATCTCCGCACCGAGCAATGGGGTCGCGGTGGCCACCGGCGAGGTCGAGCCGAGCAGCGAGCCGATGAACACCCGGACCGCCCAGCCGTCTCCGGTGACCTCGGGCGGCGCGTAGTGCTCGAAGCCCGGCGTGCCGTCCCGGGCGGCGTCCGGGAGCGCCACCCAGAGCTGCGCGCCGTGCAGGGTCGTCGTGGCCGACGTCGAGACCTCGGAGTGGCTGATGCCGTGCCCCGCGGTCATCAGGTTGAGCTCGCCGGGGCGCACCAGGGCGTGGTGGCCGGCGCTGTCGCGGTGCTCGATCTCGCCGGTGAACAGCCAGCTCACGGTCTGCAGCCCGGTGTGCGGGTGCGGGGCCACGGACATGCCGCCGGTCTCCGCCACGTCGTCCGGGCCGTAGTGGTCGAGGAAGCACCAGGCCCCGATCAAGGAGCGCTGCCGCTGGGGCAACGTGCGGCGCACCGTCATGGCGCGCAGCCCGCCCAGCGGGACCTCGCGCGGGGTCAGGATCTCCACGGTCATGACTGCTGAACCGGATCAGTCTGCCGTTTGTGCCCGGTCTCGTGCGCGTCGGCGGCCGCGCGGATGACCCCGGTACGGCGACCTCCGGGCCGCTCGAGCCGGATGACCACCGACTTCGAGGTCGGAGTGTTGCTGCCCTCGGCGTTGGAGTCGAGCGGGACGAGCGGGTTGGTCTCCGGGTAGTAGGCCGCGGCGCACCCGCGCGGCTGGTCGTAGGACACGATCCGGAAGTCGACGGCGGCGCGCTCGGAGCCGTCGCGCCACTCGCTCACCAGGTCGACTTGGTCGCCATCGGCGAAGCCGAGGTGGGCGATGTCATCCGGGTGAACGAACACGACCCGCCGCCCGCCCTTGACCCCGCGGTAGCGGTCGTCGAGGCCGTAGATCGTGGTGTTGAACTGGTCGTGCGAGCGCAGCGTCTGCAGGAGCAGCCGGCCCTCGGGCACCTCGAGCACGTCGATGGGACTGACCGAGAACACCGCCCGGCCCGCCGCGGTCGGGAACTCCCGCGAGTCACGCGGTGGGTGCGGCAGCACGAAGCCCCCGGGCTGGTCGACCTTCTCGTCGTACGCCGCGCAGCCCGGCACCACGTTGGCGATCGACCTGCGGATGGCGGCGTAGTCGGACCGGTAGGCGGCCCACGGCAGGTCGTGGGCACCTTCCCCTTCTTGGCCAAGGGTCGCCTCGGCGAGCGAGCAGACGATGTCGACCTCGGAGCGCAGGTCCGCCGAGGCCGGCTCGAGCGGCCCCTTCGAGGCGTGGACCGCCGACATCGAGTCCTCGACGGTGACCCGCTGGTCATGGCCCCCGGTCCGGTCCCGCTCGCTGCGGCCCAGCGCCGGGAGGATCAGCGCCTCGCGGCCGGTGACGACGTGCGAGCGGTTGAGCTTCGTGGAGACGTGCACGGTGAGGTCGGCCCGGCGCATCGCCTCCTCGGTGACGTCGGTGTCGGACACGGCCGAGACGAAGTTGCCGCCCATCGCGAAGAACACCCGGGCCCGGCCGTCCCGGAGCGCCCGGACCGCCTCGACCGTGTCGAAGCCGGGCTCCCGGGGCGGCGCGAAGCCGAACTCGCGCTCGAGGGCGTCGAGGAACTCCGGCTTCGGGCGCTCCCAGATGCCCATCGTGCGGTCGCCCTGCACGTTGGAGTGACCACGCACCGGGCACAGCCCGGCGCCCGGCTTGCCGATGTTGCCCTGGAGCAGCGCCACGTTGACGAACTCCTTGACCGTAGCCACCGCGTTGCGGTGCTGGGTGATGCCCATCGCCCAGCAGGTGACGGTCGCCCGGGAGTCGCGGAACATCGCCGCGGCCTCCTCGATCTGCTCGCGGGTCAGGCCGGTCGCCCGGCGTACGACGTCCCAGTCGAGGTCGCCGACGTGCGCAGCCCACTGCTCGTACCCGGTCGTGTGCTGGGCGACGAAGTCGTGGTCGACGGTGTGGTGGGAGGGATCGGCAGAGTCCCACTCCAGCAGCAGCGACCCGATCGCCTGGAACAGCGCCAGGTCGCCGTTGAGCCGGATCGGCAGATGCAGGTCGGCCAGCGGTGTGCCGCCGCTGACCCAGCCGCGCGGTTTCTGCGGGTTCTTGAACCTCACCAGGCCCGCCTCGCGCAGCGGGTTGACCGCGATGATCCTCGCGCCGTTGCTCTTGGCCTTCTCCAGCGCCATCAGCATCCGGGGATGGTTGGTGCCGGGGTTCTGGCCAGCGATCACGATCAGCTCGGCCCGGTGGATGTCCTCGAGCGACACCGACCCCTTGCCGATGCCGATCGTCTCTGCCAGCCCCACCGACGTGGACTCGTGGCACATGTTCGAGCAGTCGGGGAGGTTGTTGGTGCCGAAGGCGCGGACGAACAGCTGGTAGGCGAACGCCGCCTCGTTGGACGTCTTGCCCGAGGTGTAGAACACCGCCTCGTCCGGCGAGGCCAGGCCGCGCAGGTGCCCCGCCACCATCGCGAACGCGTCGTCCCAGCCGATCGGCTCGTAGTGGGTCGCCCCGGCTCGCAGCACCATCGGCTCAGTGATCCGGCCCTGCTGGCCGAGCCAGTAGTCGGTCTTGTCCGCCAGGTCCGCAATCGGGTGTGCGGCGAAGAAGGACCGGTCGAGGAGGCGTCGAGTCGCCTCCTCGGTGACCGCCTTGGCGCCGTTCTCACAGAACTCCACATGGTGCCGCTGGTCCGGGGCGGGGTCCGGCCAGGCGCAGCCCTGGCAGTCGAAGCCGTCGACCTGGTTGAGCCGGCGCAGCGTCCTCGCTGCGCGGGTGACCCCCATCTGCTCGACGGCGCGCTTCATCGCCACCGCGACCGCCCTCGGGCCGGCCGCCGCGCGATCGGCCGCCTCGACCTCCAGGTCGTTCTCGTCGATGTCGCGCACCGGCGGCTTGCGGCTCACCCGGCCATCCTGCCTCGCTGGGCCACGGGCACGTCACGCACATGTCACACACCAGCTGGCGAATGACCCGTGCGGGTCCTGTCCAGAGGGCGTCTGAACGACTAGGTTCGGGCCGATCGGCAACGTCTCGGGACGCGTGCCCACACCCCTGAAGGAGCAATATGAGCACCAACGAGCCTCCCACCGGCGCCCCCGGCGAGCCCACGCCGCCGCCGGCCGCCCCCGACCCCGGGCAGAGCGCCGCCCCTCCGCCGCCGCCTCCTCCCGCGTCGACGCCGCCACCGCCGGCCGCGTCGGCACCCCCGCCCGCTGCCGCCATGGCCCAGGGGGTCCCCCGTCCCGGCGAGCTGGTGGACCGGTTCCTGGCCAAGCTCATCGACGGCGTCATCCTGGGCGTGATCTACGCGATCATCGCCGGCATCGTCGGCGGCGCGCTCATCACCGGCTACCGATCCGGCTCCGAGGTCTACTTCTACTACCTGATCATCGGCGTGCTCTCGGCCGTGCTCTACACCGGCTACTTCGCCTACATGGAGTCGTCGCGAGGCCAGACGGTCGGCAAGATCGTCATGAAGCTCAAGGTCTTCGGCCCCGACGGCGTCAGCAACCCGACCATGGAGCAGGCGATCCGCCGCAACATCTGGGCCGCGGCGGGCATCATCTCGGTCATCCCGTTCGTCTGGTGGCTCTCCGGGCTCGCCCAGCTGGCGGCGGTCATCCTCATCGCCGTCGGCATCAACGGCGACCCCGTCAAGCGCCAGCACTGGTTCGACAAGTTCGCCGGCGGCACGCAGGTGATGAAGATCGGCTGACGCCGACAGTCACCCAGCGCCCATGCGCTGGAACGTGGGCGACGCCCTCGGCTACGGCTGGGCCCGGTTCCGCGGTGACCCCTCGTCCTACGTCCTGGGCGTGCTGGTCCTCGCGGCCGGGCTCACCGTTGCCGCGGCGGTCGGGGTCCTGCTCCAGGCGCGCTTCGTCGACGTCACCACCGGGCTCGGGCTCAGCCTGCTGGTCGGAGCCGCCGGTGTCGGGTTGCTCGTCGTCGCCGCGCAGGTGTTCGGGGCGGGGTTCCTGCGGGGCGCGCTGGGCGTCACGCAGGGCCGGCCGTTCGAGGCCCGCGACGTCCTGCGCACCGAGGGTCTCGGCCGCATCGTCACGACCGGCCTGGTCATCGCCGGGGGCACGTTCCTAGGCTCGCTCCTGTGCTACCTCCCGGGCCTGGCGGTCGCCTTCCTGACCCAGTGGAGCCTGTTCTTCGTCATCGACCGGGGGCACGGTCCCAGGGAGGCCATCCGGGCCAGCGTCGACCTGGTCAGGAGCCGCCTCACCGAGTCGCTCGTGTGGTTCGTGCTCGCCGGCCTGGTGGTCGCCGCCGGCGCCGCGCTGTGCGGGGTGGGCCTGCTCCTCGCGCTCCCCGTGGTGCTGCTTGGCGGCGCCTACACCTACCGCGTCCTGACCGGCCAGGCCGTCGAATAGTTACTGGACCGCGAGCTGGACGATCACGAACCCGGTCTCGTGGTCCTCGACGTCCACGATCCCCGGCGCGTCGATCGCCAGCTTGTGGTTGGAGGTCCCCTCCTCGAACTCGACGTACTGCTCGGGCTTGCTGTGCACGTGCAGCTCGCCGGCGCGGTCGCTGGTGATCTTCAGGGTCACCACCTCGCCGCGCTCGACCTCGATCCGGTCGCCGCCGGGCTTGATCTGGTCACCCTCGATGGAGATGACCACGACGGTGCCCGCCTCCTCGGTGGGTGACGGCGTCTCGCTCGGCGTCTCGGTCGCGACGGCGGACTCCGAGGCGCTGGGTGAGGCCGTCTCACTGGGGGTCGGGCTGCTCGACGCGGTCGCGGTGTCCTCGGCCGAGGGGTCCTCGCCGTCGTCCCCGCACGCGCCGAGGCTCCCGGCGAGGGAGATGGAGAGTGCGGCAGCGGCGAGGACGGTCGGCCAGGAGCGCATGCCCCACACGATACGGACGGCTAATCTCTCGCCGTGCTCGACCTCGCCCCCGCCTCCGTGCGCGACCCGGAGGTCGCCGGGCTCATCGACGCGCTGACCGCCGAGCTCGCCGACAGCGGCTACTCCGACGAGGAGACGTTCGGCTACTCCCTCGACCAGCTCGAGCAGTCCGGCGTACACCTGGTCGGTGCCCGCGCCGGGGGCCGGTGTGTGGGCATCGGCGGGGTCGAGCTCCAGGAGGGTGGCTTCGCCGAGCTCAAGCGGTTCTACGTCGACCCGGGCCACCGCGGCCAGGGCGTCGCGGACGCGGTGATCGAGGCGCTGGTCGAGCACGCGCGGGCCCAGGGCGCGACCACGGTGCGACTCGAGACCGGCGACAAGCAGCACGCCGCGATGAGGTTCTACGCACGGCACGGCTTCGAGGTGGTGCCGCGGTTCGGGCCCTACGTCGACAGCGCGACGTCGGTCTGTATGCAGCGGGAGCTCTAGCTGTTGGAGAACACCGCCGGGCTGTCGCCGCCCTCGGGGCCCCGACCAGCCCACGACCACGCGTACGCCGGGTCCTCGACGGCCAGGCCGCCCTCGCCCAGGTCGAGGGGCGCGAAGGTGTCGACCATGACCGCG
>NZ_BAAGYA010000001.1:1609240-1934327 GCF_054779555.1 Nocardioides dilutus | reverse complement strand
GATCGCGTTGCGGTAGTAGGGCGAGGGGTCGGTCCCGGTGACGACGTAGCCGATGCGGACGTCGTTGTTGCCGAGCACGAGCCGGCGGTCGGTGACCGCGTCGGTCCCGGTCTCGAGGTCGTGCAGCTTGAGATGTCGCGGCTGGAGGGGGTGGTTGGGCGTCCGGGCCTGGTCGGGCAGCTCCCACACCTCGGTGGCGACGATCGCCGACGGGACGCCGCGGTGGTAGAGCAGCGACGAGTCCGACGAGAAGCCCTCCTCACCCATCAGCTCCTCGTAGTACAGGCGCCCCTCCGGGTCCCGGTGCTGGGTGTGCCGCTTCGGCGGAACCGATCCGACCTGCCGGTAGAACGCCATCTTCCTTACCTCGTCTCGCTCACCGATAATAGAACAGTGCTTATTCTCATTTCGAAGATACTCCGGTACCGTGAGGAGCGTGTCAATCCCCTCGCGCTTCCGGCACCTCGTCGACGACGCCGCGATCTTCCCGCCGGGCCTGTCCCCCCTTCCCGAGGCGGTCGTGGCGCACGCCGATCACCTGCGCTCGGACCATCGCGAGCTGGTGGGTCCGTTCGTGGTGGGCACCGGTCATCTCGCCGAGCTCGTCGGGCTCGCCACGCCGGCGCTCTTCCCTGCCAGGCTCCGGGTCAGCGTCGTGGTGCCGTCGCCCCGGGAGCTCCCCGCAACCGTCCGGACCGTCGACGACGCGGCCCACCTGGAGCTGGCAGGCCTCGAGGTCAAGCTCCACCACGACCGGCCCGCGACGGATCAGGTCCGCGAGATCGCTGCCGGGCAACGGCACGGCGCGGCGACGTATGTCGAGGTTCCCCGGCCCAGCGACCCGCAGTGGCCGGACGTGCTCGAGACATGCGCCGAGTCAGGACTGCGGCTCAAGTTCCGCACCGGAGGCACCGAGGCCGCCGCCTTCCCGTCCGAGACCGAGGTCGCGACCTGGGTGCGCGACGCGGTCGGTAGGTCGGTCCCGTTCAAGTGCACCGCCGGCCTGCACCAAGCGGTGCGCCACACGGGCGCGACGACCGGCTTCGAGCACCACGGCTACCTGAACATCCTGCTGGCCACGGTCCGGGTGGCGCAGGGGGCCGGGCCCGGCGAGGTCGAGGCCGTCGTGGCCCAGCGCGATGCGCACGCGGTGGCCAACGAGGTCGCCCGCTGCTCGGACCGGGTCATGGCCTCGGCCCGCGAGGCCTTCACCTCCTACGGCTCGTGCAGCATCCTCGAGCCGCTCCAGGACCTCGCCGATCTCGAACTTCTCGTCTGCGCCTGACCTCTCCCCCGCATCCACAGGAGCCCACCCATGACGAGCACTCCCTCCTCCACGCCGACGTGGGTCCCCGGCGCCCACGGCAGCCTCTACGACGTCGACAACCTTCCCTACGCCGTGTTCTCCGACGCCTCGGGGCCGAGGCGAGTGGGCGTGCGCATCGGCGACCACGTGCTCGACCTGGCGGCCGCCGCCAGCACGTCGGCCGCGCCGTACGTCCCCCTCGTGGAGTCCGCGTCGCTCAACGCCCTGATGGCCGCCGGACCGGAGACCTGGGCAGCGGTGCGCGCGTGGGTCGTCGGCCTGCTCACCGATCCCGACCAGCAGGGACGGCTCTCCCTGGTCCCCCTGGCCGACGCCGAGCTCGCCCTGCCCTTCGAGGTCGGGGACTATGTCGACTACTACGCCTCCGAGCACCACGCGGCCAACGTCGGCAGGATCTTCCGCCCCGACGCGGACGCGCTGCTTCCCAACTGGAAACACCTCCCCGTCGGCTACCACGGTCGGGCCGGGTCCATCGTGGTGTCCGGCACCGACGTCCACCGACCCTCGGGACAGCGCAAGGCGCCGACGGACGCGGTGCCGTCGTACGGTCCGAGTCTTCGGCTCGACATCGAGGCCGAGCTCGGCTTCGTCGTGGGCCAGCCCCGTCCGCTCGGGCAGCGGGTCTCCACCGCGGAGTTCGCCGACACCGTCTTCGGCGTCACCGGCGTCAACGACTGGTCGGCGCGAGACATCCAGGCCTGGGAGTACGTGCCCCTCGGCCCGAACCTGGCGAAGTCCTTCGCGACCAGCGTCTCCGCCTGGGTCACTCCCCTGGCCGCGCTGGAGCACGCGCGAGTCGATGTGCCCGGCCAGGACGTCGAGGTGCTGCCCTACCTGCGCGAGACCGGGCCATCCGGCTATGACATCGAGGTCGAGGTGGAGGTCAACGGCACTGTCGTCGCGCGCCCGCCGTACTCGTCGATGTACTGGTCGCCGGCGCAGATGCTCGCCCACCTCACGGTCAACGGTGCTTCGCTGCGGGTGGGGGACTTCTACGCGTCGGGCACGATCTCGGGTCCGGAGAAGGAGCAACGCGGGTCCTTCCTCGAGCTCTCCTGGGGCGGCACGGAACCCTGGACCGCCGCGGGGCAGGAGCGCACGTTCCTCGAGGACGGCGACGAGGTGGTGCTGCGCTACACGGCGCCCGGTCGGACCCACGCGCGCATGGGGCTGGGCGAGGTGCGTGGCACGATCCTGTCCACCACCTGACTCATGAGCGGAGCCGGTCGATGAACCCGACGGAGCCTCCTAGCGAGGGTTCCCAGACCTTAGAGCGCGGTCTCGCCGTGCTGCTCGAGCTCGGGCGTCATCCCGAAGGGCTCACCACGAGCGAGGTGGCGACCAGGTGTGGGCTGCACCGCTCCATCACCCACCGCCTCCTGGTGTCGCTGCACCGCACCGCGTTCGCCTACCGCGACGCCGAAGGCCGCTACACCGTCGGGCCCACCGTCCACGACCTCGTCGAGGGCTCCCGACCACAGCTGCGCGAGGTCGCCGAACCCGTCCTCCACCGGCTCGCCCGCCTGGTGGACGCCACCGCGAGCCTGGTGGAGGTGGTCGGTGACCACGCGGTCACGACCCTCGTCGCCGAGCCACCCTCGGACGGTCCCCGCTTCTCCTACCGCGTGGGCAACCGCGATCCACTGGACCGGGGCGCCGGCGGTCTGGCCGCGCTCGCCTCGGGTCCACCGATGGCCGGAGAGCCCGATCGGGTCGCCGAGGTCAGGGCGGCCGGCCACGTCACGACACACGGCGAGCTCAATCCCGGCGCGCACGGAGCAGCAGCCCCGCTGCCCGGCTGGGGTCGGCTCGCGGCGGTCGTGGTGATCACCTCGGACCGGCAGTCGGCCGAGCGGGCAGTACCAGCCCTCGTCAGCGCGGCTCGCGAGATCCTCGCGGCCAGGTCGGCCGAGGCAGCAGAGAGGATCCCGGCAGCGGTCGCAGCCGAAGCCACCTGAACGCCAGGGCCACCGACGGGCCCGCGACGGCGACGAAGAGCACGGTGCCGAGTCCGACGGGCCCGCCGAGCAGCCACCCGAGGCCGAGACCAGTGCCTTCGGAGAGCACTCGCGCGGTCCCCACTCCGATGGGAACCCTCACGTGCAGGGCCAACATGAGCCCGTCGCGCGGCCCCGGGCCCAGATGAGCGCCGACATAGACCGCACATCCGGCAGCGAAGACGGCGATCCCCGCCATGAGCACGACCAGACGCTCCACGAGGGTCTGTGAGGGCAGCGTGGCCAAGACGGACGTGGTCAGGAGCACGTTGAGCGCGAGACCGATGACGAGCACGTTGAGCACCGTCCCGACGCCCGGTCGTACGCCGAGCAGCGCGACGAGCAGCACGAGGACGGTGCCCACCAACATGGACGCGGTCCCGATCGCGATCCCGATCCGCTCCGCCAGTGCGATGTGCAGGACCTCCCAGCTCGCGACACCCAGTCCGGCACGGATCGTCAGCCAGATGCCGACGGACGACACCACGAGGCCGCCGACGAGCTGGACACACCGACCGCCTTTGCTCGTCGGCCAACGAGGCTTCACGCAGTGGGCCGCACGCCGGTGGTCATCCCCCGTAGTGCAGCCACACCGACTTCACCTCCGTGTACGCGTCGAGCGCCCAGGGCCCCATCTCGCGTCCCCAGCCCGAGGCCTTGTAGCCGCCCCAAGGAGCGGCCATGTCGGGGATGGGCGGCATGTTGACGAAGACCGCTCCGGACTTGATGCCGTTCGCCAAACGCTGGGAAGTTGCGATGTCCCGCGTCCACACCGTGGCGGCCAGGCCGTACGGCGTGTCGTTCGCCCGGGCGATCAGGGCGTCGAGCTCGTCGCCGTCGTCATAGCTGGTCACCGAGAGCACCGGCCCGAAGATCTCCTCCCGCATGATCTCCGCGTCGTCGGTGACGCCGCGGAAGACGGTGGGTTCGAAGAAGTAGCCGTCGCGGTCGATCCGGTGTCCGCCGGTGACCAGCTCGGCACCGTCGTCGGCACCGGTGGCGACCAGCTTCTCCACGTGCGCGAGGTGCTTGGCCGATACCAAGGGCCCGAGCACGTTGGACTCATCGGCCCCGGGCCCGATCGGCACCTGCGCCAGCGCCTGTCCCACCTTGTCGACGAACTCCTGCTCGCGCGCGCGGTCGACGTAGAAGCGGGTGTAGGCCGCGCAGACCTGACCGGAGTTGAGCGTCGCTCCCATCACGTTGCCAGCCACTGCGGCGTCGATGTCGGCGTCCCGGGCGATGATGCTCGGAGCCTTGCCCCCCAGCTCCAGGGTGAGTCGCTTGAGGTTGGTCTCGGCGCTGGCCTTGGTGATCAGCCGACCGACCGCGGTGGAGCCGGTGTAGGAGAGGTGGTCCACGTCAGGATGCCGCGCGAGCAGGTCACCGACGCTGCCGTCGCCGGTCACGATGTTGACGACGCCGGAAGGGAAGCCCGCCTCGGCGCACAGCTCCACCAGCCGCAGGCTGGTCAGCGGCGTCACTTCGCTGGGCTTGATCACGACCGTGTTTCCTGTTGCCAGCGCGGGTGCGAGCTTCCAGGCGAGGATCATCAGCGGGAAGTTCCAGGGAGTGATCAGAGCCGTGACGCCGACGGGCTCGCGTCGGGTGTAGTGCAGCGTGTCGGGGAAGGAGATCGGGTTGGTGGTGCCCTGGATCTTGGTGACCCAGCCGGCGTAGTAGCGGACGTGCTCGGCCGCTCCCCCGGCCGAGACCATGCGCGAGATGCCGATGGGCTGGCCCTGGTCGCGGGTCTCGAGCTGGGCCAGCTCCTCGTGATGCTCGTCGATGAGGCTGGCGAGACGGAAGAGCAGCCCTGCGCGCTGAACAGGGAGCAGGCCGGCCCACGCCGGGTCCGTCAGAGCTGCGCGTGCCGCCGACACCGCGGCGTCGACGTCGGCTCGGCTGGCGGTGGGCACCTCGTCGATGACCTGGCCCGTGGCCGGGTCGATCGTGTCGATCGCCGACGTGCCGGTGGAGTCGACCCACTGCCCGTCGATGAAGATCTTGGTGGCCATCGGGATCCTCCTGTGTTGCGCGAGCTCGACGTGGTCGAGCGGTCTCGGGGGGCGTCCGGAACGGAGCGCCTGCACGATTCTGCGCGCCGTCGAGGCGGGTCGACTTGGCTCACCGCGACCGACTTTTGTCGTGGGGTGACGAGTCCCACATGGCGGTCTTCCTTCCGGAGTCGACGTTCGGAGAATGGGCAGTGGGCCGACCGCGGGACCTCCTCGCGGGCCTGCATGTCACCAATGGAAGGTCGCACCATGACGCTGAACGCCGACGTGATCGTCGTCGGAGCCGGGTCAGCCGGTTCCATCCTCGCCCGCCGTCTCGTGGACGCTGGACTCGACGTGCTGCTCGTCGAGGCCGGTGACGAGGACACCAACCCGGCCATCCACGACGTGATGCGTCTGGCCGAGCTCTGGATGAGTCCGCAGGACTGGGGGTACTTCACGGTTCCGCAGAGGAACGCGGCTAACCGGTTGCTCCACCTCCCTCGCGGCAAGGTGCTGGGCGGGTCGCACGCCCTGAACGCCGCGATCTGGGTGCGTGGGTGCGTCGAGGACTTCACCCACTGGCAGCGGCTCGGCGCCCCGCAGTGGGGCTGGGACGACGTCGCCCCCTTCTATGACCGGATCGAGGCGTACGACGGGCCGGTGACCACCGGACGCGGCACCGACGGGCTGCTGGACGTCACTGTCGCCTGGGCCCTCGACCCCATCCAGCAGTCGATCATCGACGCCTCGGTCGAAGCCGGGCTGGAGGTGAACCCGGACTACAACTCCGGTCATCTGGACGGCGTCGCCAGGATGCAGTTCAACATCCGTGGGACCGAGCGCTGGAACACCTACAAGGCCTACGTGAAGCCGGTCCGAGGCCAGGACAACCTCCAGGTCGTCACGGGAGGTCGGGTCAACCGCCTCATCGTCGAGGACGGACGCGTCCGCGGAGTCGAGATGGACGTCGAGGGGGTCCCCACCGAGGCTTTCGCCGCCGAGACGATCCTCTGCGCCGGCGCGCTGGACTCTCCCCGCGTGCTTCTCCGAAGCGGCGTGGGTCCCGCGGATGAGCTGCGTGCCGTCGGTGTCGACGTGGTGCTGGACCTTCCCGGCGTCGGCCGCAACCTGCATGACCACCTGCTCTCTCCGTTGGTCTTCGAGACCACGATCCGCGAGGTGGGGCCACCCACGCCGGGACTGGCCGCGGCCCAGACGCACCACTTCTGGCGCAGTCGCCCGGGACTGGACTCCCCCGACACCCAGCCCATCAACTTCAGTGTCCCGATGTACTCAGAGGAGTGGATGAACGGGCCGGAGTTCGGGTTCTCGCTCATGGCCGGCCTGGTCCGGCCCGAGAGCCGCGGCGCAGTGACTCTGACGGGACCCGACGCCGACGACCCGATCGCCATCGACCTCAACGTCTTCGACGACGAGCGGGACCTCGACGCGCTCGTCGCGTCCGTGCGCAAGTGTCGCGAGATCGGATTGCAGCCCGCCCTGGCGACCGAGTGGGGTGCCCGCGAGCTCTACCCCGGCCCCGGTCTGGAGTCGGACGAGGAGCTGCGTGACTACGTCCGTCGCACGGCGATCACCTACCACCACCAGGTCGGCACGTGCGCCATGGGCGTAGGCCCCGAGGCGGTGGTGGACCCGGCCACGCTCCGCGTCCACGGCCTCGCCGGCCTCCGGGTGGCCGACGCATCGGTCTTCCCCCGCATCACCAGCGGCAACACCAACGCCCCCGCGTGCCTGGTCGGGGAGCGCGCATCTGACTTCGTCCTGGCCGACCAGGCCTAGGCCTGGCTTCGGGTCTCGCCGCGGAACTGCCGCGGCGAGACGCAGTACGCCGCCTTGAACACCCGGGAGGAGTGCGGCGCGTCCGGCAACCCCCCAGCATGCGCCGATCTCAGACACGGAACGGCCTGCGTGCACGGGATCACTGAGCATCCGGCGACACTGCTCGAGGCGTCGCGTCCGGATCCGGTGCGACACCGTTGTCCCTTCGGCCTGGAAGATCTGGTGCAGCTGACGGACTGAGATGTAGTTCGCGGCAGCGATCCGGCGGGGGGGTCAGTGCGTCGTCGTCAAGGTTTGCCTCGACGAAGCTCTTGATCTGTCCGAGCAGCCTGCGTCGGGACTCCAAGGAGCCCTCGAGCGGCGCGTCGAGCTCGCTGGCGAACAGGGTCGTCACCAGATCGATCGTGGGGTGCGCCAGCCGCAGGGCGGGCACCCCGTGGAGCGACTCGAAGTTGCTGGCCAGGCGCAGCAGGAAGGGGCTCAGCATCTGGCACATCGCTCGGTCCGCGGGCAGGCGCCGGGCGGTGAGCTCGCTGAGATCCTCGGTGGTGAGGTCCATGGAGGCCCGGAGGAACATCAGGACGATATGGCGCATCTCGCCCTCCGACACGAGTCTGTAGGGGCGCGTGGTGTCGTAGAGGGCCATGTCACCAGGCATGAGGAGTGCCTCCTTGTGGAAGGAGTCGGGACGGTCGGTCTCCACCTCCAAGGGCACGAAGCTCTGTGAGACATGGCGCCTCCAGTCCGGATCTGTGACGGTTGACACATGCAGGACGGACTTGTCCGCGAGCGCATAGAACTCTGCACACAGAGACAAGAAGCCCCGAACGCCACGTTCGCCACGCCCGGAAGTGGTAGGTCAGCCCTGCAGCGCGCGCATGGTCGTGGCCGCCTCCGAGACCCGCCGGCCTACTGCGTCGATGTCAGCCTCCCCCGCAAAGACCACACAGACGGCGGCCCCGCGAGGGTGCAGCTCGGGCACCGGCGAGGCGACCGCCGAGAGCCCTGAGATGACCTCGCCACTGGTGGAGACCCAACCCTGTGCGCGGGCGCGGGCGACCTCGGGACGCTCCCCCAACTGGGCCGGCGCTCCGGCGAGCAACGCCAGGCCCGGCGCACCCCGGTCGACCGGGTGCCGCGAGCCGGGGCGGTAGGTGACGTGGGCGGCGGCCGTCGACGGAGCGACGGTGAACAGCGTCAGCGCCTCGTTGCCGTCACGCAGCACCACGAACGCGGTCATGCCGAGGTCGTCGGCCAGCGAGGTCAGCTCAGCGACCGTGGCGGCTCCCAGGTCCTGGGTCAGGCTCCGGGCCAGACCGACGAGCCCCAGCCCTCCGCGGTAGAGGTCGTCGGCCCCACGCTCGACCAGTCGGTGGTCCTCCAGCGTGCGCAGCAGCCGGTAGACGACCGACCGGTGCAGGCCCGACATGCGCACGACATCCGGCAGCGACAACGGGGTCTCCGCGACCAGCTCGAGCAACGCGAGCCCGCGATGAAGCGTCTGGGAGCGGGTCCCCTCCACGGGAGCACCGATCGAACCGTCGACCCCGGCCGGCGCGGCCATCCGCATGTTGGACCCCTTGTCTCCGACGCCTGGGAACGTTTACCGTGTCGTAACGCTCGATTACCGAATGTATTGTTCTATATAAGAACGGATCACCATGACTGTCAAGTCCTTCGCATCCTCTGCGGACCTGGGCGAGAAGACCGAGACCCTCGAGGTCCTGGCCGATGGGGTCTACGCCCTCACCGCCGAAGGGGACCCCAACATCGGCGCCATCGAGGGCGAGGACTTCGTCGTCGCCTTCGAGGCACGCGCCACCCCTGCGGCTGCCCGGGACTGGCTCGCGCGGCTTCGCGAGCACACCGACAAGCCGGTCAAGTACCTGGTCCTCAGCCATTACCACGCCGTACGCGTGCTGGGGGCGAGTGCCTTCGAGGCGGAGAGCATCATCGCCCACGACATGACGCGGACCCTGATAGAGGAGCGTGGCGAGCAGGACTGGGCCAGCGAGTACGGCCGCATGCCCCGGCTCTTCAAGGAGCCAGAGGGGATCCCGGGGCTCACGCGTCCCGACATCACGTTCAGCGACCGTCTCACCATCCCGCTCGGAGGCGACCGCGGTGACCTGATCCTGCAGCACTGCGGGCGCGGTCACACGGCCGGCGACATCGTCGCGTGGCTCCCCCGCACCAAGGTGCTCTTCGCCGGCGACCTCGTCGAGGCGCAGGCAGCGCTGTACACCGGGGACGCCTTCCACATGGACTGGTCGACCGGCACCCTCGACAACGTCAAGGCGTTCGAGGCTGAGTCGCTCGTCGGCGGCCGCGGCGCCGTCGCCCAGGGTCGCGATGCGGTCGACTCGGCGATCGAGCAGACCCGGATGTTCCTCCTCACGATGCGTCAGGAGGTGGGCGCCGTGCACGCTGCCAAGGGCACCCTCAAGGAGGCCTTCGAGGCAACGCACGGCGCACTGTTCGAGCAGTTCGGCCGCTGGCCGATCTTCGAGCACTGCATGCCCTTCGACGTCGCCCGGCTGTGGGACGAGCTCAACGGGATCGACTGGCCCCAGATCTGGACCGCCGAGCGCGACCTCGAGGTCTGGGACCAGTTGCAGAGCTGACCCGAACCGATCGTCCGATAGCCCTGACCCGCCAGTGGAGAAGACATGACCGCCGCCACGCCCGCCCAGCTGCCCGGCGACGACGAGCCGGTGCTCGTCATCGGGGCGGGACCCGTCGGCCAGACGGCGGCTCTGCTGCTGGCCCGGTGGGGCGTGCCCGTCGTGGTGCTGGACGCGCATGCCCAGCGAGACCCGGTCGGGAGCAAGGCGCTGGTCCAGCAGCGGGACGTGCTCGACATCTGGTGCGCAGCCGGCGTCGGCTCGCAGGTCGCGGCGGAAGGACTCACCTGGAAGCGCGGACGCACGTTCTACCGCGACCACGAGCTCTTCCTCACCGAGTGGGTCGACCGGGGTGCTTCCCCCCTGCCGGCGTTCGTCAACATCTCCCAAGCTCGGACCGAAGAACTCATGGACGCCGCGATGCAGGAGTCCCCCCTGATCGACATGCGCTGGGGCCACGAGGTGACCGGACTGGATCAGGACGACAGCGGGGTCACGGTCACGTGTCACACGGTCGACGGGGAGACACGGGTCCGCGGCAGCCACCTGGTGGCGTGCGCCGGCGCCCGCGGCGATGCCCTGCGCAGGCTTCTCGGCGTCGACTTCGAGGGACAGTCGTTCGCGGACCCCTTCCTCATCTGCGACATCCGCACCGACCTGGGTGACTGGTCACACGAGCGCCGCTTCTACTTCGACCCCGAGTGGAACCCAGGCCGTCAGGTGCTCGTGCACCCCTGTCCCGGGTCGGTCTACCGCATCGACTGGCAGGTAGCGCCGGGCTACGACCTGGACGCTGAGGTCGCCTCAGGCGCCCTGGACGAGCGGATCCGCAAGATCATCGGCGACACCGACTACGAGATCGTCTGGAAGTCCGTCTACCGCTTCCACGCGCGGGCCGCCTCGCGGATGAGGGTAGGACGCGTGCTGCTCGCCGGCGACCTCGCCCACATCGTGTCGCCGTTCGGCGCACGCGGGCTCAACTCGGGAGTCCAGGACGCCGACAATGCGGCGTGGAAGATCGCCTACGCACGCCTGGGCTGGGGCGACGAGGACGCCCTCCTGGAGAGCTACCACACAGAACGTCTCGCGGCCGCCTGGGAGAACATCGACGTCTCGAGCAGCACGATGGACTTCCTCGTGCCCCAGGACGAGGCTGCCCGGGAGCACCGGCGTCGGGTGCTCGAGCAAGCGGTGACCGATCCCAGCGTGCATCCCCTGGTCGACTCCGGCCGTCTGGCCGAGCCGTACTGGTATCCCGCCTCCCCTCTCGTCACACCGGACCCGACCCGAGCCACTCCCGTCCGGCCACCCAAGGGCCAGTACCCCGTCCCGGCCCCCGGAGCGATCGTCCCCGACTTCCCCGTCACCGTGCCCGGCCGTCCCGAGGTCACCCGGTTCCGGCAGCTGGCGCGTGAGGGCCTCCTCGCGGTCGTGACCACAGACGATGACTCCCCCGTGGGCACAGACTCGGTGACGATCGCGATGGCTGGGCTCCGAGCCGACATCGGGCTGCTCGTCCTGGACTCCGTGGATCCCCACGGGATCGGCAGGTCCGCGTTGGGCGCTCGGCCGGGCGAGGTCTGGTTGGTGCGTCCGGACGCCCACGTCGCTGCGGTCCTGACCTCTACGGAGGCGCTCGTGGCGGCGGTTGAACGTACGCTGGGACTCCTCACCGGCGACCAATCCCTCGGGCTGACCCGCCAGGCGGCATCATGAGCATGACGACCCTCGCACGTCCCAGCGGGACCACGACCCTGTCGACGGCCGACGTCGAGAGCGGCCGGGGCTTCGACTACTGGGCGGACGCCGTGACATCGACGTTCGTTCCCCTCGAGTGCCGGACCCAGCAGTCCGCGGCATTCCACGGCGACCTGGTCAACAGGTGCCTCGGGGACTTCCAGTTCACCCTCGTCAGCGCCGAAGCCCACCGGGTTGCGCGCACCCGCAAGATGATCGCTCTCAACGATCCCGGCTTGATGAAGGTGTGCCTCCAGGTGCGGGGCACAGGGCGGATCAACCAGGACGGCCGCGAGGCAGAGATCCTCCCGGGCGACCTCACCATGTACGACACCTCGCGGCCCTACGTGCTGTCGTACGACCACAACCCGCGAGGCTTCGAGACGCTGGTGTTCATGTTCCCGCAGGCCATGATGGGCCTCCCCGACGACGCGATGCTCCAGCTCACGGCCACCCGCGTCAACGGCACTGAGGGGATCGGCTTGCTCGTTGCGCCGTTCTTCCGCGGGATCGCGGAGGCCATTGCCCAGGACCGGCTCACCTTCAACGGGCGGCTCGCTCTCAACGCGGTCTCACTGCTGGAGACGGTCTATCGCGAGCGACTCGACAAGCCCGCAGGGGACGCCGAGGGCGCTGGGGCCGGCCGGCTGGTCATGATCCAGACGTGGCTGGATCGGCACCTCGCCGACCCGGCCCTGTCGCCGGAGCTGATCGCGAAGGCGCACCACATCTCGGTGCGCTACCTGCACCGCCTGTTCGCCGCAGATGAGACCAGCGTCTCGCGCTGGGTCAAGGAGCGCCGACTCGCTGGAAGTCGCCGCGAGCTGGCGGACCCGGCGCTGGTGCGTCTCTCGGTCGGCGCGATCGCCGCACGATGGGGCATGCACGACCCAGCCGCTTTCAGCCGTTCGTTCCGCGCCGCCTACGGAGTGAGCCCCCGCGAGTACCGCCTCCGCACCCTCGGCATGGGTCCCGGGGTCCTTCCTCCGCACAACGCCTGACGTACCCGGCGCCGGCCGCCGGTCACTTAGGCGCCATGGCTCGCCAGGTACGCGTTGTGCACGCGGTCCGGGTCGGCTCGCAGCGCGGCGGCCGGCTCCAGGAGCCGCATCCGCCCGCGGACGAGAACGCCTGCGGTGGACGCGACGGACAGCGCCACGCTGGTGAACTGCTCGATCAGCAGCACCCCCACCCCGGCCGCGGCGACCTGGCTGAGGGTCGGCACCAGCCGGCGCACGACGACGGGTGCGAGACCGAGCGAGAGTTCGTCGATGACCAGGAAGTCCGGGGGGTCGATGACCGCCTGGGCGATCGCCAGCATCTGCTGCTGTCCGCCGGAGAGCTTCCCGGCGGGCCGGTCCAGCAGCGCCTCCAGCTCGGGCAGGAGGGCGAGCACCCGTTCGCGCCCGGCGGCCTCGTCCTCGCGATCCATGCGGACGGCCGCGACTCGAAGGTTGTCCGAGACTGAGAGGCTCCGGAGGACGCGGTGCCCCTCGGGCACCGTTGCGACCCCGTGGGCCCGGACCTGCTCGGGCTCCAGTCGACCTAGGTCGGTGCTGCCGATGCGGACTGTCCCGGCGCGCGCCGGGATCAGGCCGGCCAGCGCGAGCACCAGGCTGGACTTGCCCGCGCCGTTGGGCCCCAGGAGCGTGGTGATCTCGCCACGTGGCACCGTCAGCGACACATCTCGCAGGACGTCCCGGCCGCCGCGGGCCACGGTGAGGCCGTCAACGACCAGGGCGTCCGCCAGCGACATGTCCTTGGTCTCCGTGCTCATGCGACGTCCTCCGTGCCCAGGTAGGCGCGCTTGACCACCGGGTCCTCGAGGACTCCGGCGGTGGGTCCATGGGCGATCAGCCGACCGAAGTCGAGCACGGCCAGGTCGCGGCAGACGTCTTGGACCAGGTCCATGTCGTGGTCGACCAACATCACCACCGTTTCCGGTGGCTCGGCCACGGCCTGGATCAGGGGCACCAAGCGCTTCGCGTCGGCCTCGGCCAAGCCGGCCCCCGGTTCGTCAAGGAGCACGAGCCGCGGGCGACCGACCATCGCGCGGGCGATCTCGAGCAGCCGTCGCTCCAGCATGCTGAGCACGCCGGCGGGCCGGTCCCAGCCGTGCAGGTCCACGGCCTCGAGCACGCGCTCGACGTCGTTGGCGGCGGCGCCGACGTTCTCGACGACGAGCTGGACGTTGTCGCGCACCGACAGGGTCAGCACGAGCTGCTCCTGCTGGAAGGACCGGCGCAGACCCCAGCGTGCCCGTCGGTGAGGTGCGAGCCGACCGATCCGCTCCCCGGCGAAGGTGATGTCACCGGCGACGGGCTCGACGAAGCCACTCAACACGTTGAGCATCGTGGTCTTGCCGGCCCCGTTGGGGCCGACGAGCCCGGTGACGCCTGGGGTCACATCGAGCGTCACGTGATCGAGCGGCATGACGCCCCCGAACCGGACCGTGAGATCGCGAAGCTCAAGCATGCTCGACCACCCTCTCCACGTCGTCGTCGACCACCGACGAGGCGGTTGGCGATGGTGGGATGAGCCGCAGTGCGATCGCGAGCGCGCTGAGCTGGCCCGCGAGTCCGGTCGGGGCAGTCATGACCGAGTGCACCAGGCCGATCCCGAACACCACGAGGATCAGGTTCCCGTCGAGGCCGAGCTGGTCGAGCAGTGGCGGCAGACCCGAGTAGAAGAACCCGGCGAGGGCCGCCCCGAGCAGGCTGTAGCCGCCTCCTATCAGGACGACGGCGAACAGCACGATCGACTGCTGGGCCGGGAAGCTGATCGGGTCCAGCCTCCCGTCGCCCGTGGCCAGGAGCCCCCCCGCGACTCCTGTGGCGAACGACGTCGCCACCAGGGCGACCAGGCGGTAGCGCGTTACGTTGACTCCGGTGGCGGCCGCTCCCGGAACCGACTGGCCGATCGCCATCCAGGCTCGTCCGGACCGGCCTCGGATCAGGATCCACAGGAGCAGGAACATGAGGCCCGCGACTGCCACCGTGTAGACGTAGAGGACTCGGTCGGACTCCAGGAAATCCGGACGCGGGAGCGAGGACGGCAGGACTGCTCCCTGGGCCTTGCCGAGGAAGCCGTCGCCCCCGTTGGGGAAGCCGACAGCGCCGAACACGACCTCGAACCCTGCGGCGGCCATCAGCGTCACGAGCGCGAGCGCGAGTCCGCTGAGCCGCAGACTCGGGAGCCCGATGAGCACCCCGACCACGGCCGTCACGGCCCCGGCGAGCAGCAGGAGCACCGGATGAGGAAGGGACACCTCGTGCCCGATGCGGAGGAAGGCCCAGCCACCGACGCCCACCAGGGCGACCTGGTTCAGCGAGACGAACCCAAGCCTGCCGTAGAGCACCTGGGCCCCGGCCGCCGCCACGGAGTAGATCGCACAGAAGGTCAGGATGCGCGTCCAGTACCCGCCGACGACCGAGGGCAGGGCGACGAGCACGACCGCGACGACGAGGAGCGCGATGAGCTGGCGCGGGTCGGGCTTCACACGAGTGAGGTTCACGTGGCTGTCCTTGTGGTGTAGCTGATCCGACGACCGAGCCACAGGGTGATGGCGACCGCAGCGACGAACGGCACCAGTGAGCGGTACGGGGCGAGCTCGGTCACCGGAGTCACCATGGCTTGGAGGACACCGATGGCGAGACCGCCGAGGAGCGTCCACCACAGCGACACCAGACGGCCCAGGAGCGCGGCCGCGATGGCGGCGATCACCAGGAAAGTGAGGTTGTTGGCGGTCAGCACCGTGAGGCTGGCGAGAGGAACCGCACTGAGGCCGGCCAGGACCCCCGAGATCGTCCACGCGAGCATCTCGACACGGCGGACCCGGACTCCTAGCAGGCTGGAGAGCTCGCGGTCGTCGGCCAGTGCCCGCATCGCGGTGCCGGTGCGGGTCACCCGGAGCAGCCAGGTCGCGGCGATGGTCACGACGACGGCGAGGACCAGCACAGCGACCTGCGTCATCGACACGCGCACCCCGGCGACGACGAAACCGTGGTCATCGGTCGGGAGGCGGAGCGTCCGGGCCTTGTCGTTCCAATGCCAGTTGCACAGCCCGAGGACCATCAGCGCCGGCCCGAGAGTGGCAGTGGCACGGACCACCGGGTCCTGGTGGGACAGCGCCCGGCCCACCAGACGTCCCCACAGCACGGACAGGACCGGCGCCGCCAGGAACCCCAGGGCCAAGGCCGGGAGAAGCGCCACCCGGTAGACCTGGTTGAGCTCCCAGCCGACGAGGACGGCGAGCGCGCCGTACGCCCCTTGGGCGAGGTTCAGCGTGCCTGAGGCGCGGTAGAGCAGGACGAGTCCGATGCCGGACAGGGCATAGATCGAGCCCATGGCCAGGCCGGCGATGACGAAGGGCAGCACAGCGTCTCCACGGTTTGTGGGTCGGGTGGAGGGCCGGGGGCTGCGCCCCGGCCCTCCACAGGGGCGTGGGCGTCAGCTACCGGTCAGCACGTCCGGGTTGGCCTGTTCGAAGGCGATGATGTCTGCGAGCCCCGGGTCCTGGGTCTCGAAGCAGTCGTTGGCCTTCTCGAACTCGCTGTCGGCTCCCAGCTTCACGTTGAGCAGCTGGTGGTTGGCGTTGTTGTGGCCGTTCGGGCCGGAGAAGTACCAGGCCTGGCACAGCATGTCCGTCTCGAACCCCTTGATCCCCTGAATGGCGGCGCTCACGGTCTCCCGCGAGATCGTGTCCGGGTCCAGCTCGAGCAGGGTGTCCACCAGGACCCGAGCCGCGAGGTAGCCGCCCTGAGAGAACGAGTCGCGGGGCTGGTCCGTCGTGCCGAAGTCCTGGAGCACACGGCGCCAGTTGAGGTTGTCCTCGCCCTCGGAGTCCAGCATCGAGAACTCCGAGTTCGACCAGAGCTTGTCGTTCCAGAAGCTGCCGATCTGACCGGGGAACGTGGTGTCGTAGCACGGAGTGAGGCAGGTGACCGTCGTGTCCTCACCGAGCGCCTGCTGCTCCGCCGCCTTGAGGTAGGTGGCGTTGTCGGCCGCAGCCCATCCGAGCGCAAAGGTGCCCGGCTTCTTGTCGCGCAGCTGGGTGACGAGGCTGGTCGCGTCCTCGATCGGCGGAGGCACGAGGTCGAAGTAGCTGATGTCCACCCCTTGCTCCTTGCCGTAGGCCTCGAGGCCCTCCTTCACCCAGTCACCGAGACCGGGGATGGTGTAGCCCGAGCCGGCAGCCGAGGTGACGCCGTTCTCCTCCACCTGCTGCTGGACCGCCGAGATCATCGACAGGCGGGGACCCGCGTTGAGTGCCGACATGTTCTTGGAGTAGAAGCACGGCTGGGGCACGCCCACGCCGAGGATGTCGTAGAGGTTGCCCTTCTCGTAGATCGGCTGGTTGATGCCGCATGCGATGAACGAGGCGCCGCCGGCCATGGCGACGACGTCGGTGTCACCGGCGAACTTGGTCGCGAGTGCGGACGCCTTCTGCGGGTCCAGCCCGTCGTCCTGTCGGTCGTACTCGATCGGCCGACCGTTGATGCCGCCGTTGGCGTTCACGCAGTCGAAGTACGCCTGGGCGGCCTTCGAGGACGACGAGAAGTCGATGCCGCCGGACTCCGTCGAGATCGCGCCGACCTTGATCGGCGCGCCGGTGGCCTCCTCGCCGTTGGACAGGCCGCAGGCGATCTCGCCGGAGAGCTGGTCGGCATCGATGTCCGAGTCGGCATCGTTGTCGTCGGAGGAAGCGCAGCCCGCGAGGGCTGCGACAAGCGCGCCGGCGGCAGCGAGACTCATGAGGCGAACTGCCAACATGTGAGAACTCCTAGAGGTGAAGGTCCGCCCGAGCGGGCCGGCAGGTGTGGTGATCGCCATCACTCTGCGCCCGACAGAACCCGCTGGCTTGACCGTCGGCGCACGGCTTGTTGTCAACCGGCGCACAACCGCCGCCCGGTAGTCCTTCAGCGACCGAGGAAGTCGACCAGGAGCTCGTTGACCTCGTCAGCGTGGGTCCAGGGCACGCCGTGCGGGGCGCCGTCGATCTCGACGTACGTCGAAGTGGGCAGGGCGTTGGCGAAGCGCCGGCCGGTGGCGTCGATGGGGAGGATGTTGTCGCCGTTCCGTGCACGATCAGAGCCGGGATGTCGATCTTCTCGATCTCGCCGCGGAAGTCGGTCAGCCAGGTCGGCTGGGCCCAGACCGGGGCGAACAGCCCGTCGAGGACGCCCTGCGGAACAGCCTCGGGTTGTCGTCGGCCTGAAGCAGGTAAGGCTCGAGGGAGTCGAGGAAGACCGCCTTGGTACCCCCGACCGGATTCGAACCGGCGCTACTGCCGTGAGAGGGCAGCGTGCTAGGCCGCTACACAACGGGGGCGAGACAACCTGCGAGAGCGTACAGAAACCCCGCGTGCGGGCCCAAATCGCTGGCTGTTTCGCTGGGATACTAGGACTCGAACCTAGACTAACTGGACCAGAACCAGTCGTGCTGCCAATTACACCATATCCCACTGTATTACTGGTGTTAGGCCCGGTTTGCCGCTGTTGTCACCGGGCTCCAGACCGAGGCGAAACCTTACACGCGCCGCTCAGACCCCTCCAAAACCGAGGTCGTCCTGGCGACTCCCATGCGGCGGGCGACCCAGGTCGCCAGCCCGAGGTAGGCCAGGGACTGGGTGAGGGTGACCGGCAGCTGCCACCAGCTGCCGCCGCTGGGGTTGAGGGCCGAGGTCATGTCGCTGTAGGCGAGTGCGAAGCCGTAGGCCAGGAAGTTGTTGAGCACGTGCATGGCGATGCCTGCCTCGAGCCCGCCGGTGGTGATGACCAGGACCCCCGCGACCAGCCCGAAGGCGAGCCGGTCGACGAAGACCGGCGCGTCCTGCGCGCCGTGCGCGAGCGCGAACAGCACCGCCGGGAGCAGCACCGCGGCGGCCCGGCCGGCCTGGGGGCCGAGCGGGGCGAAGATCCCGCCGAAGGCCTGGGTGAGGTAGCCCCGGAACGCGTACTCCTCCCCCGCGGCCTGGAGCGGCGTGAGCAGGACGATGACGAGGACGAAGTCGCGGGTCGTGGTCGTCCACTCGTTGAGCTCACCGCTCATCTCGGCGGCCTCGCCCGCACTCGGCAGGAGGGTGGCGACGACCACGGTCACGACCAGCGCGACGAACGCCAGGCCGAAGCAGGCCGCCATCCAGCCCCACCGCAGCCGGGGAGCCACGGAGGACAGCCAGCCGGGGCGGAGCCGGTGCAGCAGCCAGGTGAGCAGGAGGCACACGGGGATCAGCGCGGCCAGGCTGACGTTGAGGAACCCGAGCACCAGCGGGGTGACGTTGTCCGTGTCGGCGAACCTGTTCGTCGCTTCCTCCACGCTGTCGCCCTGGGTGAGCAGGATGACCAGGAGGACGAGCCCCAGGATGGCCGGCACGACGAAGAAGCTCAGCGCCAAGGAGACGACGCCGACCGCGGGGCGCCACCAGCCTTCCGCACCGGCGCGCTGGATCAGGTGGTACTCGACGGAACCGATCGGCGCCGCCGGAGCCGGCGGCTCGGGATGAACGTAGCCGGGCGGTGGCCACCCGCCGTACGGGTTGTGGGTCACCCCGCCGCCCGTGCCAGCCGACCCAGGCTGCGCTCGCGGCCGAGCAGCTCCAGGGACTCGAAGAGCGGGGGCGAGACCTTCCGCCCCGACACGGCCACCCGCACCGGGCCGAACGCGACCCGGGGCTTGAGCTCGCGCTTCTCCACCAGCTCTGCCTGCAACGCCTCCTGGATCGCGGCGGTCGACCACTCGGAGAGTCCCGACAGCGCCTCGTGCGCCGCGCGTACGACGTCGCGGCCGGCCTCGTCGATCTCGTCGAGGACCTCGAAGGCGTCCTCGTCGACGAACAGGAAGCCGAGCATCGGCACTGCCTCGGTGAGCTTGTTGATCCGCTCGGCCACCAACGGCATGGCCAGGTCGAGGAGCTGCCGGTCCGGCAGCGAGGTCGGGTCGACGACCCCTGCGGCCTCGAGGAACGGCAGCACCCGCTCGGTCATCTCCTCGACCGACAGCATCCGCATGTGCGCGGCGTTGATCGCGTCGGCCTTCTTCTCGTCGAAGCGGGCCGGGTTGGGGTTGACGTCGGCGATGTCGAACGCGGCCACCATCTCCTCGAGGGTGAACACGTCGCGGTCGGGGGCGATCGCCCAGCCGAGCAGGGCGAGGTAGTTGAGCAGGCCCTCGGGGAGGAAGCCGGCGTCGCGGTAGGCGATGAGGTGCGCCTTC
Source organism: Nocardioides dilutus (assembly GCF_054779555.1). Lineage (NCBI taxonomy): Bacteria > Bacillati > Actinomycetota > Actinomycetes > Propionibacteriales > Nocardioidaceae > Nocardioides > Nocardioides dilutus. The sequence goes on along the minus strand of NZ_BAAGYA010000001.1, from coordinate 1,914,628 downwards.
GGGTCGCGCTTGCTGAGCTTCTTGTTGCCCTCGCCCATGACGTAGGGCAGGTGCCCGAACCGGGGCACCTCCTTGGCGATCCCGAGCTCGGTCAGCGCCGCGTAGAGCGCGAGCTGCCGGGGCGTGCTCGACAGCAGGTCCTCGCCGCGCAGGACGTGGGTGATCTGCATGAGCGCGTCGTCGACCGGGTTGACCAGCGTGTAGAGCGGCTCGCCGTTGGCCCGGCACAGCGCGAAGTCCGGCACGAACTGCGTCTCGAAGGTGATCTCGCCGCGGACCAGGTCGTCCCAGGTCAGCGAGCCCTCCGGCATCCGGAAGCGGACGACCGGCTTGCGGCCCTCCTCCTCGAACACCATCAGCTGCTCGTCGGACAGGTCGCGGCAGAAGCCGTCGTAACCCATCACCTTGGAGCCGGACGCCTTGCGCCGCGCGTCGACCTCCTCGGTGGTGCAGTAGCAGTCGTAGGTGAACCGGGTGCCGCGCAGCTGCGCGAGCACGTCGAGGTAGATGTCGGTGCGCTCGCTCTGGCGGTAGGGGCCGAACTCGCCGCCCTTGAGCGGGCCCTCGTCCCAGTCGAGCCCGAGCCACTGCATGACCTCGATCAGGCCGTCGTAGGACTCCTGGGTGTTGCGGGCGTGGTCGGTGTCCTCGATCCGGAACACGAAGGTGCCGCCGTGGTGGCGTGCGAACGCCCAGTTGAACAGGGCGGTGCGCGCCAGGCCGACGTGCGGGCTGCCGGTCGGGCTGGGCGCCATCCGCACCCGGACGGGACTGGCGGTCATCGGGTCGCCACCGTGTTGGTCAGCGAGCCGATCCCCTCGATCGACACCTCGACCTCGTCGCCGACCTCCATCGGCCCGACACCCTCGGGCGTGCCGGTGAGGATCACGTCGCCGGGCAGCAGCGTCATCACGCTGCTGACGTGGGCGATGAGGGAGGGGATGTCGAAGATCAGGTCGGCGGTCGTGCCGTCCTGGACGACGTCACCGTTGAGGTGGGTCTGCAGCCGGCGTCCCTTGGCGAAGTCATCGGGGTCGAGGTCGGTCTCGATCCAGGGGCCGAGCGGACAGAACGAGTCGAAGCCCTTGGCCCGGGTGAACTGGACGTCGCTCTTCTGCAGGTCGCGGGCGGTCACGTCGTTGGCGATCGTGTAGCCGTGGATCACGTCGGTCGCCTGCTCGGGGGGTACGTCGCGGCAGATCCGGCCGATCACGACCGCGAGCTCGCCCTCGTAGTGGAGGTTGCTGGTCTGCGGCGGGTAGATGATCTGGTCGCCCGGCCCCACCACGCTGGTGTTGGGCTTGAGGAACATCAGCGGCTCGTCCGGGACGTCGCTGCCCATCTCGGCCGCGTGCGCGGCGTAGTTGCGGCCGATCCCCACGACCTTGCTCCGCGGCAGCACCGGCGCGAGCAGCCGGACGTCGGCGAGCCGGTGCTCCTCCTCGAGCAGCTTGATGCCGACGTAGAGCGGGTCTCCGGCGAGCGCCACGATGACGCTGTCCTCCCCCGGCTCGCCGTGCTGGTCGAGGTCGCCGGTGACGACGCCGTACTGAGGGTCCTCACCGGTGGTGAATCGGGCGATGCGCACCGTCCGACCCTATCTGCGCGACACACGCTCCCTGACCCGCTCCTCCAGGCCCGCCAGGTGGGACGTGGCCTGGGCCACCGCGCGGCGCTCGCGGGCCGGCAGGTCGCCGAGCGCCCCGGCGATCACCTCGATCCTCCGGTCGGCGGCCGCGCGCATCAGGGCACTCCCTGCGTCGGTCGCCGTCACGACCACCATGCCCGCGTGGTCGGGGTGCGCCGTCCGCGCCGCGAGGCCGAGGTCGCACAGCGCGTCGACGAGCCGGGACATGGTCGCGCTGGTGACCTCCTCGTCCCGGGCGAGCCTCCCGAGGGTGCGCGGCCCCCCGAAGTGCAGGACCGAGAGCGCACTTAGCCGGGCCGGTGTGAGGCCGGACTCCGCGTCGACCCGGTGCATGGCCCGCAGGAGGTGGATGGCGAACGAGTTGAGCCGCCGCCCTGCCTCGGTCAGGTCTTCCGCACTCACACGACACATGTTAGTTTCACCAACGACCGTTAGCAGACCTAACTCAAGGGGTGTCGGCGATGCACCTGACCCAGGTGGCCCTGAGGGCCACGGACCTCGACCGCGCCGCGACGTTCTACTCCGACCTGCTCGGCGCCGAGCCGACCGGCCGCTTCGACCCGCCGGGGCTGCTGTTCTTCGACCTCGACGGCACCCGGCTGCTGCTCGACGCCAACGCGCCCTCCTCGATGCTCTACCTGGAGGTCGACGACGTCCGCACCCGCGTCGAGGAGCTGCGCGACAAGGTCAGCGTCGTCACCGAGCCGCACCAGATCTTCAGCCACGAGGACGACACGCTCGGCCCGGCCGGCACCGAGGAGTGGCAGGCGTTCATCACCGACTCCGAGGGCAACATGGTCGGGCTGGTCAGCTTCGCGCCCCTATCCTGACCCGATGCGCGTGCTCGACCGGGTCGTCCTCGACGAGGCGGTCTGGCATGCCCGGGCCGCCGCACACGAGGCTCGCGTCGATGCCTTGGTCGCCGACCACCTCGGGCGCCGCCGCGACGGTGTGAAGCATCCGGTGCACGACTTCCTGTTCACCTACTACTCGTTCCGGCCGGCCCAGCTCCGCCGCTGGCACCCCGGCTACGGCGTCGCGCTGGCCGGCCGCGAGCCGGAGGCCCTGACCGACGCCGACGTGGCCGCCCGACGACCTCTGGTCGAGAGCATCCACACGCTGCTCGTCGCCACCGCCGGGCGCCCTGCCAACTTCGGCTGCTTCGGCATGCACGAGTGGGCGATGGTCTACCGCCAATCGCAGGAAGAGACCCGGCACGCCACGTGGCCGTTGCGGCTCGGAGCCGCCGGCACCGACGAGGTCGTGGAGTCGCACCGGATCGCCTGCTCGCACTTCGACGCGTTCCGCTTCTTCACCGAGCCGGCCCGGCAGCTCAACACCCTGTCCCCCGGCCCGCACGACCGCCCCGCGTTCGAGCAGCCGGCCTGCCTGCACGCCGGGATGGACCTCTACAAGCACGCCTTCCGGCTCTCCCCGCTCGTGCCGTCCGAGCTGGTGGCCGACTGCTTCGAGCTGGCGCGCGACATCCGCGTGCTCGACATGCGGGCCGCGCCTTACGACCTGACCGAGATCACGCTCGATCCCACCGGAGAGCCGTGGACTCCCATCGAGGTCGAGACGCCACAGGGCAAGAGGGCGTATGCGGATGCGCAGAGAGCATTCGCCGACGCGGCCGTTCCCCTCCGCCAGGAGCTGATCTCGACCTGCGAACAGCTCCTTCGAATCACGCGCTGATCAAGACCCGTTGCCGTGCGCACGCCGCGACTCTGTGGCGGTAGGCATCTAGGTAGGCAGGGTCCTCGTGGAGCGCGAGGAGCGCGTCCAGGCTCGGATACTCGCCCACCACCACCAGGTCCCACGTCTCGTCGTCACCGACGAGGTTGCCCTGATGACTGCCGAAGTGGACGAACCTCCCGCCCACGCGGTCGAGGGCCGGCGCCGACACGGCGGCATAGCTGTCGAACGCCTCCCGCCCCGTCACCGCCAGGTCCGTGACCGACCCGTAGTCGGCGATACCCCGGAACGCGAACAGGTTGACGAGAGTCACCGGACGATCGCTCGGGATGGACAGCATGTGCCCCCATTGGTCCTGTGTCGGGCCGCCGATCTCCGCATACAACCGGCCGAGCCGGTGCACCCGAGCGGCGAGGACTTGCTGGCGAGTCATGGCCCGGGAAACCGCGGCGGCCGCTCGTGCATTCCCCGGACCGGGGCGGGCCCTCCGGCTCTCCCCGCTGGTCCCGTCGTGGCCGGTTCGGACGGATCCAGTTCAGAGGTAGAGACAGAAGGGGTGGCCGGCCGGGTCCAGCAGGACCCGGACCCGCTCCTGGGGCTGGAACGCCGCCAGCTCGGCGCCGCACTCGACGGCGTACGTCACCGCCTGCTCGAGGTCGTCGACCTGGAGGTCGAGGTGCAGCTGCATCTGCTGGTCGCCCGGGCCGGCCGGCCACACCGGGGGCACGTGGTCCGGCTCGGTCTGGCAGGCCAGGTTGTAGCCGGTCGTCTCGTCCGGCGCGACCGAGACGAACCCCGGGTCGGACTCGTCGGGGTAGAGCTGCCAGCCGAGCAGCCGGGCGTAGAACTCGGCCAGGGCCTGGGCGTTCGGAGCGCCGAGCACGACGCCGAACCAGGTGGTCTTGTCGGAGCGGAGCGGCATGCTGTCCATCATGGTCACGATCGGCTTCGAGGCGGAGCTCTGGGAGCACGAGAGCCAAGGTGCGTGGTGCTTCGTCACGGTGCCGGAGGAACCCAGCGAGGACATCCGGCTCAGCGGTGCGATGCCGGCCGGCTTCGGCTCCTACCGGGTCGAGGTCACCGTGGGCGCCACGACCTGGCGCACGTCGGTGTTCCCCGCCTCGGAGTGCTTCGTGCTGCCGGTCAAGAAGGCGGTGCGCCGGGCCGAGGGCATCGAGGTCGGCGATGCCGTGGCGGTGAGCCTGGACGTCCTCCTGGCCGAGTGAGCCCGCCCGGCATACTTCTGCGCATGACGCAGTCGTTCTTCGACCAGCTCGCCGCCTCCGTGCTCGACGGCAAGCCCGCCACCGAGGACGACGCTCTGGCGGTCCTCCGGGCGCACGACGACGAGCTGATGGACGTCGTCGCGGCGGCGTCCCGGCTCCGCCGTGAACACTTCGGCAACACCGTCAAGGTCAACTACCTGGTCAACCTCAAGTCCGGGCTGTGCCCCGAGAACTGCAACTACTGCTCCCAGGCCCTCGGCTCCAGCGCCGACATCCTCAAGTACAAGTGGCTGAGCACCGACGAGGCGCTCGAGCAGGCCGCCGCCGGCCTCAAGGGCGGTGCGACCCGGGTGTGCATGGTCTCCAGCGGCCGTGGTCCCACCAACAAGGACGTCGACCGGGTCGCCGACATGGTCGGCTCGATCAAGGCCGAGCACCCCGACGTGGAGATCTGCGCCTGCCTCGGGCTGCTCAAGGACGGCCAGGCCGAGCGGCTGCGCGAGGCCGGGGTGGACGCCTACAACCACAACATCAACACCGCCGAGTCCCACCACGAGCAGATCGTCCAGACCCACACCTACGCCGACCGCGTCGACACGGTCCAGAAGGCCAAGGGCGCGGGTCTCTCGCCGTGCAGCGGCCTGATCGCCGGTCTCGGCGAGACCGACGAGCAGCTGGTCGAGGCGCTGTTCGCACTCAGGGATCTCGAGTCGGACTCGATCCCGGTCAACTTCCTGATGCCCTTCGACGGCACGCCTTACGAGAACGTCTGGGACCTCACCCCGATGCGCTGCGTCAAGATCCTGGCGATGGCGCGCTTCGTGTGCCCGGACAAGGAGATCCGGATCGCCGGCGGCCGCGAGATGCACCTGCGCAGCCTCCAGGGGCTGGCGCTCCAGGTCGCCAACTCGATCTTCCTCGGCGACTACCTCACTTCCGAGGGCCAGGCCGCCGAGGCCGACCTCGAGCTGATCCGCGACCACGGCTTCACCGTGCTGGGGGCGGCGCCCCAGGCGCCCGCGGCGCCCCAGACGTACGACCCCGCCAAGCGCCGCCGCGGTGCCGGCACCGCCGTCGCGCCCAATGCTTGAGACTCCGCACCACCTGCTCGCGTACGACCGCGAGCACCTCTGGCACCCCTACACCTCGATGACGGAACCGACACCGGTCCGGCTGGTGGAGAGCGCCTCCGGCGTACGCATCCGCCTGGCTGACGGCACCGAGCTCGTCGACGCCATGTCGTCGTGGTGGGCGGCGCTGCACGGCTACGCGGTCCCGGAGCTCGACGCCGCCGTACGCCGCCAGCTCGACGACATGGCGCACGTGATGTTCGGCGGGCTCACCCACGCCCCCGCGGTCCGGCTCGCCGAGCGCCTGGTCGCCCTCGCCCCCGACGGGCTCGACCGCGTGTTCCTCGCCGACTCGGGGTCGGTGAGCGTCGAGGTGGCGCTGAAGATGGTGCTCCAGCACCAGCGCGGCCTCGGCCGGCCGGAGCGCACCCGGATGCTGACGCTGCGCGGCGGCTACCACGGTGACACGTTCGGCTGCATGAGCGTGTGCGACCCGGTGGGCGGCATGCACTCGATGTTCAGCGGCGTCCTGCCCGAGCAGGTCTTCGCCGACCAGCCGCCGGCACCGGGCGGTGATGTGGAGGGCTGGGCCGCGGGCTTCCGCGAGCTGGCCGCCGGGCACGCTCTCGAGCTGGCCGGGATCGTCGTCGAGCCACTGCTCCAGGGCGCCGGCGGGATGCACGTCTACGACGCGTCCTGCCTGCGGGTGATGCGCGAGGTGGCCGACCAGCACGGGCTGCTGCTGGTCTTCGACGAGATCGCCACCGGCTTCGGCCGCACCGGCACCTTCTTCGCGGCCGAGGCCGCCGGGGTGGCCCCCGACATCATGTGCGTCGGCAAGGCACTCACCGGCGGCTACCTGACCCTCGCCGCCGTCCTGACGACGGCCGAGGTCGCCCGCGGCGTCTCAGCGTCGGAGTCAGGGGTGCTCATGCACGGCCCCACCTACATGGGCAACCCGCTGGCGTGCGCGGTCGCGCTGGCCAGCCTCGACCTGCTCGAGTCGTCGGGCTGGCGGGCCAACGTGGCCAGGGTCGGTGCGGGGCTGAGTGCCGGGCTCCGGCCGCTGCGCGGCCTGCCGGGCGTCTCCGACGTGCGCACGATCGGTGCCGTCGGTGTCGTCCAGCTCGACCACCCGGTCGACGTCGTCAAAGCGACCGACGCCGCCGCCGAGGAGGGCGTGTGGCTGCGCCCGTTCCGCGACCTGATCTACACGATGCCGCCCTACGTGACCTCCGACGACGACGTCGCGCAGATCTGCCGGGCGATCGGCCGGGCGGTGGAGGTCGGATGAACGTCGACAAGCCCTGGTCGGACTGGCTGGCGCAGCAGGCCGTACGCCGCGACGACGCCGGCCTGCGCCGCACCCTGCTCCCCCGCGGCAGCGCCGACGGGCTGGTCGACCTGGCCGGCAACGACTACCTCGGCCTGGCCCGCGATCCCGTGGTCGTCGCGGCCGCGGCGGCAGCCGCCCAGCGGTGGGGCGCCGGCGCCGGGGCGTCCCGGCTGGTCACCGGCACGCTCGACCTGCACGTCGACCTCGAGCACGCGCTGGCGGCGTACGCCGGCCAGCCGGCCGCGCTGGTCACCAGCAGCGGCTATGCAGCCAACCTCGCCGTTGTCACCGCGCTCGTCGGCCGCGGGTGCCTGGTCGTCTCCGACGCCCACATCCATGCCTCCCTGGTCGACGCGGCCCGGCTCTCGCGCGCCGAGGTCGCTGTCGTGCCCCACTCGTCCGTCGACGCGGTCCGCCTCGCGCTCGAGAGCGCCGACGGCCGGCGGGTGTTGGTGCTGGCGGAGTCGATCTACTCGGTCCTCGGCGACGAGGCGCCGCTCGTCGAGCTGGCCGAGGTCTGCGCCGAGCAGGGCGCGCTGCTGCTGGTCGACGAGGCGCACGGCCTGGGGGTGCACGGCCGTGGAGTGGTCCACCGGCTCGGCCTGGCCGGGCTGCCACACGTGGTGGTGACGCTGACCCTGTCCAAGGCGCTGGGCAGCCAGGGCGGCGCCGTGCTCGGCCCACCGGAGCTCATCGACCACCTGGTCAACACCGCCCGGCCGTTCATCTTCGACACTGCGCTGGCGCCCGCCGCAGCGGGAGCTGCGCTGGCCGCGCTCGGCGTGCTGCGTGACCGCCCAGGTCTCCCGCGGCTGGTCCGAGCCCGGGTCGACGACCTCGCCCACCAGCTGGGCGTGGACGCGCCGCAGGGGGCCGTCGTCTCCCTGCCGATGCCCTCACCGCAGGCCGCGGTGGCCGCGCAGGCCGCGGCGCGGGCGCAGGGCGTCCTGGTCGGCTGCTTCCGGCCGCCCTCGGTGCCCGACGGCGTGTCCCGGCTGCGGATCACCGTGAGCGCCGGCGTCACCGACGAGGATTGGGCCCGTGCCGTGACCGTCCTGGCCGGCATTGCCAAGGAGAGCCGATGAGTGTCGTCCTGGTCACCGGCACGTCGACCGGGGTCGGCAAGACGGTGGCGACCGCGGCGCTCGCCGCCACCGTGACGGGCACCGTCGTCGTGGTCAAGCCCGTGCAGACCGGCGCCGCTGACGGCGACTCCGACGCGCGCGAGGTCGCCCGGCTCACCGGCGTCGAGACCGTCGAGTGGACCACCCTCGACGAGCCGCTCGCTCCCGACACCGCCGCCCGCCGGCAAGGCGTCGAGATCCCGCACGTCGGGTCCTACGTCGCCCCGATCGCCGCCCTGCCGTTCGAGACCGTGATCGTCGAGGGCGCCGGCGGGCTCCTCGTCCGGCTCGACTCGGACGGCGGCACGCTGCTGGACCTCGCGACGATGCTGGCCGCCGTCACCGAGGTCGAGGTAGTGGTCGTCGCGTCCGCGGGGCTGGGCACGCTCAACCACACCCAGCTCACGGTCGATGCGCTCCAGGCGCACGGCCTGACCGTTCCTGGCATCGTCGTCGGCTCGTGGCCGGCCGACGCCGGGCTGGCCGAGCGCTGCAACCTCGAGGACCTGCCGCGCGTCACCGGACTTCCACTGCTCGCGGTGCTGCCCGAGGGAGCGGGCGCGCTCGACCGGGACGAGTTCCGGGCCGCGGCGCCCGGCTGGTTCACCGCCAAGGAGCAGTGACGCAGGTCCGACCCACGCCCGACCGCCGACGGCTGGCCGGTGAGATCACCCGCTCCTGAGCGGGCCGTTCAGGAACCACCGGTGACCGAACGGGTCACGCAGCACCGCGACCCGGCCGGCCTGCTCGTCGTCGGTGGGAGCGCGGTCCAGCGTCGCTCCGCCGTCGGCCATGCGACGGGCGAGCCCGTCCACGTCGTCCACCGCGAGGTGCAGCGTGACCGCGGCGCCGCGGGTCGGGTCCGGCCCCTGCACGTCGTAGTCCGGGAACTCCCCGGACATCATCCAGCCGGCCCCGTCGAGGGCCATCTCGACGTGGCCGAGTCGTCCGTCCGGCATGGTGATCGGGTCGTAGGTCACCTCGGCGCCCAGCACCTCGCGGTACCACTCGATCGCCGCATGCCCGTCGGCCACGCAGATGAACGGCGTCAGGTCAGCCATTGCTCTCCTCCTCGGTCGGTTCCAGCGGCTGCATGAAGGACCACAGGCCGCCCTCGCTGTCGCGGGCGGCGTACTCGCGGACGCCGTAGGGCATCTCGGTCGGCCCGTAGACGACCTCCGCACCCGCCGCGACCGCGCGGGCGTGGTGCGCGTCGACGTCGTCGACGTCGACCGCCATGCAGTGCGAGGCGGTGCCGGACGTCGCGGGCGACGCCAGGCGGAACTCCGGCGACTCCTGATGCATCCAGATCACCCCGTCGCCGGCGAAGACCTCTCCGTGGACCACACGACCGTCGCCGTCCCGGGTCAGCTCGCCGGCCACCAGCCCGAACACGTCGACCAGGTGCCGTTGCGCGGCCTCGATGTCGCGGTAGACCAGGAGTGTCAGCCGGCGGACCGCGGCCGGCTCGTCGCCCAGCCCGGCCAGCAGGTCGAGCAGCTCCTCGTCACGCGGCCGGTCACCGGCCAGCAGCCGTGCCTCCACCGACCGCACCCGCTCGCGCTGTCGCGCTAGCGACACCTGGCGCTCGTCGACGCCGGCCAGGTGTCGACGCGTGATGGCAAGCAGGTCGACGCCGTCCGGGTCGACGTGGGCGAGCGGCGTCCCGAGGTCGCGGAGCAGCCGGATCCGGTAGAGCCGGTCGATCGCCGCGGCGTCGTACCTGCGTCGGCCGGACCCGTCGCGCGGCGGGTCCAGCAGCCCGAGCTCCTCGTAGTAGCGCAGCGTGCGCTGCGTGAGGCCGGTGCGCTCGGCCACGTCGCCGATGGTGAGGTCCATGGCGCCGACGCTAGGACCTCACGTCACGTCAGGAGCAAGTCTCACCAGACATCGCCGTCCCGCCAGTCGCAGGTGAGGTCGCCGTCGAGATCGAGGGGCGTGTCGCCGGGCAGCACGAGCACCCAACCCTCGTCGTCCTCCGTGCGCACCCGGCCCTCCGGGGTCAGGGCGTGGAGCGAGCCGCGCCAGCGCTGCCAGCCTCGGGACTCGTAGAGCAGCATCCCGTCGTCGGTCGCCCCCAGGGCCAGGAGATCGTAGGCCGGGGCGAGCGCCTCGAGTCCGGCCATCACGGCCGAGCCGACGCCGCGTCGTCGGTGCGAGGCAGCGGTGGCCACCGCCTCGACGTAGCCGGCGCGCAGCGCCCGACCACCGTGCAGCATCCGCCGCATGACGAGCGCACCGTGCCCGACCAGCCGCCCGCCGTCGTGGACCAGGACGTGCTGGCCGCCGAGCGCGTGCTCCCAGTCCTCCTCGCCGAACCGCTCGTCCTCCGGCAGGTCGGCGAAGGCCTCGTCCATCAGTGCCCGGGCCGCCGCGAGGTCGGCCGGGGAGGCGTCGGCCGTGTGGGTCCGGGTCGTCCTCACCAGCCCGGCGGCTTCCGGTCGATCCACGGCGCGGCCTCCTCGACCCGGGCGCACAGCGCGAGCAGCAGCTCCTCCTCGGCCGGGCGGGCCGCGAGCATGACGCCCACCGGCAACGTCGCGCCCTCGGTGGACTGCGTCCAATGCAGTGGCAGCGAGGCAGCGGGCATCCCGGTGACGTTCCACGCCGAGGTCCAGGGCGTGAAGGCCTTCTGCGCCTCGAAGTCCGCCGCCGGGTCGGCGTCATTGCGGATCGCGCCGACGGGCAGCGGCGGTGTGGCGAGGGTTGGGGTCAGGACGATGTCGTACGGCGCGAGTGCCTCGAGCGCCCTCGCGGCGTACCGGCGCATCGCGCCGATCGCCAGCCCGAACTCCGGGGCATCGACCGCTCGACCGCGTTCGGTGAGCCACGTCGTGAGTGGGCGCAGCAGGTGCTCCCGCTCCGCAGGGACTACGGAGAGGGCGGTCAGGACGGCCCAGCACGTCTCGAAGATCGGCACGGCCTCGGGCGGCAGGGGAACTTCGACGTCCTCGACCCGGTGGCCGAGCGACTCCAGGAGCCGCGAGGCGTCCACCACCGCCTCGAGGCAGGCCTCGTCCACACTGACATCGGCGATCACCGGGTCGGTGAACCTGGCGATCCGTAGCGTGCCTGGATCCCGGTCACACGCACTCAGGAACGTCCCGGAAGGAGGTGGGGCCCAGGCAGGATCGCCAACCCGACGACCGGCGAGCACGTCCAGCATCGCCGCCGCGTCGCGCACGGTCCGGGAGATCGGGCCCGCCGTCGCCAGCCCCACCGGGTCCCCATACATCGGATAGCCGCTGATCCGCCCGCGCGTGGGCTTGAGACCGAACAGCCCGCAGCAGGACGCCGGGATCCGGATTGAACCGCCACCATCCGAGCCCTGCGCCACCGGCACCAGGCCTGCCGCCACGGCCGCGGCCGCGCCGCCGGAGGAGCCGCCGGCCATCCGGGTCCGGTCCCACGGCGTGACCGCCGGCGGGTAGCCTTCCGGCTCGGTGTAGCACGGCGAGCCGAACTCCGGTGTCGAGGTCTTGCCGATACTCACCATGCCCGCGGCCTCCAGGGCGAGCGTGACGGCGTCACTCACGTCGGGGACGAAGTCGGCGAACGCAGGAGAACCGAAGCGCGTCGGCACCCCCGCGGTGAGGTTGAGGTCCTTGATCGCGGTGGGGACCCCGAACAGCGGGCCGTCCTCCGCGCCCGGAGCCAGGACCCGGGCCCGCTCGCGCGCGAGCTCGGGCGTCAGCGTTACGAACGCGCCCAACGTCTCCGGACCGGAGTCGAGACGCTGGGCGCGCTCGAGGTAGTGCTCGGTCAGCTCGGCAGGCGACACCTCGCGGCGTCGCACCAGGTCGCCCTGCTCCAGGGCGGTCAGGTCGTGCAGGTCGGCCACGGCCCAGACGGTAGCCCGCGCGGCCCGCCCCAGCCGGCCGGCCTCGTCGAGATACACGAATTGGCTGCGCTGGAACCTGCCCGACAGCCAATCCGTGCGTCTCGACGCCCCATGGGGGTCAGGCGGCGGCCGTCTCCTGGCCGGCGTCGACGAGGCGGCGGACCGCGTCGTCGATCTTGGCGCGGACCTCGGCGTCGGCGAACACGTCGACCTCGAGGCTCGACTGGGAGACGACGAGGTCGTCGACGACCGCTGCGCCGGCGATCCGGGCCGAGCGCAGCGTGTCCTCGTGGGCCCACTTGCCGCCGTACGGCGTGGGCGTGACGCCGATGACGCCGAGCGGCTTGCCGGAGATGGCGCCGACGCCGTAGGGGCGGGACAGCCAGTCGATGGCGTTGTTGAGGACCGCCGGCATGGTGCCGTTGTACTCCGGCGTCACGACGAGGAGCCGGTCGGCGCCCGCGACCCGCTCGCGCAGCGCCGCAGCGGCCGGCGGGAGGTCGGGACCGTCAAGGTCCTCGTTGTAGAAGGGCAGGGCGTCGAGCCCGTCGGCGAGCTCGACGGTGACGCCCGCGGGCGCGTGGTCGCGGATCGTCTCGGCGAGGCGACGGTTGACGGAGCCGGCCCGCAGGGAGCCGACCAGGACGAGGATGGATGTGGTCATGGTGGCTAAGCGGACCGTGGTCCGTTTATATTCCCTCGGGTCCGGACGGGTCCGGCCCTACGCTGATCCCGCCATGGCCGACCGACCCCTGCTCCCGCTCCTGGGAGAGACGCCGCGCGAACGCAGCGACGCCGCCCGCAACCGCGAGGCGCTGCTGCGCGCCGCCCAGGAGATCGCCGACAGCTGCGGCTACGACGCGGTCACCATGGACGCAGTGGCGGCCCGGGCCGGGGTGGGCAAGGGCACCGTCTTCCGGCGGTTCGAGTCTCGCGAGGGACTCATGGGCGCACTGCTCAACGCCTCCGAGACGGAATGGCAGGCCATGGTCATGTCCGGCCCTCCGCCCCTTGGGCCGGGCGCGCCACCGATGGACCGCCTCCTGGCCTTCGGCCGTTCCCGCCTCGACATCGTGCTCCAGCACGCCGACCTGATCCGCAACGCCGGCTTCAGCGGAGCGAACCGCTCCTACGCGGCGTACTCCTTCGCAGCGACCCACGTCCGCTACCTGCTCGGCGAGCTCGGCGTCCGCGGCGACATCGCGCTCCTGGCGGTGGCGCTGATGGCTCCGCTGGAGCTCCCGATCCTCGACCAGCAGGTGCGCATCGAGCACATCGACATCGAGCGCATCTATGCCGGCTGGGTCGACCTGGCCCACCGCATCACCAGGCCCCAGTAGACCTCGACCGCCATGCTCAGGAATCGATGTGATGCCTGCGCAGCCCGAACGTCAGCCCGTCGACGAGGGCGCCCCACGACGCCTCGATCACGTTGTGCCCTACCCCGACGGTGACCCACGACGACTCTCCGTCGCTGGTCTCGATCAGCACCCGGGTGATGGCGTCGGTGCCGTGGCCCTGGTCGACGATGCGCACCTTGTAGTCGATGAGCTCGAACTTCGCGACCTCGGGGAACGCCTGGCCGATGGCCGTGCGCAGCGCCTGGTCGAGGGCGTTGACCGGGCCGTTGCCCTCACCGGTGACGACGTAGCGCACGCCCTCCGCCTGCAGCTTCACCGTCGCCTCGGAGGCGGCCTCCTCGCCGGGCCGCGAGTCGGTGATCACCCGCCACGACTCGACCTCGAAGTACGCCGGGCGCACCCCCTCGACCATCTCGGCCAGCAGCAGCTCGAACGACGCGTCGGCCGCCTCGAACGTGAAGCCCCGGGCCTCGAGCTCCTTGACCCGGTCGGTCACCGCGGTGACCAGGTCACGGTCAGAGGACAGGTCGAAGCCGAGCTCACGCCCCTTGAGCTCGATCGAAGCCCGGCCGGCCATGTCGGAGACCAGCAGCCGCATGTCGTTGCCGACCCGTTCGGGCTGGGTGTGCTGGTAGAGGTCGGGATCCACCTTGATCGCGCTCGCGTGCAGCCCGGCCTTGTGCGCGAACGCCGAGGCCCCCACGTAGGGCTGTCGCGAGGCCGGAGGGAAGTTGGTGACCTCCGCGACCGCGTGTGCGATCCGGGTCGACTCCTGCAGCAGACCCGGGGGCAGCACCGCCCGGTCCAGCTTGAGCTCCAGGTTGGCCACGACCGTCACGAGGTCGGCGTTGCCGGTGCGCTCGCCGTAGCCGTTGATGCAGCCCTGCACGTGCGTGGCGCCGGCGGCGACGGCGGCGAGCGAGTTGGCCACCGCGCAGCCGCTGTCGTTGTGGGCATGGATGCCGACCCGCACCCCGGTGGTGCCGATGACGTCGTGGACGACGTCTGCGACCCAGTCCGGAAGCATCCCGCCGTTGGTGTCACACAGGGCGATGACGTCCGCTCCGGCCTCGTAGGCCGTGCGCAGCACCTCGAGCGCATAGTCGCGGTTGGCGCGGTAGCCGTCGAAGAAGTGCTCGGCGTCGAGGAACACTTGCTGTCCCTCGGCCCTCAGGTGGCTGACGGAGTCGCGGACCATCTCGAGGTTCTCCGCCAGCGTGGTGCGCAGCGCGAGCTCGACGTGCCGGTCGTGGGACTTCGCGACCAGCGTCACGACCGAGGCGCCGCTGTCGCGCAGCGCGGCGACCTGCGGGTCGTCGGCGGCGGCCAGGCCGGCCCGACGGGTGGCCCCGAACGCCGCGAGCTTGGCGTGCTTCAGGTCGAGCTCGGTCGCGGCGCGGCGGAAGAACTCGGTGTCCTTGGGGTTTGCCCCGGGCCAGCCACCCTCGATGTAGCCGACCCCCAGCCCGTCGAGCTGCCGGGCGATGGTCAGCTTGTCGGCGACCGAGAGGTTGAGCCCCTCCTGCTGGGCGCCGTCGCGCAGCGTGGTGTCGTAGACGTGGAACGAGCCATGGAGGTCCATCTGGGTTCTTTCGGGTCGAGGCATAAAAAAACCCCTCGGAGTACGAGAGGTGGCGCGTCGAGTGTCTCGACGCGCTAGACGATGATGATCTGCTGCTGCATCACGGTCTCAGGCTACTAGACAGCGGACGATCCTGCCCGGGTGTCCACTGGGTGCCCCGCTGCTCGGCGAGCAGGCCGACAGCCAGCGCGGCCACGACCACCACGACGAACGCGACCGCCCACGAGCGCCAGGCCTTGGACAGCGGGTTGACCACCCGCGCCAGCGGCATCCGCACCCGCGACCCCCCGGGCCCGGTCCACACCGCGACCGCGAACGTCGTGCCGCACACAGCCAGGGTGAGCCGCTCCCCCGCCACGAACGCGTAGCAGAGCAGCGCGGCCGCGACCGCCAGGCCGGCGCTCCACACGACGAGCATGGTGGTGGTGGGGATCGAGCGCACCAGGTCCCAGGGGGTCCTGAGCAGGAACTGCGCCCCGTCGTACCACTTGCGGCCGCGGATCCGCCGCCGGGCGCCGGCAGCACTGGCGGCGAGGGAGCCGCTGCGCAGCACCCAGGTGAGGAGCACGAGTCCCAGCGACCCGAACCAGGGGTAGGCCGCGACGGCCCCGCCACAGACGAGGGCCACGGCCGTCAGGAGGGTCCCGCGGCGCAGGCGCTCCTGCCACGGCGGGCCGGTCGTGACCTCGGTCGCGGACCAGGCGTCGTCCCACTCGCGGTCGACGACGGTCTGGTTCTCGGTCAGGTGGCGGGTGTGGCCTGTCCCGTCGGGGTCCGCGATCACGTCGGTGAGCTCGTCGAGCGCGAGCGCCCCCGCAACCGCGAGCGGCATGGTCATCGGCTCGGGCTCCGCCGGCGCGACAGGGGCCTCCACGAGACCCGCGCGCGGCGCGAGTGCCTCTCGGATCTCGGTGAGCGTGGGGCGGTGGTGCGGCTCCGGGTGGAGCGCCTCGGCGAGCAGGGCGCGCAGCGGCTCGGGGATCCCTGACAGGTCGTGCTCGCCGCGCCGGACCCGGTCCATGATCGCCATCGACGGCCCACGACCGAACGGTGGCCGGCCGGTGGCGGCGTAGGCGACGGTGGCCGCCCACGAGTGGACGTCCGAGGCCGTGGTGGCGTCGTCGCCGTAGAGGATCTCGGGGGCCAGGTAGCCGGGGGTGCCCAGCAGCCAGCCGGTGTGCGTGAGCTTGGGGTCGTCGGCGACCCGCGCCAGGCCGAAGTCGATGAGGATCGGGGTCCGGCCCTCCATCAGCACGTTGCTCGGCTTGACGTCGCGGTGCAGCACGCCGACCGCGTGCACCGAGGCGACCCCTTCGGCGAGGCAGGCCGCGAACCAGGTGAGGTCCGGCCCCTCGATCGGCCCCTCCTCGTGCACGTGGTCATGAAGGGAGAGGCCTGGGACGTAGCGGGTCGCGACGTAGGGCACCGGCCCCCACGGGTCGGCGTCGACGATCTCGGCGACCCACCGGCTCCGGATCCGGCTCAGCGACGACACCTCGCGGGCCAGCCGCGCCCGCGCCTCGTCGTCGCCGACGATGTGGGGTCGCAGCACCTTCAGGGCGACCCGCTCGCCGTCGTCGCCACGCCGGGCGAGGTGGACGACGCCCATGCCGCCCTCGCCGATCTTGGCGAGCAGCGCGTAGTCGCCAACGGTCAGCGACGGGGTCGGGCTGGTCACGCCGATCAGACTAGATCGACGGGGCCCGGGTTCCCGTCACCTCAGCGAGGAGCCGGCGACGATCTGCCACGCCAGGGCGGACTTGGCCACCAGACTGAGCACGAGGTAGGTCTGCTCCCCGTAGTAGTAGTCCGACCAGGGCCCGAACCGGTAGTACTGAAGCCACTGGTTGACCCCGAAGCATGCCCAGAGGATGAACAGCGACAAGAAGATCGAGACGACGAAGTCCTGGTCATTGGGAGCATCCATCAGGTGCGCGGCGACGATCGACCACGGCACGAGCGCGGCCAGGACCCCGGACCAGAACGGGACCATCGTGGTCGTCCGGCGGTCCGGCGGGTTGAGCGACTCCTGCATCCAGCCGCAGACGATCATCACGATCGTCGCCGCGCCGATCACCACCAAGGGAGCGAGGTCGGTCACGCCGGTGTAGAGCGCGATGAGCAGCATCAGGATCGGGGCGCTCACCGCGAACTCCGCCCACCTGATCCGGTTGCGTCCGTGGGCGAGCTCGGCCTCGTAGAACCGACGCAGCAGGGTCGCACTGAGCCCGTGGTTGAGCGCGGCGGCGACGAAGTAGGCCGCCATGAGCACGCCGACCGAGACGTCGAGCAGGGACGACCCCGCGCTCGCTCCCGTCTGGTCGTGGATCGCGATGCGGGTGTCGCCCGCGATCACCAGGACGAGCACGGCCTGGACGAGGTGGACCACCGCCAGTCCGGCGTGCGCCGACCGGAACCTGCTGGCGGCGTGTCGGGGCGCGGTGCTCAGAGCCGGCGGCGTCGGCCGAACGAGCGTGAGCACATGACGCATCGGCCTCGCTTCCCCCCAGAACCGAGTCGTTGTTCGTCCAGCATGCCCCAGCGCCGCGACCCTGCCAAGGGCGGGGTCACAGCACTGGGGTAGGCGTGACGGGAGGGGGTCCGACGAGGCTCAGCGACGCGAGTTGCTCTGCGAGACCCCGCAGAACGAGCCGACGCCGTCGCCGCTGTAGAACACGGACAGTCCACCGTCGGCGGTCAGATCAGCGGCCACGTGGGGGTCGGAGACCCGCCGGGCCACGAAGCGCTGCACCGCCTCGATGTGGTCGCGGTAGAACGCCTCGAGTGCGTCCGGTTCGCCGGCGATCCGGACCAGCGGGTCGTAGAGGGTCACACCACTCCTTGGCCACGACGCCGCACAGCGTTACAGCGCCGCGCTACACGATCCGGTGCATCCACCCGAACGTGTCGTCGGCCCGGCCGAACTGGATGTCGACCAGCGCCTGGCGGATCCGGAAGGTCAGGTCGGTCGACGCCGGCGCGGGTGCCGTGCCGCCCGGCCACCGAAGCTCGCCGACCGGGGTCACCACGGCCGCTGTGCCGCACGCGAAGATCTCGACGATGTCGCCGCTGGCCACGCCCTCGCGCCACTCGTCGATGGAGAAGCGCCGCTCCTCGACCTGGTGGCCCATCTTGCCGGCGAGCTCGATGATCGAACCGCGGGTGATGCCCTCGAGGATGGTGCCCAGGGCCGGGGTGACGATCCGCCCGTCCTTGAAGACGAAGTACATGTTCATGCCGCCGAGCTCCTCGACGTAGGTCGCGGTCTCCTCGAGGAAGACGACCTGGTCGCAGCCCTGCTCGATCGCCTCCCGCTGCGGCAGCAGCGAGCTGGCGTAGTTGCCGCCGGTCTTGGCCGCACCCATGCCACCGCGGCCGGCCCGGGTGTAGTGCTCGGCGAGCCACAGGTTGATCGGCTTGATGCCGCCCTTGAAGTAGGAGCCGGCCGGGCTCGCGATGACCATGAAGGTCACGTGCTGCGCCGGACGGACGCCGAGGAAGGCCTCGGAGGCGAACATGAAGGGTCGGACGTAGAGGCTCTTCTCCCCCTCCTGGTCGGGCACCCAGCGCTGGTCGACGGTGACGAGCGCGTTGACGGCCTCGACGAAGTCCTCGACCTCGAGCACCGGCAGCGCCAGCCGCTGGCTGGAGCGCACCATCCGCGCGGCGTTCTCCTCGGGGCGGAACGACCAGACGGAGCCGTCCTCGTGCCGGTAGGCCTTCATCCCCTCGAAGATCTCCTGCGCGTAGTGCAGGACCGCGGTGGCGGGGTCGAGAGTGAGGGGGCCGTAGGGCTCGATCCGGGCGGCGTGCCAACCCGTGTCGGGCGTCCACTCCACCGTGAACATGTGGTCGGTGAAGTGTGTCCCGAAGCCGGGGTTGGCCAGGATCTCGGCGAGCTTCGCGTCGTCGACCTGGCGCTCGGAGAGCGTCTTGCTGATCTGCATGGACATCAAGGTATCTCTCGTCAGGCCAGGCGTGCAGCGACCGCGTCGCCGACCTCGGACGTACGCCGGGTAGCACCCGGTGCGCGTTCGGCGAGGTCGGCGATGACCGCTGCCTCCACGGCGGCGGCCGCCTCGGCGTAGCCGAGGTGGTCGAGGAGCAGCGCTCCGGACAGGATCGCGGCGGTGGGGTCGGCCTTCTGCTGGCCGGCGATGTCGGGGGCCGAGCCGTGCACGGGCTCGAACATGCTGGGTGCGGTCCGGTCCGGGTTGACGTTGCCGGAGGCGGCCAGGCCGATGCCGCCGGTGATCGCGGCGGCCAGGTCGGTGATGATGTCGCCGAACAGGTTGTCGGTGACGATCACGTCGAAGCGCGCGGGGTCGGTGGTCATGTAGATCATCGCGGCGTCGATGTGCATGTAGTCGGTGGCGACGTCGGGATGCTCCGCGGCGACCTCCTGGAAGAGCCGCCACCACACCGAGCCGGCGTGGACGAGCACGTTGGTCTTGTGGACCAGGGTGAGCTTCTTGCGGGCCCGCCTCTGGGCCCGGGCGAACGCGTCGCGGACGACGCGCTCCACGCCGTAGGCCGTGTTGACCGAGACCTCGGTCGCGACCTCGTGCGGAGTGCCGACGCGCAGCGCCCCACCGTTGCCCGTGTAGGGGCCCTCGGTGCCCTCGCGCACCACCACGAAGTCGACCTCGGCGCCGTTGAGGACATGGTCGGCAAGCGGGGAGGTGGCGCCCGGGAAGATCCGGGACGGCCGGAGGTTGACGTAGTGGTCGAGCTCGAACCGCAGCCGCAGCAGCAGGCCGCGCTCGAGGATCCCGGGCGGGAGGTTGGGGTCGTTGGGCTTGCCGCCCACCGCGCCCAGCAGGATCGCGTCGTGCTCGCGCACCTCGGCCAGCACCGAGTCGGGCAGCACCTCGCCGGTGGCGAGGTAGCGCTCGGCGCCGAGGTCGTAGCGGGTCTGCTCGACCTTGACGTCGGCGGGGACGGCCAGCTCGAGGACCTTGAGCGCCTCGGCGGTCACCTCCGGGCCGATGCCGTCGCCGGGGATGACTGCGAGCTTGATGGTCGTCGCCTCAGTGGTCACGTGGGCCGAGGCTAGTTGTCATCGGGCCGCTGGCCGCCGTTGTCCCGCAGGTCGAGCGACTCCTGCAGCGCTGCCACCGTGTTCTCGTGGCTGCGCGGGTTGTCGGGGTGATGGCTTGCCGGGCCCCAGTCGGGATACATGTCGTACATGGTCGTGCTCCTCGTGGATGGATCAGTCAGTGGATCGCTGAGATGAGTCGGTGTGGCCAAGGACGCCCCGCGACGGGGACGTTCCGACTCGTGGATCGCACGAGGGTGGAGCCTGGCTGCTGGCGGATCACGCTTGCCAAGGATCTGACACTGAGCGAGGGGGTCCGCGTCGCGGGGGCGTCTCGACCTGTTAGCTCGATAGAGCTGGAGTGAGAAGCCACGCAACGCCGACCACCGCGGCGAGGTGGCCTCTCGTCAGGCCTCGCCGCGGCGCTCGATGAGTACGAACACGCTCCGCATGGTGCGAGGAGGGTACCCCCGGGTCGGGTCCGGGCGCCTCCGGTTACGGCGAGTGTTTCGGCATCCGAGACGGCGGACCCGAAATGCGAGACCTGGGCAGAGACTCAGTCAGTGAGTCACCCACCCGAGCTACCCGAGATCGTCAACCGTGCGTTCGACGTCTCGCGCCGAGCCGGCTATGTCTCGTTCTGCCGCAACGAGACCGGGCGGCTGCTCGCCATGCTGGCCGCGACCCGGGACGGCACGATGGCAGAGTTCGGCACCGGCTGCGGGGTCGGTACGGCGTGGCTGCGCTCCGGCGTCCGGGGCGAGAAGGCCCGGATCATCACCGCCGAGCTCGACGCCCGGCTGGCCCAGGCGGCCACGGAGATCTTCGCCGACGACCCCTTGGTCGAGGTCCTGGCCGCCGACTGGTCGACGCTGCTCGACAAGGGCCCCTTCTCGCTGCTGTTCCTCGATTCCGGCCAGCCCACCGAGGTCGGTGTGGACGCGGTGGCCGACCTCGTCGAGGGCGGCGGGATCGTCGTGCTGGACGACTTCACCCCCTGCGAGGTCTGGCCGCCCATCACCAACGGCCGGGTCGACACCCTCCGTGAGGAGTGGCTGACCGACGAGCGGTTCACCACCGTCGAGGTCATGGTCGCCTCCGACGCCTCCACCCTGATCGCCACCCGCCGCTGACCAGGGCCGAACGGCCCCTAAGACCACTGGGTCGCTACACTTCGGGCTGAGGGGAGTACTTCCTCGTCCCGCACCGGTCACTACGGCGCTACCCGGCGCCCCGGACGGGAGCCGACCGTCGTCAGGTCGGTGAAGGAGACCTCGGCCGATCCAACGACCGAGGTGTCTCATGTCCAGCTCCGTGGCCGGTCCCGGCCTGTGGGCGGCCTGCATCGCTGCCGTCCTCCTCCTGCTCGCTCTCGACTTCGCCCTCACCCGCAGGCCCCACGAGGTCTCGATGCGGGAGGCCGTGGCGTGGTCGTCGTTCTACGTTGCCCTCCCCCTGCTGTTCGGGGTCTACGTCTGGCAGCGGTTCGGCGCCGACCGAGGCGTGGAATACCTGACCGGCTACCTGGTCGAGAAGTCCCTGAGCGTCGACAACCTGTTCGTCTTCATGCTGCTGCTGACGGCGTTCGCGGTCCCACGGGCGCTGCAGCAGCGGGTCCTGCTCTACGGGATAGTCGGCGCCTTGATCCTGCGCGGGATCTTCATCGCACTCGGCGCGGCCGCCCTGGCCAGGTTCGACTGGGTCTTCCTGGTGTTCGGGGCGGTGCTGGTCCTCACCGCGGTGAAGATCCTCCGCGACGCCGTGCGCGGTCACGACCACGAGGTCGACATCGAGTCGATGCGCTCGGTGCGCCTGATGCGCCGCCTGATGCCGGTCACGGACGACTACCGAGGCCCGCGTCTCCTGGTGCGGGAGCACGGCCGCCGGGCGCTGACCCCGTTCGCCCTGGTCGTCGTGGCCGTCCTGGCCACCGACGTCGTCTTCGCCGGCGACTCCGTGCCGGCCGTCTACGGCATCACCGAGGACCCGTTCCTCGTCTTCGTCACCAACGCGTTCGCACTGCTGGGGCTGCGCGCCCTCTACTTCGTCCTCGAAGGGGCACTCGCGTCGTTGGTCTACCTGGGCTACGGGTTGGCGGCGATCCTGGCCTTCATCGGAGTCAAGCTCGTCCTCCACTGGGCGCACGGCATCTGGGTCGCGGTCCCCGAGGTGCCGACCCTGTGGTCGCTGGGCGTCATCGTGGTCGCCCTGGCGCTCACCGTGACGCTGAGCCTGCGGGGCCCGGGGCGGCGAGCGGCACGATCCAGGCCGGCAGCATCCGCTGGGTGAGCGGCCCGATGGCGAGCGCGTAGAGCACCGTGCCGAGACCGAGCACGCCACCCAGCGCCAGGCCGATGAGCACGACCGCGACCTCGAGGCCGGTCCGGACCAGGCGGATCGAGAGGCCGGTACGCCGCGCCAGCCCGGTCATCAGGCCGTCGCGCGGGCCACGGCCCAGCTGGGCACCGATGTACATCGCGGTCGCGAGCCCGCACAGCACCACCCCACCGACGGTGAGCGCGACCCGGGCCGCAAGGGCGTCGGGGCGGTCGAGCAGCCAGAGCGTGGCGTCGGCGGAGAAGCCGATCACGAAGGCGTTGGAGATGGTGCCGATGCCCGGGGTCTCGCGCAGCGGGACCCAGAGGACGAGGACCACGAAGCTCATCAGGACGACCGCCTGGCCCAGGGTGATGGGAACGTGCCGAATGAGGCCGGAGTGCAGGACGTCCCAGGGCGCCAGCCCCAGGTCGCCGCGGACCATCATCGCCAGGGAGACGCCGTAGAGCACCAGCCCGACGAACAGCTGGGGCAGCCGGCGGCCGAGGCGGCCGGCGCGGAGCTGCGCGATCGGGCCGAGGTCGGACAGGACCGGGATGGGCAGGGCCGGGCGCGGCGCGGCGGTCGTGGTCACCCCACCATGGTCTCGCCAAGTGGCCTTCTCAGAAATAGCCAATCGTGGGACAGTGGCCTGCATGGAACGTTCCGCCTCGGCAACCGCCGCGATCAGCGCCGCTCGCACCGCCGCCCTCGTCGGTGACTTCGACCGCTCGCCTGCCTATGCGGGACTCGCCGAGGCCCTCGTGCTCCTCATCGGCGACGGCCGGATCGGCCAGGGCACCCGCCTCCCCAGCGAGCGAGAGCTCACCGAGGAGCTCGGGGTCTCCCGGACCACCGTCACCCGGGCCTACGCCGCGCTCCGCGACGCCGGCTACGCCGAGGCGCGCCAGGGGTCCGGCACCTTCACCCGAGTCCCGGGCGGCCGGGCCCGCGCCCACGACCGGGCGCTGCTCCCCCGGCCCGGCGACCACGACGCCATCGACCTCAACTGCGCCGCGCCGTCCGCCCCGCCCCAGCTCGCGGCGGCGTACGCCGAGGCGGCCGCCCTGCTGCCGGCCTACCTCGGTGGGCACGGCTACTTCCCGGCCGGACTGCCCGAGCTGCAGGCCGCGATCGCCCGCACCTACGACGAGCGCGGGCTGCCCACCGACCCCGGTCAGGTCATGGTGACCTCCGGCGCCCTCGCCGCGGCGGCGATCGTGGCCAAGGCGCTTGCCGGCCCCGGCGACCGGGTGCTCGTCGAGTCGCCCGTCTACCCCAACGCCACCGAGGCGCTGCGCAACAGCGGCGCCCGGCTCGCGGCCTCGCCCGTGGACCCGGACGGCTGGGACCTCGACGCGGTGCGCGCGGCGCTCCGGCAGACGTCGCCGCGGCTGACCTACCTGATCCCGGACTTCCAGAACCCCACGGGGCTGCTGATGAGCGACGAGGAGCGGGAGTCGTACGCCGCCCTTGTGAGGAGAGCCAGGACGGTCGCGGTCGTCGACGAGGCCCACCAGGCCCTCGCCCTCGAGGGCCAGGCGATGCCCCGGCCGTTCGCGGCCTACTCCCCCGGGACCGTCACCGTCGGCAGCGCCAGCAAGAGCTTCTGGGGTGGCCTGCGGCTCGGCTGGGTGCGGGCACCGCACGACCTCGTCGACCGGCTGACCCGGGCGCGGGTCAGCATGGACCTCGGCGCACCGGTGCTCGAACAGCTCGTCCTGCTGCGGCTGCTCGAGCATCCGGCCGACACGCTGAGCGCCCATCGCTCGCGGCTGCGCGAGCAACGGGACGCGCTGGTCGCCGCGCTGCGCACCCACGTCCCGGCCTGGGACTTCCGGGTGCCGACGGGCGGGCTGGCGCTGTGGTGCCGGCTCCCGGAGGCGCTCGGCACTGCCGTGGCCGCCGCCGCCGAGCGGCACGGCGTCATCGTCGCCCCGGGACCGGTGTTCGCCGCCGAAGGCGGGCTCGACCGCTTCGTGCGGATCCCGTGGACCAAGCGGCCCGAGGATCTGGCCCTCGCCGCCGAGCGGATCGGCGTCGCGTGGGACGAGGTCGAGGGGCGGCGTACGGCGGCGGGGCCGACCCGCCGGGTGATGGTCGCTTAGCTCGACCTCGCGCCGACTTCGGGCGAGCGTTGCGAGCGGAGCGAGCGTTGCGAGCGGAGCGAGCGCGCCCCGCGATCGGTCCGGTGCCCACGAGGGACGGCGAAGCTCGCGAGCGGAGCGAGCGTCCGTCGTGGGTCCGGGCCGAAGCTCGCGGGGGTTTAGGAGATGTCGACTGCGCGGACCGAGGCTGCGTCGATGGCGTGCTCGATCTCCTCGAGCGTCTCGGCGGAGATCGAGGTGTCGACCGAGAGTGCGACCAGGGCGTGCCCGCCCTTCTCGTCGCGGGCTACCTGCATTCCGGCGATGTTGACGCCGGCGGCGCCCAGGAGCTGGCCGACAGTGCCGACCATCCCGGGGCGGTCCTCGTACATGAAGAACGCCAGGTGGTCGGTGGGTTCGAGGTCGACGTTGAAGCCGTTGACCTCGACGAGCCGCTCGCGCTGGTGGATGCCGACCAGAGTGCCGCTCACCGAGACCTGCGACCCGTCGGCCAGGGTGCCCCGGATGGTGATCAGGTTGCGGTGGTCGGGGCTCTCGGAGTCGGTGACCAGCCTGACGGCGGTGCCGCGCTCGGCCGCGAGCAGCGGCGCGTTGACGTAGGAGACCTGGTCCTCGACCACATCGGTGAAGACACCCTTGAGCGCGGCCAGCTCGAGCACCTTGACGTCGTAGGCGGTGATCTCGCCGCGCACCTCGACGTCGATCTGCTGGGCGACCTCGCCGGCGAGCGCGGTGAAGACCCGGCCGAGCTTCTCGGTGAGGGGGATGCCCGGGCGGACGTCCTCGGCGATCACACCGCCCTGGACGTTGACCGCGTCGGGCACCAGCTCACCGGAGAGCGCGAGACGCACCGATCGGGCCACGGAGATGCCGGCCTTCTCCTGAGCCTCGTCGGTCGAGGCGCCGAGGTGCGGGGTGGCCACCACGTTGTCGAGCTCGAACAGCGGACTGTCGGTGCACGGCTCGGTCGCGAAGACGTCGAGACCCGCGGCGGCGACCCGGCCCTCCTTGAGGGCCGCGTAGAGCGCGGCCTCGTCGACGATGCCGCCTCGGGCGGCGTTGACGAGGACCAGCGACGGCTTCACCCGGTGCAGCTGCTCGTCGCCGATCAGACCGAGGGTCTCAGGGGTCTTGGGCAGGTGCACCGACATGAAGTCGGACTCGGCAAGCAGGGTGTCGAGGTCGACGAGCCGGACCCCCATCTGGGCCGCGCGGCCCGCCTGGACGTAGGGGTCGTAGGCGATGACCGACATCCCGAACGAGCTGAGCCGCTGCGCCACCAGCACCCCGATCCGGCCCAGGCCGACGATGCCGACGGTCTTCTCGTAGAGCTCGATGCCGGTGTACTTCGAGCGCTTCCACTCGCCGTTGCGCAGTGCCGCGTGGGCGGGCGAGATGTGCCGGGCGGCCGCGAGCATCAGGGCGACGGCGAGCTCGGCGGCCGAGACGATGTTGGACGTCGGTGCGTTGACGACCATGACGCCGGACTGGGTGGCGGTGCGGACGTCGACGTTGTCGAGCCCCACCCCGGCCCGGGCGATGACCTTGAGTCGCTTGGCCGCCGCCAGCGCCTCGGCGTCCACCTTGGTCGCGGAGCGGACGAGGAGCGCATCGGCGTCGACGATCGCGGACAGGAGCTCCGCGCGGTCGGCGCCGTCGCAGTGGCGCACGTCGAAGTCCGGTCCCAGAGCCTCGATGGTGGCCGGGCTCAGCGACTCCGCGATCAGGACGATCGGCTTGCTCACAGCGGTGTCTCCCACATGGGTGGCAGGTGGTGGAACAGGGTGGCTGCACGACGCTGTGCCAGTCGGCCACAGTACCCGACCGGGGCCATACTCACGGGGGTGACCGATCCGTGCGTCATGGTGGTGCGCACCGCGCCCAGGGCCTCGCCACTCCTCGAGGCGCTGGTGGTCACGCTGCACGACGGACGGCCCGGCTTCTCGGCGCGGTTCGCCGAGGTGCGCCAAGTCGAGGGCGCCCCCCTGCTGCTCTACGCCGAGGGCGCCGTCGAGCCGACACACACCGGCTTGGCGAACGTGCTGCGCTCCGGCGCGGCGTACGACGAGGTGCGCGGCCGGACCCGGGCGGCCGAGCCCTGGTGGGCGCGCGGCGCACGTCGCGCGGACAACGCCGTCGTGGTGCTGGAGATCGACGGGCCTCAGGCGGGCAACGACTGACCGTGCACGGCATGCGCGTCGGCCCAGGCACGCTCGAGCACCTGCGCGAACACCTCCGTGGGCTGGGCTCCGGCGAGGCCGTACTTCCGGTCGACGACGTAGAACGGCACTCCCCCGGCCCCATAGGCGCGGGCCTGGGCGATGTCGGCCGCGACCGCCTCGGCGTACTCGTCGGATGACAGGACCTGGTCGACTCGGACCGGGTCGAGGCCCGTCTCGACGGCGACCCGGCGGAGCACGGCGTGGTCGCCCATCGACTCACCGCCGCCGAAGTACGCCGAGAGCAGCCCTTCCTTGAGCTCCGCCTGGAGCCCGGCGGCCTTGGCGAGGTGCAGCAGCCGGTGCGCGTCGACGGTCCGGGCGTGGGGTGTGTCGGCGTGCCGGAACGTCAGGCCGGCCGCCGCGGCCGCGCCGTCCGCGCGGGCCATCAGCGCGCGGGCGCCCTCGACGTCGGTGCCGAACTTCTTGGCCAGCGACTCGACGGTGGTCTCGACGGGCACCTGCGGAGCAGTCGGGTCCAGCTCGAAGGAGCGGTAGACGATCTCGACCTCGTCGCGGTGCGCGAAGCCCGCGAGCGCCTCCTCCAGGTGTCGCTTGCCGATGTAGCACCACGGGCAGACCACGTCGGACCAGATGTCGATGCGCACGACCGCCCAACAGGCGACCCACGGCCGATGTTCCCGGGGTCGACCCCGAGGTCTCCTCAGGGTCCGGCCGGGGGTCGCTCGGGAGCCGTCCCCGATGTGGCCGGGCCGCGATGGCCCGAGGCTGGAGCCATGATCGAAGTCAGCCACCTGTCCAGGACGTACGGCAGCCTGCACGCCGTCGACGACGTCACCTTCACCGCCGAGCCGGGCCGGGTCACCGGCTTCCTGGGGCCTAACGGCGCCGGTAAGTCCACCACCATGCGGGTGATGGTCGGCCTCACGCCCGCCAGCTCGGGGTCGGCCACCGTGCTCGGTCGCCACTACGCCGAGCTGCCCAACCCCGGTCGTGAGGTCGGCGTCCTCCTCGACGCCTCCGCCCAGCACGCCGGCCGCACCGGCCGCGAGACCCTGCGGGTCGCGGCCCGCACCATGGGCCTGCCCGGCTCGCGCGCCGAGGAGATGATCGACCTGGTCGGCCTCACCCCGACCGAGGCCGGCCGCCGGGTCAAGAACTACTCGCTCGGCATGCGCCAGCGGCTCGGCATCGCCACCGCGTTGATCGGCGACCCCGAGGTCCTGATCCTCGACGAGCCCGCCAACGGCCTGGACCCGGCAGGCATCCGGTGGATGCGCGACCTCCTCCGGGGTTTCGCCGACCAGGGCGGCACGGTGCTGCTCTCCTCGCACCTCCTCCACGAGATCGAGGTCATCGCCGACGACCTGGTCGTGATCGGCCAGGGCCGGATCGTGGCCCACGGCACCAAGGCCGAGCTGCTGGCCGCCGCCGGCACGCTGGTCCGCTCGAGCGCGACCACCGAGCTCAGCCAGGCGCTCACCGCCTCCGGCATCACCACCACCCGCTCCGGACCGGACGTCCTGCGCGCCGACGCCGAGCCCGAGCTCGTCGGCCAGGTCGCCCTGGCCGCCGGCATCGCCCTCCTCGAGCTGCGCGCCGCCGACGGCGCCGGCCTCGAGGAGATGTTCCTCGACCTCACTGCAGACACAGCCCGCGAAGGAGTCGCAGCATGACCACCCTCACCGTCAGCCCGGACGCCACCCAGGAGGTGGCGCCGGCCGCCCGGCCGGCCCGGGAGACCCCGGCCCGGATCCCGTTCACGCGGGTCCTCCAGGTCGAGCTCATCAAGATGTTCGACACCCGCTCGGGGTTCTGGCTCATGGTCGGCATCGCCGCGTCGGCGCTGATCGCCACCGGAGCCGTCATCGCGTTCGCGCCCGACAACGAGATCGTCTACGACAACTTCGGGGCGGCCATCGGCATCCCGATGGTGTTCCTCCTGCCGGTCATGGCGATCCTCTCGGTCACCTCCGAGTGGAGCCAGCGCAGCGGCCTGACCACGTTCACCCTGGTCCCGCACCGCAACCGGGTGCTCGCGGCCAAGGCGATCGTCGCGATCGCGGTGGGCGCCGTGGCCATCGGCGTGGCCCTGGCGATCGGCGCCGTCGGCAACGTCGTCGGCGCTGCCATCGTGGGCGTGGACCCGGTGTGGGACATCTCCTTCAACCAAGCCGTGACCCTGGTCTTCGCCAACGTGCTGAACCTGATGATCGGCTTCATGCTCGGCGTGCTGATCCGCAACTCCCCGGGCGCCGTCGTCGGCTACTTCATCTACGGCTTCGTGCTTCCCCCGCTGACGATGCTGCTGGCCCAGCTCAACGACTGGTGGAAGGACGCCCAGCCCTGGCTGGACTTCAACTTCGCCCAGGGACCGCTGTACGACGACGGCGGCCTGACCAGCACGGACTGGGCCCACCTCGCGGTCGCCGGCTCGATCTGGCTGCTGGTGCCCCTGGCGGTCGGCCTGTTCCTGGTCCGCCGGTCCGAGGTGAAGTAGCGCTCCACGCGAGCCGACTGTGGCGCACGTCGCCCCTGCGGGGGTGGCGTGCGCCACGGTGCCGTGCGGCCCACGACGTTACGGTCGGGCAATGCTCCCTCGGAGGTTCCTCGCGCGCGCCCTGGTCGTTCCCGTCGTTGCCGTCGGGAGCGTCGTGCTGGGCACACCACCTGCGCAGGCCGCGCTGACGGGCACGGTCTCGGCCGAGGACTTCGTGCTGCGCAACAAGTGCCGCAACCAGCCGGTCGACTATGCCCTCGCCGTCAGCCCGGACACGCTGCTGTGGCAGGTCAAGCTCACCATGGTCGGC
Organism: Nocardioides dilutus; assembly: GCF_054779555.1. NCBI lineage: Bacteria > Bacillati > Actinomycetota > Actinomycetes > Propionibacteriales > Nocardioidaceae > Nocardioides > Nocardioides dilutus. The sequence goes on along the minus strand of NZ_BAAGYA010000001.1, from coordinate 1,885,293 downwards.
CCTCGGGGCACGACCTCCGAGGGCGTCGACCTCTCGTCGGTCGACGGCGACGCCACCAGCGGGACGGTCGAGTTCCTCATCTGCGGCTCCGCCACTCCCGGCACCTACACGGTGCGGACCACGGGCACCTATCAGGTCGTCCCCCTGGTCAACCTCCCGGTCGAGGTGGCGGAGGACACCTTCGAGGTGCGGCGCACCGCGACCCGGACCACGATCTCCCGCACGCACCTGGACGGCGACCGTTATCGCCTGTTCGCCAAGGTCACCGACGAGCGGCGCCGGGGCTTCAAACCGACCAACAGCGCCGAGGTGGTGTTCCAGCGGCGGGTCGACGGCGTGTGGAAGGTCATCCCCGGGTCCAGGACGCTCACCGACCACGGCCTGGCCACGGCGGTCGTGACCGCTGCTGCCGGCACCCGGGTCCGAGCCGTCACCAAACCCGATGGCTACCTGGGCGGCTCCACGTCGCGCTCGGCCAAGCTCCGCACATAGAAGATGCGGAACTGCCGCGAATCCCGCCTGGCGTGACATATCGTTCCACCGTCCATAGTCCTAGGCGTCTCTCCGGGTAGGCGCGAGACCTGACGGGGATCCCGAACGGATGTCGATAGACCAACACCTTGTCGCGTCACGCCGTGCGGGCCTCGCGGTCCTGATCGCGCTGTGCCTCACCGTGCCGGCGTTCCAGGGGCTGACGTCGACTGCGTCGGCGGCCAGCGGCTCCGCGGCCTACGACCGCTCGATCAACGCCGCGACCTGCGACCTGCTCGGCCGGGTCTACTCCAAGGGCGCCGGTTGCTCGCGCACGAGGTGCGTGGCCGGCGCCACGCTCTTCCGCAAGGTCTACGGCGCCGAGGCCTGCCAGCTCCGGGGGCAGGGCGACTACGGGTTCGTCTCGACCATCGACTTCCGCCGCTGCGCCGACCTCGGTCGCCGCTGGATCAGCCAGGTCAACTTCTGCGCGTCCTACCCGGACCGCTCGGTCACCGCGGTCTACGACGCGCCACAGTGCGTGGGCGCCCGCAGCGTCTACGTCCCCAACACCGAGGCCGACGGCTACTACGACGAGTGCCTGACACCGGCTCGGGTCGACGAGCTCGTGGGCTTCGCCCGGAGCTCGGGCGCCAACCTCACCGCGGAGGCGTCGCTGCGCTCCAGCGTGCAGTGCCAGGACCGACCCGGGCAGGTCTACGTCGACGGCAAGTGCGTGACCGACACCGGCCCACGGCCCACCAAGGGCGGGGTGGTCATGATCGGCGACTCGCTCACCTGGCGCGGCACTGACGAGCTCGGCCGGATGCGGCGGACGTTCACCCTCGACGGCGAGCCGGCGCGCCGGATCAGCGAGCTGCAGGGCCGGCTGGACTACTACGTGTCGGGCCACGGTCAGCCCACCGGCCTGATCATCGCGCTTGGCGCCGTACCCCCGCCCGCCGGCTATGGGAAGTCCGACCTGGCCCGCACGGTCAAGCGGGTGCCGCGCTCCACCAAGGTCATGTTCGTGCTGCCGTACGCCGCACTGCCCTCCGGCAACACCTCGCCGAGGACCACCAAGATCGGCGGCTGGATGCGCGCGATCGCGAAGTCCCGCGGCCGAACCTGCGTGGCCGACTGGCCGGCGTTCGTGCGTTCGCGTCCCGGTCTGCTCCAGGACGGCGTGCACGTGAAGACCAACCAGGAGAAGTCCTGGGCGAAGTTCGTGTCCCAGCAGTGGGGACGCTGCTAGGACTTCTCGTAGCCTGCACGGATGGCGACCCTCATCCTGACCGTCCTCGGCGACGACCGTCCCGGTCTGGTCTCCGCCATCTCGGCGCCGATCAGCGCCCACGACGCGAGCTGGGAGCGCAGCCAGATGTCGCGGCTGGCAGGCAAGTTCGCCGGCATCGTGGTGGTCTCGGTGGCCGAGGCTCACCTCGACGCGCTCACCGCCGATCTCCGCGCGCTGTCGGAGCTCGGGCTCCAAGTGCTCGTCGAGCGTGCCGACGAGCCCGCGGCCGGGGAGACGCTGCGCCTGTCGCTCGACCTGCTCGGCGCCGACCACCCCGGGATCGTCACCGAGATCTCCGCCTGCCTGGCCGCCCACCACATCAACATCGAGGAGCTCAGCACCGACGTGCGCGACGCCCCGATGTCCGGCGGCACCATCTTCCAGGCCCACGCCGTCCTGACCGCCCCGCTCACCGCGAGCACCGACGATCTGCGCTCGCTGCTCGAGGGGCTGGCCGACGAGCTGATGGTCGAGATTCGGCTGTCGGACGAGTGAGGGCTGGGTCGGGGTCCAACCAGGGCTGATCCCGATGGTGTGCGACTGCTGGGCGAGGCACGATGGAGCCATCAGCCAAGCAACCGGAGGAACACCATGAACGACGTCCGCGCCACCTTCGCCAACCAGGGCCTCATCCGCCCCCGGGACGGCAGGATCCTCGGCGGTGTCTGCGCCGGGATCGGACGCCGGTTCGGCCTCACGCCGTGGATCTCGCGGCTGCTGTTCGTGCTGATCCTGATGGTCATCCCGGGCAGCCAGCTGCTGATCTACCCGGTGCTGTGGATCCTGATGCCGGCCGAGGAGAACCTCACCTACTCGGTTCCGGGCGCTCCGCACCCGGCTCCGTGACCGAGGTCTGCCAAGCGGCCTGCGTGAACTCGCGCAGGTAGGTGACGGCGGCCTGGCCCGAGCCCTTCAACACCGCCGACAGCACCAGGACCCCGTCCTTCAGCTGGGCGTGCTCGACCCACGGCAGTTCCGTGCGTGTCTCACCGATCACCACGGTGAACACGGCCCCCTGGCTGCGGTCGTGCACGGGCTCGAGGATCTCCATGGCAGTCGACCCCGCTCAGTTCCGCGCGGCGGAGCCCTCGACGTAGTCGGTGTCGTGGCTCTTCACCCACGCCATCAGCTTGCGCAGCTCGCGACCGGTCTGCTCGATCGGGTGGGCTGCGCTCTTCTCCCGGAACGCGTTGAACTCCGGCGAGCCTGCGTCCATGTCGGCGATGAAGTGCTTGGCGAACGAGCCGTCCTTGATCTCGGCGAGGACCTGCTTCATGTTCTCCTTGACCTGGGGTGTGATCACCCGCGGCCCGGAGACGTAGTCGCCGAACTCGGCGGTGTCGGAGACCGACCAGCGCTGCTTGGCGATGCCGCCCTCGTACATGAGGTCGACGATCAGCTTGAGCTCGTGCAGGCACTCGAAGTAGGCGACCTCGGGCTGGTAGCCCGCCTCGGTGAGCACCTCGAAGCCGTACATGATCAGCTGCGAGGCGCCACCGCACAGCACGGCCTGCTCACCGAACAGGTCGGTCTCGGTCTCCTCGGTGAACGTCGTCTTGATGCCGCCGGCGCGCAGGCCGCCGATCGCCTTGGCGTAGGACAGGGCGAGCGGCCACGCGTTGCCGGACGGGTCCTTCTCGACGGCGACGAGCACCGGGACGCCGCGGCCGTCGACGTACTCGCGGCGGACCAGGTGACCGGGCCCCTTGGGGGCGACCATGAAGACGTCGACGCCCTCGGGCGGGGTGATGTATCCGAAGCGGATGTTGAAGCCGTGGCCGAAGACCAGGGTGTCACCGGGGGCGAGCGCGGGCTCGATCTCCTCGGCGTAGAGCTTCCGCTGGTGCTGGTCGGGCGCCAGGATCACGATGACGTCGGCCTCCTCGGCGGCCTCCGCCGGCGTGACGACCCGCAGCCCCTCCGCCTCGGCCTTGGCGCGGCTCTTGGAGCCAGGCTGCAGGCCGACCCGGACGTCGACGCCCGAGTCACGCAGGCTCAGCGCGTGGGCATGGCCCTGGCTGCCGTAGCCGATCACCGCCACGTTCTTGCCCTGGATCAGGGCGAGGTCGGCGTCGTCGTCGTAGAACATCTCAGCCACTGAGGGGCTCCTTGCTGATTGTCGGGCGTTGTGAGGGCGTGGTGGGAATCGGGGTGGTCGGGATCGGCACGGGGCGCAGCGAGCGCTCCGAGATCGAGCGGGGGCCGCGACCGATGGCGACCATGCCGGACTGCACGAGCTCACGGATCCCGAAGGGCTCCATGATCCGCAGGAAGTCGGCGATCTTGCCGGCGTTGCCCGTCACCTGGACGGTGACGGCGTCCGCGGCCACGTCGATGACCTTGGCGCGGAAGAGCTGGACGGTGTCGAGCACCTGGCCCCGGTTGTCCGCGGTCGCGGACACCTTGACGAGCACGATCTGGCGGGTCACCGAGGTCTCCGGGTCGAGCTCGACGATCTTGATGACCTCGACCAGCTTGTTGAGCTGCTTGGTCACCTGCTCGAGCGGCGACTCCTCGACGTTGACCACGATCGTCATCCGGGACACGTCGGCGGACTCGGTGGGGCCGACCGCCAGGGACTCGATGTTGAAGCCGCGGCGGCTGAACAGACCGGCGATCCGGGCCAGGACGCCTGGCTTGTCCTCGACGAGGACCGAGAGCGTGTGCCTACTCATGACTAGAGATCGTCCTCGTCGAAGTCGGGCGCGAGGTCACGCGCGTACTTGATGTCGTCGTTGCTGGTGCCGGCGGCGACCATCGGCCAGACCATGGCGTCGCGGTGGACCCGGAAGTCCACCACGACCGGGACGTCGTTGATCTCCATCGCCTTGTTGATGGTCGCGTCGACGTCCTCGGCGGTATCGCAGGCCAGACCCACGCAGCCGTAGGCCTCGGCGAGCTTGACGAAGTCGGGGATCCGCTTCGACTCGAGGTCGGTGTTGGAGTAGCGCGAGTTGTAGAACAGCGTCTGCCACTGGCGCACCATCCCCAGCGACTCGTTGTTGATCACCGCGACCTTGATCGGGATGCCGTTGATCGCGCAGGTGGCGAGCTCCTGGTTGGTCATCTGGAAGCAGCCGTCGCCGTCGATCGCCCACACCGTGGAGTCCGGCATCCCGACCTGCGCGCCCATCGCGGCCGGGACCGCGAAGCCCATCGTCCCGAGCCCGCCGGAGTTGATCCAGGTCTTGGGCTTCTCGTAGCCGACATAGTGGGCGGCCCACATCTGGTGCTGGCCCACGCCGGCGGTGTAGATCGTGTCCGGGCCGGCGATCGCGCCGAGCCGCTCGATGACGTACTGCGGTGCGAGACCCTCCTCGCTCGTGTCGTAGCCGAGGGGGTACTTGCCCTTGACCCCCGCCAGGAACTGGACCCAGGCCTCGTAGTCACCCGTGTTGCCGTTGTCGGCCTCGGCGCGCAGCGCGGCGACCAGGTCACCGATCACCTCGCGGGCGTCGCCGACGATCGGCACGTCGGCGTGCCGGTTCTTGCCGATCTCGGCCGGGTCGATGTCGGCGTGGATGACCTGGGCGCCCGGAGCGAAGGAGTCGAGGTTGCCGGTGACCCGGTCGTCGAACCGGGCGCCGAGGCTGATGATCAGGTCGCTCTTCTGGAGCGCCGCCACCGCCGCCACCGTGCCGTGCATGCCGGGCATGCCGAGGTGCTGGGGGTGGCTGTCCGGGAACGCACCGCGGGCCATCAGGGTGGTGACGACCGGCATTCCGGTGAGCTCGGCCAGGGTGCGCAGCTCGGCAGAGGCGCCGGCGCGGATCGTGCCGCCGCCGACGTAGAGCACCGGGCGGCGCGACTCCAGCATCAGCCGGGTCGCCTCCCGGATCTGTTTGGCGTGCGGCCGGGTGACGGGGCGGTAGCCGGGCAGGTGCAGCTCGCTGGGCCACTGGAACGTCGTGGTCGCCTGCAGGGCGGACTTGGCGACGTCGACCAGCACCGGGCCGGGCCGGCCGGTCGAGGCGATGTAGAACGCCTCCGCGATCCGCCGCGGGATCTCGTCCGCGTCGGTCACCAGGAAGTTGTGCTTGGTTATCGGCATCGTGATGCCGCGGATGTCGGCCTCCTGGAAGGCATCGGTGCCGATCGCGGCGGCGCCGACCTGTCCGGTGACGGCGACCATCGGCACGGAGTCCATGTGGGCGTCGGCGATCGGCGTCACCAGGTTGGTGGCGCCCGGCCCGGAGGTCGCCATGCAGACGCCGACCCGGCCGGTGGCCGCGGCGTAGCCCTGGGCCGCGTGCCCGGCACCCTGCTCGTGCCGCACTAGGATGTGCCGGATGGTGGAGTCCATCAGGGGGTCGTAGGCCGGGAGGATCGCCCCGCCGGGGATGCCGAAGATGTGCTCGACCCCGGCCGCCTCCAAGGAGGTGATCAGGCTCTGCGCCCCGGTGATCTGCTCAGTCATGGTTCTGGGTCTCCTGCGTGGGGATGTCGGCGGTACTCATGAAAAAGCCCCTCTGTTGTCAGAGCAACGAGGGGCGACGCGTCCGGGAAGGACGCGTCATACGAGTACGAGGAGCGGGTGCCGCATGGGAGGAACGGTAACGCACCGTCCCAGGATCCGGAACGGGAGTCTCACCCTTCGTCGTAGCGGCCCTCGGGGGTGCACACGCAGGCCTTGTTGCCGTGCCGGTCGGCCAGGACCCAGAAGGCGGGGGCGTGCTCGTCGGTGACCAGCGTGCCGCCGGCCGCGAGCGCGGCGTCGATGCGCTCCTGGGCGACCTCGATCGGCACGACGACGTCGTAGTGGAAGCGCTGCTGGACCTCACCGGAGGCGGACTCCGAGTCCTGGAACCACAGCGCCGTACGGCGGCCGCCCGGATCCTCGACCTGTCGGCCGTCGCCGCGCACTTCGTAGCCCAGCACTGCCGCCCAGAAGTCCCGCACGTCCTCGGGTGCCGGGACGTCGAGCGCGATCTCGAGTGCGGTCGTCTCGGTGGGCGCCGCAGAGATGTCGAGCTCGGCGGCGATCTCGCTGATCCGCCGGGCCAGGTCGAGGTCGCGGCTCGTCACGCCACCGACGTCGTGGCTGACCAGCCGGACGTCGAGGGTCGGGTAGGAGAGGTCGAGATCGGGGTGGTGGTCGGCCTCCTCGGCCACCTCGCCGATCCGGTTGGCGAGCTCGAGACCCTTGACGAAGCTGCCGGTCCTGAACCGGGCGTGCAGGATGCCGAGCAGCCAGCGCCAGTCGTCGAGGCCGCTGTCGCGGACCTCCGGGTAGCCGATGATCCGCTTCGGGTCACTCATGGCAGCACCACCTGTCCTATCGGTCCGGGGTTGTAGGCGATCTCCCAGCGGTATCCGTCCGGGTCGCCGAAATAGCCGGTGTAGCCGCCCCAGTCGCGCTCCACCGCCTTGTGCACGGGAGCGGCGCCGGCCTGCAGCGCGGTCGCGAGGACGTCGTCGACCTCGGACTTGGTGGGCACGTTGTGGGCGATGGTGAACGGCGCGACGCCGGCCTGGGGACGCCACCCGATCGGGCCGACCTCGGCCTCGAAGTGGTCACGGTCCCAGAGCGAGAGCACGAGGTGCTCGCCGACCTGGACCATCACCACGTCACCCTCGGCCTCGAACGCGGCGTTCCAGCCGAGGCCGTCGAGGTAGAACCGCCGGCTGGCCTCGAGGTCGGCCACCGCGAACGAGACGAACGAGATCCGCTGGTCCATCACCCCAACCTGTCACGCACGTCCGACAATGCAAGCCGCTGCCGGCCGTCCTCGTCGAAGTTGCCCGGCTGCAGCCACGTCTGCAGCGCCTGCTTCACCTTCGGCCACTCCGCGTCAGTGACCGAGAACCAGTCGGTGTCGCGGTTGCGTCCCTTGGTGACCATGTGGTTCCGGAAGCGGCCCTCGTAGGTGAAGCCGAGCCGGAGCGCCGCCTGGCGCGACGGCTCGTTGAGCGCGTCGCACTTCCACTCGAAGCGCCGGTAGCGCAGCCCGTCGAAGAGGTAGCGCATGAGCAGGTAGGTCGCCTCGGTGGTCGCCGGCGTCTTCTGCAGCGTCCGCGCATAGACGACCGCGGCCACCTCGGCCTGGCCGTGCGCCGGGTCGATCCGGTAGAGCGAGGTCAGGCCGGACGCCTCGTAGCCGTGCGGCACGACGACCCAGGTGAGGTTCTCCGTGGAGCCCATCCACTCGTCGACCAGGTCGGCCATCGCCGACTCGGAGGCGGGTGGCGGAGTGGGCCGGTAGGTCCAGAGCGGTCCGTCGCCGGGCCCGGCGAGCGTGGCCTGCAACGCCGGGACGTGTCTGGTCGACACCGGCTGGAGGGCGACGTACTTCCCCACCAGGCCGATCCGCGCCGGGCGCTCGCGCGGGGTCCAGGCCGGCTGGACCAGGTCTCCGACGGGCTGGCCGAACTCGTTGACGTCAGGCACCCGAGCACCGTACGGCCCTAGGCTCCGAGCGTGAACGTCGGCGGCGCCCGGGCCTGGCACGCCGTCATCGCCGCCGTGGCGGTCACCGCCCTGGTGCTCCAGCTGGTCCTGGTCGTCCAGGGTGGGCGGGTGCTCGACGAGGCCGACCAGCCCGGTCTCGGCATCCGCCTCGGACGGCTGATCTCGTACTTCACCATCCAGAGCAACGTCCTGGTCGCCGTCACCAGCGTCCAGCTCGCGCGCGATCCCGACCGCGACGGTTCGACTTGGCGGGCCGTCCGGCTCGCCGCAGTCGTCGGCATCACGGTGACGGGGGTCGTGCACTTCCTGCTGCTCCGGCCGCTGCTGGACCTCGACGGCGCCGACTACGTCGCCGACAAGCTGCTCCACATGGTGGTGCCGGTGCTCGCGGTCGTCGGTTGGGCGGTGTTCGGCCCGCGCCCACGCATCGACCGCCGCGCCGTCCGCCTCGCGCTGTGCTGGCCACTTGCCTGGCTCGCGTGGACGCTCCTGGTCGGCGGGCTGTCCGGGTGGTACCCGTATCCGTTCCTTGACCCTCGCGAACCCGAGGGAGCGACCGGCGTCGTGGTCACCAGCGTGGGGGTCACGATCTTCTTCCTGCTGCTGTTCTGGGCGGCCGGGCTCGTGGACCGCCGCGCCAGGGAGGCGCCGACGCTCTAGCCCCAGGACTGGGTGACCCGGCCGACACCACCGGTCGCCGTCACCCGGGCAGACGCCCCGTTGACCAGCGGCAGGAACGGCTGGGTGTGGCCGATGTCGGCGTCGAGGACGACGGGCACATCGAGCATCCCGAGCGCGTCGGCGACGGCCTCGTGCTGGGTCATCTTCTCCGAGTCCGGAGCCGGCGTGCGCCCGATGACGACACCGTTGGCGTGCTCGAACCAACCGGCGAGCCGCAGGCCGTGCAGCATCCGCGCGACGTCGTAGGCGGGGTGCTCGCAGGCCTCGAGGTAGACGACCAGCCCCTCGTCTGCGTGGCGCCGGCCGAAGGCCGGCACGTCGGCGTAGGGCGTGCCCGCCATCGGGGAGACGACCTCGAGGCAGCCGCCGATGAGCACGCCTGACATCTCGGTGTCTCCGCCTCCCAGGACCGACCACGACGTCCGGCGGTCCAGCGTCATCTCGGCGACGACCGGGTCGGCCTCGTAGTCGTCCCACCCGTCCCGGGTCATTCCGGGGCTCGTCTGGGTCACCTCGCCGGTGGCTGCGGCCAGGTCGAGCCAGTGCAGGAGGCCGTCCGGGGCGGCGTACGCCGTGTCGGCGAGGTTCCAGCCGTGCAGCGTCGCCCAGCCGGAGCGGAGCGCGAGTGGCAGCAGGACCGAGCACATGTCGCTCCAGCCGACCACCCAGGTCGGCTCGACGTCGCGCAGCGCGTCCCAGTCGACCTGGTCGAGCAGGTCGATCGCGGTCTCGCCACCCCAGGGCGGCACCACGGCCGCGACCGCCGGGTCGGTGAGCATCGCCACCAGCTCGGCGGCGCGCTGTTCCTTGGGCGCGGAGACGACCTTCTCGTCTCCCATGCACTCCCCCACAACCACGTCGAACCCGCGATCGCGCAGCGAGGCGATCGAGGCCTCGACCCGCGGCCGGAGCCGGTCGCCGACGCCGCTGGACGGGGAGGTGACGCCGATCCGGGCGCCGGGCCGCAGGGGTCGGGGAAACCGGGTCATCGCCTCAGGCTGTCAGGCCCGTCAGCACCTCGCGAACGCTTTCCAGCCCGGCGCTCACCTCCGCGAACGACGTGGACAGTGGCGAGAGGCCGATCCGCAGGCCTCCGGGGTCGCGGTAGTCGGGAATGACGTCCCGCTCCCACAGGGCCGCGGTGACCTCGCGCATCAGCGGGTGGTTGAGGGTCACGTGGCTCCCGCGGCGGTCCGGGTCGCGCGGCGAGGCGAGCTCGACCCCGAGCGGGGCGAGCAGCTCGTCGGCCAGCTCCACGGCGTACGACGTGAGGGCGACCGACTTCGCGCGGATCGCGGCCAGGCCCGCCTCGCCCACGAGCGCGAGCATGTCCTCGAGGGCGAGCATCCCGACGATCGCCGGAGTCCCCGACAGGAAGCGGCGGATGCCCTGGGCCGGGACGTACGCCGGACCCATGAGGAACGGCTCGGCCGCCCCCATCCAGCCCTGGATCGGCTGGGTGAGCTCGCCCTGGAGCCGCTCGGCGACGTAGAGGAAGGCGGGCGAGCCGGGCCCGCCGTTGAGGTACTTGTAGGTGCAGCCGACGGCCAGGTCGGCGTCCCACGCGTCGAGGTCGACGGGCACCGCTCCGGCCGAGTGGCAGAGGTCCCAGAGCACCAGGGCGCCGGCCTCGTGGGCGATCGCGGTCAGTGCGGGAGCGTCGGCGAGCCACGCCGAGCGGTAGGCGACGTGGTTGAGGACCACCAGCGCGGTCTGCGGCCCCACGGCCTCGGACAGCAGCTCGACGGTGACGCCGGCCGTCGTGTCCACGTCGATCCAGCGCAGCGCGAGGCCGCACTCCTCGGCAACCCCGGCCGCGACGTAGCGGTCGGTCGGGAACTGGTCGCGGTCGATGACGATCTCGGTGCGCCCAGGCCGGGCGGCGACCGCGGCACGCATGAGCTTGTAGAGCAGGACCGTCGTGGAGTCGCCGACCGCCACCTGGCCCGGAGCTGCGCCGAGGACGATCCGTCCGAGCTCGTCACCGAGCCGGACCGGCTGGTCCATCCAGCGCTCGTCCCAGCCGCGGATGAGCCGTGTGCCCCACTGCTCCTCGACGAACGCCGCGAGTCGCGGACCGGTCACCCGGAGGGGGCGCCCGAGCGAGTTGCCGTCGAAGTAGACCAAGGGCGACTCCGCACCGACGAAGCGGCTCCGGTGGGCCGCGAGCGGGTCGGCCTCGTCGAGGTCATCGGCAAGCACCCGGCCTGTCTACCAGTCGCCGGAGCCCAGACCGGTCTCGAGCAGCGCGACCAGCTCCTCGGTCGTCCGGAAGGGGATGCGGGTGCCGGTCGCCACCTCGTCCACGACCCCGCGCAGGGTCGCCGGGGGCTCCGGTGGCGCTCGGTCGGGCGCCGGCGCGAGCTCCGCCAGACGGACGACGTACGTCTTCATGCCCTCAGCCAAGCCGTGAGGGTTCGCGTGGGATTCAGGCCGAAATCTCACGGTGCCTCCGTGAGGCGGCGAGGCTGCCCGCCCCACCACCGTGGACGGGTGACCTCCACGTTGCTCCTCGGGGAGCGCGCCCGCCCGGTGGCGGCCGCGTCGGTCCCTGCCACGCCCGCACTCGTGGTGCGCACACTCGGCTCCTTCGCCGTGCTGCGCGACGGCGTGCCCCTCTCGGTCAGCGACTGGCACTCCCGCAAGGTCCGAGACCTCTTCAAGATCCTGGTCGCCCGCAGGGGCCGGGCGCTGACCCGGGACGCCGTGCTCGAGCTGCTGTGGCCCGACAGCAGCGACCGCGACGAGCAGGTGCGCAGCCGCCTCTCCGTCACGCTCAGCACCCTGCGCCGGGTCCTCGACCCGGATCGCCGGTACGCCGTCGACCACTACGTCGTCGCAGACGGGCGGGCCCTCGCCCTGCGCACCGAGCACGCCCGTATCGACCTGGTCGGCTTCCTCGACACCGTCGCCCGGGCCGAGGACGCGGCGGACCGCGATGACTGGGGCGTGGTCGACCAGCTGCTCGCCGGCGCGCAGGCGGCCTACCCGGGTGACTTCCTTGAGGAGGACCTCTTCGAGGACTGGGCCGTGGACACCCGGGAGCACGCGCGTTCGGCCGCGCTGCGGGCCGGGCGGCTCAGGGTGGACGGAGCCCGGAGCCGCGCCGACCACGAAGGCGCCGCGCGTCATCTCGAGTGGCTGCTCGGGCTCGACCCCTTCGACGAACCGGCCTGGCTGTGGCTGCTCGACGAGCTTCGCGCGCTGCGCCGCCATGGGGAGGTCCGGCGACAGCACGCCCGCTACTCCCGCCGGATGCGGGAGATCGGAGTGGTCCCCCGCCCGCTCTGACTCCCTGATCCCGGCTCGCACGACCCGCCACGGCACCGGCGGGTTGTGGGACAGTACGCCGCGTGGACCTGCTCGGGAGGGAGGGGGACCTCCGCCACCTCGCTGACGCCCTGCGGCGGCTCGATGACGGAGAATCGTCGATCGTCCTCGTGCGCGGCGCCGCCGGGATCGGCAAGACCGCACTCCTGGCCGCCGCCCGCACCCTCGCGAACGAGTCCGGGGCCCAGGTGCTCCATGCCAGCGGCGGAGAGCTCGAGCGCGAGTTCCCCTACGGCGTCGTCCGACAGCTCTTCGAGCGGGTGCTGTGGTCGCTGACCGAAGCCGAGCGCAAGACCTTCCTCGCGGGCGCAGCCCGGCACTCGACGCCGATCGTGGCGCCGTACGTCGAGCACCCGGACGAGCCGAGCGACCCCTACGCCGTCCTCCACGGCCTCTACTGGCTGACGGTCAACCTGGCCGGCCGCGGCCCGCTGGTCCTGACCGTCGACGACGCGCACTGGGCCGACCCGTCGTCACTGCGCTTCCTGGGCCACCTCGGCCGCCGCCTCGAGGGGCTGCCGGTGCTCCTGGTCGTGGCACTGCGGCCCGGCGACTCCGACGCGGCCGACGACGCGCTGCGGGCTCTCGAGGTGGACGCCTCGGTGCTCGAGCCGGCGGCGCTGCCACCCGAGGTCGTGGCGTCCCTGCTGCACCGGACCTTCGGCGAGGACGCGGACCCGGCCTTCGTCGACGCCTGCCACCTCGCCTCGGGCGGCAACCCCTTCCTCGTCCTCGAGCTCGCCCGGGCCCTCGCGGGGGCCGGCCAGCGACCCACCGCCGAGGCCGCGCCCACGACCGCGGACGTCGCCCCGGCCTCGGTCGCCGACGCCGTGACCGCCCGCCTGACACGGCTGCCCGCGGGGTCCGCGGAGCTGGCGCAGGCGGTCGCCGTGCTCGGCGGCGGAGCGCGGCTGGACCTCGCGGCCGAGCTGGCTGGGCTCGAGCTGGACGCCGCCGCCCGGTTGTCCGACGGCCTGTACGCCGCGCACGTGCTGAGCCCCGGCCCGCCGCTGGCGTTCGCCCACCCCGTCGTGCGCAGCGCGGTGCAGGCGGCGATGAGCCCCGCCGCCCGGTCTGCCGCCCACGCGCGAGCGGCCCGGCTGCTCACCGCGGAGCGAGCCGACCCCGACACCGTCGCGACCCACCTGCTGGCCTGCGACCCGGCCGGTGACCCCGACCTCGTGGCCGCGCTGCGCCGGGCCGCCCGGCACGCCGCTGACCGCGGCGCCCCCGAGGCCGCGGCCACCTACCTGAGGCGGGCCCGGGAGGAGGGCGGCCCGGCCGCCGGAGATCCTGACCTGCTGTTCGAGCTCGCCCTCGCGGAGAAGCTGGCCCGCCACCCCGACGCGATGGACGACCTGCGCGCCGCCCTGCGCGCAGCGGTGCTGCCCGACGTCCAGGTGACCCTCGCCTGTGAGCTGTCCGAGACCCTCGCCACGACCGGCCAGTGGGCGGCCTCGCTGGCCGTGCTCGACGAGGTGCGCACCGCGAGCGCCCGCGACCCGGCGGCGTCGATCCGGCTGGAGACGCAGTTCGCGACCGTGGCCGCTTGGGACCCGACCCGGGTCACCGAGTTCGAACAGCGGATCCCCCACCTCCTCGACCTGCTCGCCCACGAGCCGAACACCTCCGGGCGGCTCGCCCTCACCGTGGCCGCCAACCTCAGCATGCGCGGCGGCGACGAGACCCAGGCCCGGCGGCTGCTCGACCAGGGCCTGGGCGACGGCCGCTTCCTGGCCGAGGAGGGGTGCGAGGCCCTGGAGCTGCAGCTGGCCGGGTCGGTCCTCGTCAACTCCGAGGACCTGGAGGGCGCCGACCGGTTCGCCGACCAGATCGTTGCCGAGGCCCACCGCCGGGGCTCGGCGTACGGGTTCTTCAACGGCACCATGCTGCGCGCACGTAGCGCGAGCCGCGCGGGCGACCTGATCCGGGCCACCGGCGACCTCCGGGCGGCGTTCGAGGTCGCCGACGAGCACGGGCTGGTCCTCGGGCTGGGCAGCCTGCTCATCTACGGCGGCGACACCATCGCCGAGCGGCCCGACCTCGACGACCTCGCCGGGCTCGCGCGGGGGCTGGGGGTGCCCGAGGCGCTGGAGGGCACTCCCATCGGGATGGTCCTCCACGCGGCCCGCGGACGGGCACGGCTGGTGGCCGGTGACCTCGCCGGTGCCGCCGAGGACTTCACCGCGATGGGCGCAGTCGCCGAGGCCGTCTCCTACCGGAACCCGAACGCGCTGGTCTGGCGCTCGCCGCTGGCGCTGGCGATCCGCGACACCGAGCCCGGGCGTGCCCGACAGCTGGTCGAGGAGGAGCTGGCCGACGCGCACCGGGTCGACCGCCCGCGGGCGGTCGGGATCGCCCTGCGCGCCCTGGGCGTGCTCGAGGGTGGTGACCTCGGGCTGGCGCGGCTCGGCGAGGCCGTCGAGGTGCTGGCCGGCAGCCCGGCCCGCCTGGAGCAGCATCGGGCGCTGTTCGAGCTCGGCAGCGCGCAGCGGCGCGCGAACCGCCGCAGCGAGGCGCGCGACACGCTGCGCGCGGCCCTGGACGGCGCCCGCCGGCTCGGCGCCCTGCGCCTGGCCGAGCGGGCGGAGCAGGAGCTGCTCGCCGCCGGCGCCCGCCCTCGGCGGGCCGGGTTGAGCGGGGTCGACGCGCTGACCCCGAGCGAACGGCGAGTCGCCCAGATGGCGGCGTCCGGGCTGAGCAACCCCGCCATCGCGCAGGCGCTGTTCGTCAGCCTCAACACGGTCGAGACGCACCTGCGCCACGCCTTCCGAAAGCTCGAGATCACCCGACGCACCCAGCTCCGCAGCCACCTCGACGCCTGACCGGACCGAGTACCGCTCGCGGACCGTAAGAATTCGTGAAGGTGCCGGGGTGAACATCCCCGCATGCCACTTCACCGTCCCAGGATCAGCGCGAGCTGGGCGATCACGACCGTCGCCCTCGTGCTCGCTGCGTCCTCCGGTGCCTACGCCGCCGGACTCGCCGCCAACAGCGTCTCGACCAAGCACCTGCAGAACAGCTCGGTGACGACCCAGAAGGTCAAGAACGGCACGTTGAAGGCGAAGGACTTCAAGCCCGGCACGCTGCTGCAAGGACCCGCGGGTCCGGCCGGCCCCGCGGGCCCCACAGGAGCAACCGGCCCTGCTGGTCCTGAAGGTCCCCAGGGCCCGCAGGGTCTCGGTGGGCCACAAGGTTCCCAGGGCGCGCAAGGTCCGCAGGGCCCACAGGGTCCCGCCGGCCCGGCGGGGACCGCGGTGGGCTGGATCCGGGTCAGCAGCTCGGGGACGATCTTGGACAGCTTCGGCCCGGCCGCCACGGTGACGAAACCCGGCACCGGCGTCTATTGCGTCAGCGGAGCCTTCGCGTCGGCGAGCGACGCCTACCTGTTCACCTTCGACAGCGTGTTCAACGGCCGCGGCTACATCAACACCCAGAACGGCAACAACAGCTGCCCCACCAACCAGATCCAGGTGCGGACCTACGACTCGGTCAACGACCTGCAGGACAACTACTGGACACTGGCGGCGCTGTGACCGACCGGCGTCCCCGGCCCAGCCCCACCTGGTCGTCGCCCTGCTCGCACTGGTCGTGGCCATGTCCGGCACCGCCGTCGCAGCGGTCTCGCTGGCGCGCAACAGCGTGGCGACCAAGCACCTCAAGAACAGCGCCGTGACCTCCAAGAAGGTCAGGGACGCCACCCTCAAGGCCAAGGACTTCGCCCCCGGCACGCTGCTCCGAGGGCCCGCCGGGCCCGCAGGCAGCCCCGGCGCCAAAGGAGAGACCGGTGCCCCGGGACCGCAAGGACCTCCCGGGTCTCCGGGTAGTGCGCGGGGAAGGGTCATGATCCTGTCCAGCGGCACCACGACCGGTGGAACCGGTGAGCTCGCGAACGCAACCGTGACGCATCCGAGCACCGGGGTCTACTGCCTCCTCGGCTTCGACCAGACCTACAACGGCTGGGCGGTGTCGATGCCCACCAACCCTGGCGACGCACTCGTGAACGACACACCCGGCGCCAAGTCGGGCTGCGGGCCCGACTTCGCCATCTCCATCCGCACCTACAACATCTCGGGCTCGCTGGCGGACCTCACCATCGTCCTGTCCCTGCTCTGATCCATCTCCAGTCGAAAGGAGACGCCATGCCCTCGCTCCCGCGCTTGCCGCTCGGCTGGGTGGTTGCTGTCGCCGCGCTGGTCCTGTCGGCCTCCGGGGGCGCCTACGCCGCGGGCCTGGCCGCCAACAGCGTCGGCACCCAGCAGCTGAAGAACCACGCAGTCACCGCCAAGAAGGTCAAGAACGGCACCCTCAAGGCGAAGGACTTCGCTCCCGGCACCCTGTTGCAGGGCCCGGCAGGGCCGGTCGGGCCGGCTGGGCCGCAGGGCCAGCCGGGTGCCGATGGTCCGCCAGGACCCGCGGGACCGGCCGGGTCCGCCGAGGCCTGGGTGACCGTGGCGAGCATGGGCGGGATCCTGTCCTCGGAGAACGCCACCGGCGTGACCGCAACCCGGATGTCCGAGGGCCGCTACTGCATCAGCCCCGAGTTCGTGGACGACCCGTTCGGGTCCTACGTGGCGGCCATCTACTCCCCCAACAACTCCGTCCATCTGAGCGTGTTCCCGTTCGGGAACGTCATGGGGTGCACCGACGGTGTCGTGGTCTACATCTTCGACGGGACCAACGACCCCTACGACGCCCCGTTCACGCTCGCGCGACTCTGACACTGATTCCACTCTGAACCGAGGAACGACCGTGCCCCTGTCCCGCCCCAGGACCAGCGCGAGCTGGGCCATCATCGTCGTCGCCCTCGTGCTGGCGGCGTCCTCCGGCGCGTACGCCGCCGGACTCGCCACCGGTAGCGTGCGCACCAAGCACCTGGCCGTCGGTGCGGTCACGGCCAAGAAGGTGAAGCCCGGCACCCTCAAGGCGGTCGACCTGCGCGCCGGCACCGTGCCGCGGGGGGCGACGGGCGCCGCCGGACCGCCCGGACCACCGGGACCGACAGGCCCCGCGGGCTCCGCGCGGGGCACGGCCAACGTCAACTACGACGGGACCGTCTACCAGTCGACCGGCGCGCTCGCAGGGATCACCGTCCAGCACGTCGGCACCGGGATCTACTGCATCCACGGAGCCGACCGCGGTCCGGACGACGTGTGGTGGGGCACCGGCTCCGACGGGTCCAAGGGGTTCGTCATCGTCGACGACTACTACGGCTGGGCCGACTGCGCCGCTTCCGCGGTCCGGGTCACCACCTATCTGCCCAACGGCAACCCCGCCGACTGGGACCTGGCGCTGGCGATGCTGTGAGGAGCAGGCCGATGAACTTCCCGTCGCTGCGCTTCCCCTCGCTGCGTCTCAGCACTGCGGTGACGCTCGCCGCGCTGCTGCTGGCCACCACCTCCGCGGCGTACGCCGCCGGCCTGGCCCGCGGGAGCGTGCACACCCGTCACCTCAAGAACGACGCGGTGACCAGCGCCAAGGTCAGGAACCAGAGCCTGACCGACGACGACCTGGCCGCGGGAGCGCTCCAGCCCGGCCCGACGGGCGCGCCGGGTCCGGGCGGAACGCCGGGACCGGTCGGTCCCCGGGGCACGGCTCGAGGCACGGCCCTGGTCAAGTCGACCGCCCTGGTCGAGCGCGCCACCGGGATCCTGGAGGACGCGACCGTCACCAAGCTGGCGGTGGGGTACTTCTGCGTCGACGTCCCCGCGCTGCCGTCGTACCCGGTGCCCGGCTACAACCCGCTCGCCGAGCCGTGGGTGGCGAGCGCGTTCCCCTACCCCGGGTTCGTCCAGATCGTCACCGACGTGTGGCTCTTCCCCTACACCTGCGACGACAACTCCTGGGCCGTGCTCGTCACCGGCCCCACCGGAGACCCGCTCGACTCCCCGTTCACACTCGCGCTGCTGTGAGGAGACCCAGGTGGACTCGATGACCGACACGCGTCGGGGCGGCGCGGCCGCCCGGTGGGCGGTCGCGGCCGTGGCCGTGGCCGTGGCGGCCTCCTCGGCCGCGCACGCCGCGGACCTGACCGCCAGGAGCGTGGGGACCAAGCAGCTCGCCAAGGGCGCGGTCACCTCGGGGAAGGTCAAGGACCACACGCTCCGTCAGGACGACTTCCGGCCCGGAGTCCTGGTGGGTGCGGCGGGTCCGGCCGGGCCCGCGGGGCCCGCCGGCCCGGCCGGTCCCTCGGGGCCGGCGCGCGGCACGGCCTACGTCCAGGGCGACGGCCAGCTGATCGCGGCTGCCGGAGAGCTCGAGCTCATCACCGTCTTCCAGCCCGAGGTCGGGGTCTACTGCATCGACAACACCCAGCCCGGGCTGGACACCTGGATGGTCGACACGAGCTTCCACGACCGCTTCATCACCGCGAACCCAAACCCCGGCACCCCCGCGGTGTGCGTCGGCTATCCCACCGATCTCCTGGTGAGGGTCTGGGATCTCGCCAACGCCCCCGCGAACGCCGGGTTCATCCTCGCGATCCTCTGACCCCTCGGTGGCGAGCCTGAAGGTTTCGCGAAGGTGGCTGCCGAGGATCGCGTCATGCGACTCCCATTCGCCAAGATCAGCCCGAGCTGGGCGATCACCACCGCCGCGCTCGTCATGGCCGCCTCCACCGGCGCCTACGCCGCCGGCCTCGCGGCCAACAGCGTCGGCACCCAGCAGCTGCAGCGGAACGCCGTCACGACCGCGAAGGTCAAGAACGGCACCCTCAAGGCCAAGGACTTCAAGCCCGGCACCCTCACCCAGGGACCCGCCGGCGCCACCGGAGTCGCGGGACCTGCCGGACCCACCGGACCTACCGGGCCCACCGGACCGACCGGGCCCACCGGACCGACCGGGGCCACCGGACCCTCGGGACCGCCCGGGGCCAGTGGACCGACCGGGCCCGCGGGTCCGGCCGGGCCGGCCGGCGTCATCCGCGGCAAGGCCTACATCCAGTCCAACGGCGTCGCGGTGGCCAAGACAGGGGTGTTCACGACCGCTGTCATCACCCATCCCGGGACCGGGATGTACTGCGTGCTGTTCGAGGACCCGTCGTCGTACGACGCCTGGTCGATCACCTTCGCCTACAACCAGTACACGGGCACCGTCGACGGCAACACCAACAACGTCGCGGAGTGCGGCAACAGCAACGCCGTGCTGGTCCTGGTCCGCGCCGTCAGCAACGGCAGCTACCAGGACGCCGGCTTCGCGCTGGCCCTCCTGTGACCGTCCCTACTGGTAGCTCACGAACTGCACCCTGGGCCGGATCCGGCGCACCTCGCCGGGCCGCATGAGCCGCCGGTCCTCGTCGTAGAAGAGCTTGAACCCGAGGAAGAACTGGCGCGGCCGGACGACCGTGTGGAAGGTGTCGAGCTTCTGGGCGGGGGTCCCGAAGCCGTCGACGTGCTGCACCATGACCAGGCCGGTGCGCGGGGCGATGTCGCCGATGTCCTCGATCATGTCGGTGCGGAACTGGTGCAGGACGAACAGCTTCTGCGGCAGCGCCTCGATCCTGACCAGCGTGCTGAGCCACTTCGAGACCCGGTTGACCTCGGTGGCGCTCACCGAGCCGATCCGCCGGCCCGGCACGCCGTGGCGGCCCATCCGCCACTCCGGGTCGAGCGCCAGGCCGACGTAGGGGTCCTCGAGCGCCCACTTCCAGCGGCGTACGGCGGAGAGGAACCCGGACCGGCCCGGCTGGATGTCGAGGAGGAGCAGCGCTCCGTGCTCGTGGGCCGCGTCGATGTAGCGCTGCACGTCCGCGCGGGCGATGTCGTGGCTGTAGTCGCCGTCCTTGCCGGGAGTGGCGTCGGCGATCGTGACGATGAGCTCGAAGACGAGCTGGACCTTGCTGTTCCGCCGCTCGAACGGTGCCGCCGCCGCGCGCAGCCGCCTCACCATCTTGTCCGGTGACCGCTCCCCCAGCACTCCGAGCGCGCCGCTGTTGGCGCTGCCGTAGTAGGCGACCAGGAAGCGCTTGTCGCCGAAGATCCGGGTCCGGCCTCCGGGCAGCGTCGCCGGCTCGGCGGGGGTCTCGACCGGCTCGGCCACCGGGGGTGAAGGAGGTGCCGACGTTGCGGGAGTCTCGACGGGCTCGACCACCGAGGGTTGCGTGGGGGACGGGGTTGCGGGGGTCTCGGCAGGCTCGACCACCGGTGCTTGCGTCTCGCTCGACCGGCCGGGTTCGACGCTGTCTCCCGAGTCCGCGGCCACGCTGGACAGCGCGAGCATGCCGACGAAGACCAGCGCGAGCAGGACCAGGACGGCCCACGTGCGTTCCTTCGACACCACCGGCTAGCCGGTGACGGCGCCGTGCGCCGCGGACTGAACCATCGCGGCGTACTTGCCGAGGACCCCGCGCGTGTACTTCGGGGGGTTGGGCGTCCACCCGTCCGCGCGCGCCTCGAGCTCCTCGGCGTCGACCTCGAGCTCGAGGGCGCGGTTGAGGACGTCCAGGGTGATCCGGTCACCGTCGCGCACGAACGCGATCGGTCCGGCGTCGACGGCCTCGGGGGCGACGTGGCCGACGCACAGGCCGGTCGTGCCGCCGGAGAACCGGCCGTCGGTGAGCAGCAGGACGTCCTTGCCGAGACCGGCGCCCTTGATCGCGCCGGTGATGGCGAGCATCTCGCGCATGCCCGGACCGCCCTTGGGACCCTCGTAGCGGATGACGACCACGTCGCCCGCGACGATCCGGCCGGCCGCGAGCGCGTCCATCGCGGCCCGCTCGCCGTCGAAGACCCGAGCCGTGCCGGTGAACACCGAGTCGTCGAAGCCCGCGGACTTGACGACGGCGCCCTCCGGGGCGAGCGAGCCCTTGAGGATGGTCAGCCCGCCGGTGGCGTGGATCGGCCGGTCGAGCTTGCGCAGCACGTCGTCGTCGAGCTGGGGCGGTGCGATGTCGGCGAGGTTCTCGGCCATGGTCTTCCCGGTGACGGTGAGGCAGTCGCCGTGCATCAGCCCGGCGTCCAGCAGCGCCTTCATCACGACCGGGATGCCGCCGACCTTGTCGACGTCGTTCATGACGTACTTGCCGAACGGCTTGAGGTCACCGATGTGGGGGACCTTGTCGCCGACCCGGTTGAAGTCGTCGATGGTCAGGTCGACCTCGGCCTCCCGGGCCATGGCCAGCAGGTGCAGCACCGCGTTGGTGGATCCACCCAGGGCCATGACGACGGTGATCGCGTTCTCGAACGCCTCGCGGGTCATGATCTGGCGCGCGGTGATGCCCTCACGCAGCAGGTTGACCACGGCCTCGCCCGAGCGGTGCGCGAACCCGTCGCGGCGCCGGTCGACGGCCGGCGGCGCCGCGGACCCCGGGAGCGACATGCCGATCGCCTCGGCGACCGCGGCCATCGTGTTGGCGGTGTACATGCCGCCGCAGGCACCCTCGCCCGGGCAGATGGCGCGCTCGATCTTGTCGACCTGCTCGCGGCTCATCTTGCCGGCGAGGCACGCGCCGACCGCCTCGAAGGCGTCGATGATCGTCACGTCCTGGCCGTCGACCTGGCCGGGCATGATCGAGCCGGCGTAGAGGAAGACGCTGGCCAGGTCGAGCCGGGCCGCGGCCATCAGCATGCCGGGCAGCGACTTGTCGCAGCCGGCCAGCAGCACCGAGCCGTCGAGCCGCTCGGCCATCATCACCGTCTCGACCGAGTCGGCGATCACCTCGCGGGACACGAGCGAGAAGTGCATGCCCTCGTGGCCCATGGAGATGCCGTCGGAGACCGAGATCGTGCCGAACTCCAGCGGGTAGCCGCCCGCGGCGTGCACGCCGTTCTTGACCGCCTGCGCGAGCCGCTGCAGCGACAGGTTGCAGGGGGTGATCTCGTTCCAGCTCGACGCGACGCCGATCTGGGGCTTGGCGAAGTCGTCGTCGCCCATGCCGACCGCCCGCAGCATGCCGCGCGCCGCAGCGCGCTCGAGGCCGTCGGTGACGTCGCGCGAGCGCGGCTTGATGTCGGGTCTGGTCTCCCCCTCGGTCATGTACCGGAGGGTAGCCCGACAACACCTCTACGCTTTCACGGGTGACCGTGGACTGGGCCGGCTACGCCGCCGTGCTGTTCGACCTCGACGGTGTGGTGACCCCCACGGCCGAGGTACACATGCGAGCCTGGTCGGAGATGTTCAA
Source organism: Nocardioides dilutus (assembly GCF_054779555.1). Taxonomy (NCBI): domain Bacteria; kingdom Bacillati; phylum Actinomycetota; class Actinomycetes; order Propionibacteriales; family Nocardioidaceae; genus Nocardioides; species Nocardioides dilutus. Next base: position 1,862,988 of record NZ_BAAGYA010000001.1, on the reverse strand, counting down.
CGCCTACCTCCAGGCCCAGCCCGGCCAAGCGGCCTACACCGACGCCGACTACTTCGCCCACGTCGACGGCAAGCCGCGCTACGACGGGGTGCGCGACTTCCTGGTCTCGCGGGGCATCCCCGCGCCGGAGAGCCTCGTGGTCGAGCTCGGCGACCGCAAGAACGCCGCCTTCAACGTGGTGCTGGCGCGTGACGGGGTGACCGCCTACCCCGGCTCGGTGACGTTGCTCGACCACCTGCGCGGCCTCGGCATCCCGCTGGCCGTGGTGTCGTCGTCGGCCAACGCGCCGGCCGTGCTGGCCGCATCCGGGCTGGCCGACCGGTTCGCGGCCGTCGTCAGCGGGAGCGTCGCCAAGCAGCGCGGCCTGCCGGGCAAACCGGCGCCGGACACGTTCGTCTACGCCGCCGAGGTCCTGGGGGCGACGCCCGCGACCTCAGTGGTGCTGGAGGATGCGGTCTCGGGGGTCCGCGCGGGACGGGCGGGCGGCTTCGCCCTGGTCATCGGGGTGGACCGCGGCGCCGGCGCCGATGTGCTCACCGAGGCCGGTGCCGACCTGGTGGTCGCGGACCTGCTGGAGCTGGTGCCCCGGGAGGTCGGGCGTTGAGCGCGCGGGCGATCCCGGACGACCCGATGCCGCGCTCGCGGTTCCCGGTCGACCCGTGGCGGCTGGTCGAGACCCAGCACGACCCGGACGACCTCGGGGTCACCGAGACCCTGTTCACGGTCGCCAACGGCTATCTGGGCATGCGCGGCAACCCGGACGAGGGACGCGACGCCTTCGCCCACGGCACGTTCGTCAACGGCTTCCACGAGACCTGGGACATCCGGCATGCGGAGTCGGCGTTCGGCTTCGCCCGCACCGGCCAGACCATCGTCAACGTCCCGGACGCCAAGCTGGTCAAGCTCTACGTCGACGACGAGCCCCTCAACCTGACCATGGCGGACCTCGAGCACTACGAGCGCTCGCTGGACTTCCGCGACGGGGTGCTGCGGCGTTCGCTGCTGTGGCGGACCCCCTCGGGCAAACGGGTGCTGGTCGACTCGACCCGGATGGTGTCGATGACGCAGCGTCACCTGGCGGTCATCACCTTCGAGGTGACCGTGCTGGACGGCGACGCACCGATCGTCATCTCCTCCCAGCTGCTCAACAGACAGGACGGCAAGGACGAATACCACGACGCCGACCGGTCCATGGGCGAGGGAGCCGACCCACGGAAGGCCGCGGCCTTCGCGGACCGGGTGCTGCTGCCTCGGCTCCACTACGCGCGCGAGGACCGGATGCTGCTGGGCTACCAGTGCGCCAACTCGCTGATGACGATCGCGGTCGCGGCCGACCACTGGGTCGACTCCGCAGACGAGGTGGAGACCGTGCTGCGCGAGGACGAGGACCTCACCAAGATGGTGTTCCGGGTCGAGGCCACGCGCGGCAACACCATCCGGCTGGTCAAGGCCGTGGCCTACCACACCTCCCGCGGCGTGCCCGTCCGCGAGCTGTCAGACCGGTGCGACCGCACCCTGGACCGGGCCGCCCACCACGACGTCGCTCACTACCACGCCGAGCAGCGCGCCTGGTTCGACGGCTTCTGGGCCGGCTGCGACGTGCAGGTCACCGCGGCCGAGGGCCGTCCGCAGAGCGACGAGCTGGCCATCCAGCAGGCGATCCGGTTCAACCTCTTCAGCCTCGCCCAGGCCAGTGCCCGGGCCGACCAGCAGGGCGTCTCGGCCAAGGGCGTCACCGGCTCGGGCTACGAGGGCCACTACTTCTGGGACGCCGAGGTCTACGTCGCGCCGTTCCTCACCTACACGATGCCGCCCGTCGCCAAGAACCTGTTGCACTTCCGCAGCCTGATGCTGCCGGCGGCCCGGCGCCGGGCCCGCGAGATGGCGCAGAGCGGGGCGCTCTTCCCCTGGCGCACCATCAACGGCGAGGAGGCGTCGGCCTACTACGCCGCCGGCACCGCCCAGGTGCACATCGACGCCGACATCGCCTACGCGATCGTGCAGTACGTCGCCGCCACCGGCGACCACAGCTTCCTGGTCCGCGACGGGATCGACATCCTGGTCGAGACGTCGCGGATGTGGGCCGACCTCGGCTTCTGGCGCAGCAACGGTGGCGAGCCCACGTTCCACATCCACGGGGTGACTGGGCCGGACGAATACACGACGGTGGTCAACAACAACCTGTTCACCAACGTGATGGCGCGCTACAACCTGGAGCAGACCGTCGCCGCGCTCGACTGGATCAAGCGCGAGAAGCCGACGGCGTACGGCCAGGCCGTCGCGAGGCTCGGGATCGAGGACGACGAGGTCGAGGAGTGGAGCCGCTGCGCCGCCGGCATGCACATCCCCTTCGACGAAGGGCTGGGCATCCACCCGCAGGACGACTTCTTCCTCGACCGCGAGGTCTGGGACCTCTCGCAGACCCCCGACGACCTGCGACCCCTGCTGCTGCACTACCACCCGCTGGTGATCTACCGCTTCCAGGTGCTCAAGCAGGCCGACGTGGTACTCGCGCTGTTCCTCCAGGGTGACCGCTTCACCGCGGAGGAGAAGCGTGCCGACTTCGAGTACTACGACCCGATCACCACTGGCGACTCGACCCTGTCGGCGGTCGTGCAGTCGATCATCGCGGCCGAGGTCGGCTACCACGAGGAGGCGTGGGGCTACTTCCTGCAGGCGCTCTACGTGGACCTGATGAACCTGCACGACAACACCGTCGACGGGCTGCACGTGGCCTCGGCCGGCGGGGTCTGGGGAGCGCTGGTCTTCGGGTTCTCCGGCCTGCGCGACACCGGCGGACGGCTGTCCTTCGACCCGCGGCTACCGGACGTCTGGAGCGAGATCACCTTCCCGCTCTGCTGGCGCGGCCACCGGCTCCGGGTAGCCGTGTCCGAGGACGCACTGGAGATCACCTCGGAGGGCGAGGGCGAGGGCGCGGAGGTCGAGATCACCGTCCGCGGCGCGAAGCACGTGCTGCGGGCCGGCGGGACGCTCCGGGTCGAGCTCGACGGGCACGGCGAACGGATCGACGGCACCCTCGGGGACGCTCCGCTGATCGGGGGCACCCGGGCCGACGGCACGATGATCACCGCCGGGGTTCCGGAGCCGATCCCGTTCGCGGACCACCAGCAGCTGTCGCCGGCCGACGTGCCGCTCGTCGACCCACCGATCGTCGACCCGTCGCTACCGGCCTGACTCGGCGAGTGCCTTGAGCTGAGCCAGGCCCTTCTCGAAGTCGGGACCGACCATCTTGTCCATCGACATGAACCGGAAGACCAGCTTGGCCAGGCCCGCGTGCGCACCGGTCATCCGCCAGGCCACGTCGGTGCCACCGTCCGCGCCCGTTCCGGTGGGCGTGAACGTGATGTCGACGTGGTTGGTGGCCTTGAAGGGTTTGAGGAACGCGAGCTCGATGTCGATCCGCTCGGGCGTGGAGCCCTTGATCTCCATCGACCCCTCGCCGGCCTTGCGGTTGCCGGCCCAGGCGTAGCGCGCCCCGACCCCGGCATCGGCGCCGGAGAAGGTGCGCGTCATATCGGGGTCCACGTCCTCCCAGGGGGACCACGTCGGCCACTGGTGGAAGTCGTTGACCAGCGCGTGCACGCGGGCGGGGTCGGCAGCGATGGACGTCCTGCGGATGACCTCGAACTGGGCGCTCACCCGCCCATCATCACCCGACCAGCATCACCCGGCGACAGGGGCGGCCCGCACCACCAGCACGTCGGGGAGGTTGGCGACGATCTGACGCCACGACCCACCGTCGTCGTGCGATGCCCACACCGACCCGTTGCGCGCGCCGAGGTAGAGACCGAGCGGGTCCTGGCCGTCGTGGCACATCGCGTCTCGCATGACCCCGACGTAGAAGTCGTCGGGGAGCCCGTTGGCAAGCTCCTCCCACGTGTCGCCGGCGTCTCGGGACCGCCACACCCGCGCCTTGCCTCCGGGCGGGTAGCGACCGTCGCCGGCGCCGTTGGGGAACACGAAGACCGTGTCCGGCTCGCGCGGGTGCACCACCATGGCGAATCCGAAGTCGCTGGACAGGCCGTCGCCGATGTAGTCCCAGGACGCTGCGTGGTCGTCGGAGCGGTAGACGCCGCCGTGGTTCTGCAGGAACAGCCGCTCGGGGCGGGACGGGTGGCGGGCCACCTTGTGCACGCACTGCCCGAACTCGGGGTACTGCTGACCCTCCGGCAGGAACTCCGCGCGGATGCCCTTGTTGCGCGGCTCCCACGAGGCTCCTCCGTCGCCGGTCTGGTAGACGCCGCCCGTCGAGATGGCGACGGTCACCGACTCCGGGTCGTCGGGGTGCGGGAGCAGGGTGTGGAAGGCCTGGCCGCCGAAGCCGGCGCCCCAGTCGGCCCGGTGCGGGTGGTCCCACAGCCCACGGACCAGCTCGAAGGACTCGCCCCGGTCTCCCGAGCGCCACACGGCGCCGGGCTCGGTGCCCGCCCAGAGGCTGTCCGGCTCGTGGCCGGGGACGATCTGCCAGACGCGCTCCACGGAGGCGTCGATGTCGTCGGGGAACCGGATCGCGCCCCCGGGGGTCTCCTCCCAGGTCGCGCCCAGGTCGTCCGAGCGCCGCACCTGCGGGCCCAGCCAGCTCGACGAGGCCCCCGCGAACAGCCGCGGAGGGTCCGTCCGGGTGTCGACCAGGCAGGAGTAGACCTCCTCCATGTCGTGGTGAGGTCCGGTGAACGCCCAGTCCTCACGTGCGTCGTCGCTCGTGCCCACCCACAGCCCCTTGCGGGTGCCGACCATCAGTACTGTCGCCATGACCTAAGTTGACCGCGTGGAGGCCCGAAAGTCATCGGTTCGGGTCTCGCCGGTGTGGCTGGTGCTGATCGGCATCTTGTCGGTCCAGTTCGGCGCGGGCGTGGCCAAGACGCTGTTCGACGAGGCCTCGCCGACGACGATCGTGTGGCTGCGGCTGGCCGCCAGCGCCGTCGTGCTGGCCGCCGTCGCCCGGCCCGCGCTCCGCGGCCGGACCCGCTCGGACTGGGTCGTCGTGCTCGGCTTCGGGCTCAGCCTGGGGGTCATGAACTGGGCGATCTACCAGTCGTTCCAGCGGATCCCCATCGGTCTGGCCGTCACCATCGAGTTCGTCGGCCCGCTGACCCTGGCGATCGTCGGCTCGCGCCGGGCCCGTGACCTGGTCTGGGTGGCGCTGGCGGCAGCCGGGGTCCTGCTGCTGGGGCTGGAGCCGGGTGACCTCACCTGGGCGGGAGTGGGTTTCGCGCTCCTGGCGGGCGCCGCCTGGGCGGCGTACATCCTGCTCAGCGCGCAGACCGGGAGCCGCTGGCCCGGCCTGGACGGCCTGGCGGTGGCGAGCGTCGTCGCGATGCTGCTACTGACGCCGCTGACGCTGGGGCGGTACGCCGACCAGCTGGCCGACACCCGGGTGCTCGTGCTCGGCGCCGTCGTCGGTCTGCTGAGCTCGGTGATCCCCTACACCTGCGAGCTGGTGGCGCTGCGCTCGCTGCGCCCGGCGGTGTTCAGCGTGCTGATGAGCCTCGAGCCGGCCGCCGCGGCGCTGGCCGGGCTGGTCGTCGTCGGCGAGCTGCTCAGCCCGCTGCAGCTGGTGGCGATGGCCTGCGTGGTGGCGGCGAGCGTCGGCGCGACCCGGTCAGGCGCCACCATCCGGGAGCCGGTGCCCGACTGATCTGTTCATCGAGACGTCACGTCGTGGTGACCGTCGTGACTCGACAGCCCACTAACGTTCCGGCCATGGCACTCCCTGCCAGCCCTCCCCCGCTGTTCCCTCCGAAGCTCGTCATGGCCGCCGTCCAGCGCCTTCGCGCCTGGCCGGTCGAGTCCCAGCAGACCTCCCGACGCAACGCGATGCTCGCCTGCACGTCGCTCACGCAGCGACGGATGGAGCACCAGGAGGTCGCAGACTTCCTGGCCTCCTTCTACGGCCCGTCGCACGCCTCGTCGGTCTCGCACCTCCCCCACCACCCCCTTCCACAGGCCGCTGCGCGCGGCTGACGCGGTCGGCATGCGGGGCTCAGGCAGAATCTCCGCATGCCGACCTCAGCGGCGCGCGCCGCGACCGAGTCACGCCTGTCCTTCCACGAGGTGCTCTCCGACGACGGGACCCGGCTGGCCGCCTGGACCAACGACCCGGACGGAGTGATCGACGGCCCGACCGTCGTGCTCTGCAACGGGCTCGGCACCAACGCCTGGGCCTGGCCGGCGCTGCTGCGCCCCGACTGCGGGGTGCGGGTCGTGTCGTGGAACCACCGGGGCACCGGCGGCTCCGAGCGCCCCCGAGACCCGAGTCATTGCGGCATCGAGGCGTTCGTCGAGGACGGCCTGTCGGTGATGGACCACTTCGGTGTCGACCGGGCGGTCCTGATGGGTTGGTCGATGGGCGTCAACACCATGTTCGAGCTCGCCTACCGCAACCCGGAGCGGGTGCGCGGCCTGTTCGCGGTGGCCGGCGTCCCCGGTGACACGTTCGCCACGATGCTCGGCCCGCTGCGGCTGCCCCGCGTCGTCAACCACACGGTCACCGTCTCGGTCGCCCGCACCCTGGCGCTGGCCGGCCGCGCGCTCACACCGGTGACCACCCGGCTCCCGGTCGGCCCGCGGATGGTCCACCTGCTCAGCCACTCGGGCTTCATGTTCCGGATGCCCGACCCCGAGCTCGCAGCCGTGGCGATCCGGGAGTTCCTCACCACCCCGATCGAGTGGTACATGCGCCTCGCGCTGGCGACCTCATCACACGGCCGGGTCTCGCTCAGCGGCCTCGGCGTGCCGGTCGCCTTCGTCGCCGGGAGCTGGGACATCCTCTCCGGCACGCGCGACATGCGCTCGGCGGCCGCCCGGATCCCCGATGCGACCTACGACGAGCTCCGCGGCAGCCACTTCATCCAGATGGAACAGCCCGAGCGGGTCCACCAGCTGCTCCTCGAGTTCCTGGGGCGGGTGGGGTGATGCGCCGCAGTGCCGGAGTCCTGACTCTCCTGGCCCTCGCGTTCGCCGGGTGCTCCCAGGGTGGTGACGAGGTAAAGGTCGACGTCGACCCGACCGCGTCGTCCTCCCCCTCGGCCACGACGCCGTCGCCCTCGACCTCACCCACCGAGACGAGCCCCACCGAGACCGCTCCCACCGAGCCGGCCGGCGCGCCCGAGGTGGTCGAGACGATCACGACCGGTCTGGTGGCCCCTTGGGGTCTGGCGTTCCTGCCCGACGGCAGCGCGGTCGTGACCGAGCGCGACACCGCCAAGGTCCTGCAGATCAGCGGGCAGGCGCCCTACGACGTGACCGAGATCGGCACCATCGGCGAGGCCGCCCCGCAGGGCGAGGGTGGCCTGCTGGGCGTCGCGGTCTCACCGAAGTTCGACCGGGACCGGACCCTCTACTTCTACGTCAGCAGCGCGAACGACAACCGGATCGTCACCGCGACCCTCGACAAGGGCGGCCTCAGCGACACCACCGCGATCTTCACCGGGATCCCGCTGGGCTCGATCCACGACGGCGGCCGGATCGAGTTCGGCCCCGACGGGTTCCTCTACGTCGCGACCGGTGAGACCGGCAACCCGCCACTCGCCCAGGAGCGGGACAACCTGGCCGGCAAGATCCTGCGCCTCACCGCCAAGGGGAAGCCCGCGCCCGGCAACCCGTTCGGCACCGCCATCTGGTCGTGGGGCCACCGCAACGTCCAGGGACTGGCGTTCACCGACGACGGACAGCTGTGGGCCTCGGAGTTCGGGCAGAACACCTTCGACGAGCTCAACCGCATCGACGCGGGCGCCAACTACGGCTGGCCCGACTACGAGGGCGAGGGCGGCACCGAAGCCGGCTTCGTCGACCCGCAGGCGGTCTGGGGCACCGACGTCGCCTCGCCGTCCGGCCTCGCGTTCGCCGACGGCGCGCTCTACATGGCGGCGCTGCGCGGCAACCGGCTCTGGAAGATCCCAGTCGAGTCCGACGGCGACGCCGGCCAGCCGGAGGCCTTCTTCGTCGGCGAGTACGGCCGGATGCGCACCGTGGTCCTCGCCCCGGACGGCACGCTGTGGCTGACCACGTCCAACCTCGACGGCCGAGGCTCACCCGCTGACGGCGACGACCGGATCCTGCGAGTTGCTCCCTAGCGGCCGCGGGGCTCGGTCGTCCCTTCGACCGTGGCCCGCCGGGCCGCGCGGCGCAGGGTCGCGAGCACCGCTGGTCCGAGGACCACGATCGCGATCGCGTTGGTGATCGCCCGGCCGGTGTCGAAGCTCGTCGTCGAGGTGATCAGCGTGTAGGCGAGGAACGCCTGGAGGTTGTCCACCAGTGGTGCGGCCGGGTCGAACGAGATCGACGTCTGCTCGTGCCCGGGGACGGCGATGCCGAGCAGGAACGGCCAGCCGGAGAGGTTCATCAGCAGCCCGTAGGCGTAGGCCGCGAGCACGCCGTACGCCGCGAGCATGGCGATCTCCGCCCGGCCGCTCACCCGGCGCGGGAGCAGGCCCGCCCCCAGGCCCACCCATGCCGAGACCAGCATCTGGAAGGGCAGCCACGGCCCCACCCCGGCCGTCATCAGCGCCGAGGCGAACAGCGAGGTCACGCCCAGCACGAAGCCGAACCCGGGACCGAAGGCGCGGCCGGCCAGGACGAGCATGAAGAAGACCAGCTCGATGCCTCCGGTGCCGGCCGAGACACCACGCAGGATCGCGATGACCGCACTGAGCACGCCCAGCATCGCCAGCACCCGGGTGTCGAGCCCGCCCTCGCTGACCTCGGCGAGCACCACGGCGATGACGACCGGCAGGAGGGCGAGGAACAGGAAGGGCGGGTCGACCCGGGTCTCCGGGGTGACCCGCACGAGCAGCGGCCACACCAGCATCATCAGCCCGCCGAACGACGCGACGCCCAGGATGACCGCCGACCGCCGGGACAGCGGAACGGCACGGACGGCCTCGACCCCGCTCACCGGCCGGCCCCGACGACCCCGCCTCGGGATGTCTGCCCCTCGTCGACCACCTCGTCGACGCGGAGCCACGGCGGCCCGAGGACCTTCATGATCTGCGGCGCGAACGCCGGCGACTCGGCGAGCACCCGGCGGACCGGGCCGTGGGAGACGATCTCTCCGTCGGCGAGCACGACCACCTGGTCGGCGACGAGGGCGACGAACTCCACGTCGTGGGTGGACACCAGGACCGTCCGGCCGTCGTCGGCGAGCCCGCGCAGGACTCCGACCAGGCCCCGCTTGGCGGCGTAGTCGAGGCCCCGGGTGGGCTCGTCGAGCAGCACCACCGGGGGCCGGGGTGCGAGCACCAGCGCCAGCGCGACGGCCAGCCGCTGCCCCTCCGACAGGTCGCGCGGGTGTCGGTCGCCGGGGATGTCCGGCACCAGGGTGTCGAGCAGCGCGCGGCAGCCCTCGCCGCCGGCGGCGCACTCCTCGTCGACGGTCTCCAGGTAGAGCAGGTCTGCGGCGCTCTGGGGCAGCAGGCCGACGAGCGCCCGACGGGCGGCGGGCTTCTGGTCGGCCGGGTCGGTCCCGCCCACGTCCACGCTCCCCGAGCGGCGCGGCCCCGACCCCTGGAGCGCCCACAGCAAGGAGGACTTGCCCGCTCCGTTGCGCCCCATCAGGGCCGTCACCCCCGGCGACAGGTCGAGGGACACCTCGCGAACGGCCACGCTCCGGCCGTGGGTGACCGTGACGTGGCTCGCGATGAGGCCCGCGGGCGGCCTGGCGGCGTCGAGACTCACGGATTGGTCGTCTTGGGGCGGCTCCGGCAGCCAATCGGTGGGTCTCGACGCCAGCCGGCGCCGAGCCTCCCGCACCGTCAGCGGCAGCGGCGTCCAGCCGGCGTGCCGGCCCAGGTCGACGAGAGGGGGTGCGACGGGCGAGTGGGCCAGCAGGTCGGCGGGCTCACCCACCTCGAGCGTCCCGCCTCCGGGTGACGGGGTGAGCAGGGCCATCCGGTCGACGAACGGGACGACCCGCTCCAGCCGGTGCTCGGCCAGGAGCACGGAGACCCCCAGGTCGTGCACCAGCCGGGTGAGCGTGGCGAGGACGTCCTCGGCCGCGGTCGGGTCGAGGGCCGAGGTGGGCTCGTCGAGCACCAGCAGCCGCGGGTGCATGGTCAGCACGGCACCGATGGCCACCCGCTGCTGCTCACCGCCGGACAGCGTGCGCAGCTCGCGCGACCGCAGCGCCGCGATGCCCAGCAGGTCGAGGGTCTCCTCGACGCGGCGGCGCATGGTGTCCGCGGGCAACCCCAGCTGCTCCATGCCGTAGGCGAGCTCCTCCTCCACGGTGTCGGTCACGAACCCGGCCAGCGGGTCCTGCCCGACGTAGCCGATGACGTGCGCTCGCTCGCGGGGCGGGGCCTGGAGGATGCTCGTACCGTCGAGCAGGACGTCGCCGGTCAGGTGACCGCCGGAGAAGCGGGGCACGAGCCCGGTCACGACGCCGAGGAGCGTCGACTTGCCCGACCCGGTCGGCCCCGACACGAGCACCAGCTCACCGTCAGGGATGCCGAGGTCGACGTCCCGCAGGACCGGGGCGCCGTCGTAGGAGACGGTGATGCCGCGCAGCTCGATCATGCGAGGGCCAGCTTGGGTTCGGGGGCCACGGGCGCCGCGACCAGGCCGACGGTCGCGGCGACCAGCGCCGCCACGGTCAGGCTCGGCCACGACGTGAGGTCCGGGTAGGCGACCACCATCTGGTGGCGTGCCACCCACCACATGGTGACCGCGGCACCGAGGCCGGCAGCCATCACGACCAGCTCGGGTGCGCGCCACGGGTCGGGTCGGTAGCGGGTGCGCGACACCCGGCGGCCCGCACCGACCAGCCCGACGACCGCCACTGCGACGCCCAGCACCAGCATCGGCGTCGCCAGGACCCGCGGCGCGGTCGTGTCCAGCCCGGCGTAGATGCCGACGCAGATACCGCACAGACCGGCGAGCAGCAGCGCGCCGGTCACCCGACGCTCCTGGGAGCTGGCTCCGCCGGACCTGCCGTAGCCACGGGTGTCCATGCCCGCGGCCAGGCGCAACGAGCGCTCGAGCGCGTCCTCGAGCACGGGCACCAGGTAGCGCCGGAGCCGGCCCACCCGGCGGGTGTCGCCGGCCCGGAGGCTCTGGGCGAGCCGCACCCGGCGGGCACTGTCAGCGAACTGCGGTAGCACGGTCACCGCGACCACGAGCGCGGTGCCGACCTCGTGCAGCGCCGCAGGCACCGAGCGGAGCAGCCGCTTGGGGTTGGCCAGCGCGTTGGCCGCCCCGACGCAGATGACGATGGTCGCGAGACGGAGCCCGTCGTAGAGCCCGGCCAGCAACGCCTCCTGGGTCACCGGCCCGAGCAGGCGCAGGCCCAGCACCCAGTCGGGCAGCGGGACCTCGGGCAGGTCGAGGACCACCCGTCCGGTCTCCACACCGCCACCGAGGAAGACCCGGAAGAGGACCCGCATGACCACGATGACCGCGCCGACGGCCACGTAGAGCCGGAACGAGCCGGCCCAGGGCTGGTCCGACCGCCGGGCCATGACGACCAGCGTCGCCACCCCCAGCAGCGTGAGCAGCACCAGTGGGTTGGTGGTCTGGGAGGCAGCCCCGGCAAGCCCCAGCGCCCACACCCACCAGGCCACGGGGTGCAGGTCGCGGGGCAGCCGGGAGGTCACGCCAAGGACCGCCGGCGTACGACGACCAGTGCTGCGGCACCGAACAACGCGAGGATCACCAGCACCGGCAGCCAGACCGGCACGCCGCCGCTGTCCCCCGGGTCGGCGGGCGCGCTCGTCGGCTGCACCGCGTCGTCGCTCGCGCTCGCAGTCGCAGTCGCGCTGGGGCTCGGCGTCTCCGCGGCAGTCGGTGTCTGTGCAGGCGTCAGCGTCACCGTCGGCGTCGGCGTCGGCGTCGATTCCGTCGGAGTCGCCGTCGGCGTCGGCGTCGGCGTGGGCGTCGGTGTCGGCGTCGGCTTCACCGTGGGGGTCGGCTTGGCCGTCGGCGTCGGTTTGACCGTCGGCGTCGGGCTGGGCGACGGGCTGGCGGCCGCCTTCGCGGGCGGCGTGACCCCAGGCTTGACCTGGCCGTCGACGTCGTCCCAGGCGAAGGCCACCGACCCACCCGCCGGGATCGTCAGCGACTGCACGCCCAACGAGGAGTAGGTCCAGGTGCCGCTCTTGCCGTCCGACCACCACAGGCCCCAGTAGGCGCTTGCCGGGGAGGTGTTGACGCAGGGGTCACTGGCGGGCATCGACTCGACCCGGCACACATAGCCGGGCTGGCGCTGGGCATAGGTCAGCTCGAAGCCGTTGCGGGTGAAGAGGGTCGAGGCGATCTCCCCGCCGCCCGCGGCGTCGCAGACGGACTGCGCGCCGCCCCCGAGGCCCTTGAAGTCGACGACGACGCTCACGCCGCTGCCCGGGTCGCAGGTGGCGGCCTGCGCCGGGTTCGCGGCGAGGCTGAGCGGCCCCGCCGCCGCGACCACGAGGGCCGCGGCGGCGAGGCGAGGCGCCCCGAGATGCAGCAAGGGCACGCTCAGTCGCAGCCGTCGATGATCGTGTAGACCAGCGCGGGGGCGGCCTGCGCGGTCGCCCGGCGGAACTGGTCCTCCTCGGTGACGCCGATGCCGTCCTGGGCCCCGGCCAGCGCGGCCTTGTCGTAGGCGATCGCGCCGTTCTCACCGGAGACACCCGAGACGACCAGCTTGGTCAGCCACTTCGCGGCCTTGTTGGCCTGGGCGCACGAGCCGGCGGCGCCCAGGGCGGAGGCCGCGAGCCCGGTGCTGTTGGCGTTGGGTGCCTCGGTGGACGTGCCACCGCCGAAGCTGCCGTTCTTGGCCTGCCGCTTCGCCAGCCATCCGACCGCCTTGGTGACCGACGCCTTGACCGCCTTCGAGAGCTTCGGGTTCTCGAGCAGCGCCAGCACGGCGAGCGCGGTCGCGTCCGTGTCAGGGGCGCTGGTGCTCTTGCGCTTGCCGCCGTCGCAGGTCTGGTCCGCGGCGGTCTTGTCCGCGGTGAAGTTGAGCCGGAAGTAGCCGCCCTTGCACTGCTGGGCGAGCAGGAACCTGGTGGCCTTGCCGGCCTTCTTGTGACCGGCGGTGGTCAGCGCCTGGACGGCGAACGACTGGCCGATGACGTTGGCGAAGTCGTCGGTGCTCTTGTCCTGGATCCGGCCCGCGATCGGGGCCTTGTTGGCGACCCGCCTGGCGAGCCGCTTGATCAGGTTGACACCGCCGAAGGCACTCGGGTCGGCGCCGGTGACCTGCGCGAACGCCGCCGCCTTGGCCGTGGCGCTCGCGTAGATGTCGCTGCTGCCGAAGTCGGCACCGGTGGTGTAGCTGTCGACGTTCTTGGCGATGGCCTTGCGGACGGTCCTGGCGGTCCGGGGCTGGCCGAGCTCCTGGAGGGCGAGGCCGACGTCGATGCTGAGGCCGTAGTCGTCGAAGTCGAACTGGTCGTTGTGGACCAGTCCCCCGGTGAGCTGCTTGCCGAGCCAGCGCTCGGTCTGGTCGATGGGGTCCCCGGCCTGGGCCGGTGTGGCGGTGCCCAAGGACATGCCGAACGACAGGGCGAGCGCCAGGGTGCCGGCGACGAGCTTCTTGCGGTTGTTCACGGGTTCCTTCCCGCTGCGCCAGCGGGAGGCCGGGAGCCAGTGCTCCGAGGGGGCCACCCGCTGTTTTTCCTCGACAGCGTGTGATCAGGACGCGACGTGGCAGGTGCTCCGGCTCACGCGCCGCTCTCCCCGAAACCCCGAGGGGAGAGGCGCGCCTACGGTTGCGGGTCAGCGCCGGACTCAGACCGGCTTCCCCCGCCACGGGCGTGGATGTGGATGGACTTGTTGTGCGGCTCGCACCCTACTCTGACCCGGTGAGTGACGCGGACTTCGACCCCATCCCGGCCGACGGGCTGCTGGTGGCCCTGGCCGAGGTCGCCAGGCACAAGGAGGGGTTCGAGCTGGGCATCACGGTCAACGTCCCCGGCGCCACGGTGACCGGGGTCATGATCGGACCACGGGCCTGGCTGCGGATCCTCGGAGCCAGTGGCGAGGGCAGCGCGCACGAGTTCCTGAGCTCGCTCGCGGGCGGCATGAACCAGATCCTCGAGAACGCGGGCCGCGAGGTCACCACCCAGTTCCTGCACCTGCGGGACGCGCAGTACGTCTCGGGTGGGCGCTTCACCCCCACCAACGCCGGCCTCCTGTGGCGAGGCCGGCTGGGCGAGATCACCGGGTTCTCGATCGGCACCCTGACCCCGGCGCCCTGACCCCGGCGCCTTAGCCGCCGCGTGTGTCCTAGGAAGCTCCGAGCTTCTCCAGGATCAGCTCGCGCACCCGGCCGGCGTCGGCCTGGCCGCCCAGCGCCTTCATCACCGCGCCGATGAGCGCCCCGGCGGCGGCGACCTTGCCCTCGCGGATCTTGTCGGCCACGTCCGGGTTGGCGGCGATCGCCTCGTCCACCGCGGCGGACAGGGCTCCGTCGTCGGAGACGACGGCCAGCCCCCGGGCGGCGACGATCTCCTCCGGCGTGCCCTCACCGGCGAACAGTCCGTCGAAGACCTGCCGGGCGAGCTTGTCGTTGAGGGTCCCGGCGTCCACCAGCGCCTGCACCGCGGCCACCTGGGCCGGGCCCACGGCGAGGTCGGCGAGGTCGCGTCCCTGGTCGTTGGCCCGGCGGGCCAGCTCGCCGAGCCACCACTTCCGCGCGGTCTGCGGGGTCGTGCCCGCGGCGACGGTCTCCTCGATCAGCGTGAGCGCGCCGGCCCCGACGGTGTCGCGCATCTCGAGGTCGCTGAAGCCCCACTCCGCCTGGAGCCGGGCGCGCTTCTCGGTCGGGTTCTCCGGCAGCGTGCCACGCAGCTCCTCGACCCACTCGCGTGACGGCGCCACGGGGACGAGATCCGGCTCCGGGAAGTAGCGGTAGTCGTCCGCGTCCGACTTCACGCGACCGCTGGTGGTGACGCCGGTGTCCTCGTGCCAGTGCCGGGTCTCCTGGAGGATCGAGCCTCCCGACGCGAGCACGGCGCCGTGGCGCTGCATCTCGTAGCGCACCGCGCGCTCCACGGACCGGAACGAGTTGACGTTCTTGGTCTCCGTCCGGGTGCCGAGCACACCCCCACGAGCGGTAGAGCCCTTCGGGGCGAGCGAGAGGTTGACGTCGGCACGCAGGTTGCCCTGGTCCATCCGCGCCTCGGACACACCGAGGGCGACGATCAGGTCTCGCAGCTGGCTGACATAGGCGCGCGCGACCTCAGGGGCCTTCGCCCCGGTGCCGAGGATCGGCTTGGTGACGATCTCGATGAGGGGGATCCCTGCACGGTTGTAGTCGACCAGCGAGTAGTCGGCGCCGTGGATCCGGCCGGTGGCGCCGCCCATGTGGGTCGACTTGCCGGTGTCCTCCTCCATGTGGGCGCGCTCGATCTCGACCCGGTAGGTCTCGCCGTCCACGTCGACGTCCATGAAGCCGTCGAAGCAGATCGGCTCGTCGTACTGGGACGTCTGGAAGTTCTTCGGCATGTCCGGGTAGAAGTAGTTCTTCCTCGCGAACCGGCACCACTCGGCGATCTGGCAGTTGAGCGCCAGCCCGATCCGGATCGCCGACTCGACCGCCTTGCCGTTGACGACCGGCATCGCACCGGGCAGCCCCAGGCAGGTCGGGCAGACGTGGCTGTTGGGTGCGCCGCCGAAGAGTGCCGGGCACCCGCAGAACATCTTCGTCGCGGTGTTGAGCTCGACGTGGACCTCGAGCCCGAGGGCGGGGTCGTACGCCGCCAGGACGTCATCCCAGGGCATCAGCTCATCGGCAGCGCGGTGCGTGACGGTCATCAGACAGACGTCTTTCCGGTTGTCGAGGAGGCGAGGGACGAGCCGTCTCGAGACACTCCCAGAGCGGGTGCCCGGTCGAGCAGCGGACCGCCCCACCGGTCGAGCAGCATCGCCTCGAGCGCGGCGCCGACCCGGTAGCAGCGGTCGTCGGCCAGCGCCGGCGCGAGGACCTGGAAGCCCGCAGGGAGCCCGTCCTCGTCGGCGAGGCCGCTGGGCACAGAGATGCCGGGCACCCCCGCCAGGTTGGCCGGGATGGTCGCCAGGTCGTTGAGGTACATCGCGATGGGGTCGTCGACCTTCTCCCCCAGCTTGAACGCCGTGGTCGGGGCCGTCGGTGACACCAGCACGTCGGCCTGCTCGAAGGCAGCCGCGAAGTCGCGCGAGATCAGCGTGCGCACCTTCTGGGCCTGGCCGTAGTAGGCGTCGTAG
This sequence comes from Nocardioides dilutus, assembly GCF_054779555.1. Classification (NCBI taxonomy): domain Bacteria; kingdom Bacillati; phylum Actinomycetota; class Actinomycetes; order Propionibacteriales; family Nocardioidaceae; genus Nocardioides; species Nocardioides dilutus. The sequence goes on along the minus strand of NZ_BAAGYA010000001.1, from coordinate 1,846,803 downwards.
TAGCCACTGGACAACGCATAGGTGCCGAGGATGATGCGACGCTTGACCTCGTCACCGAACCCGGCCTCGCGGGTGGCCCGCATGACGTCCTCGGCCGAGGGTGCCTCGATGTCCTCGGGCACCACCCGCAGGCCGTAGCGCATCGCGTCGAACTTCGCGAGGTTGCTGGACGCCTCCGCCGGGAGGATCAGGTAGTAGGTCGCGAGCGCGTGCACGAAGTGGGGGCAGCTGACCTCGACGACCTCGGCGCCTGCCTTGACGAGCAGCTCGACCGACTCCTGGAAGCGGGCGAGCACGCCGGCCTGGTAGCCCTCGCCCCCAAGCTCCTTGACGACACCGATCCGGACCCCGGCGAGGTCGGCGTCGGCGCCCTGGCGGGCCGCTTCGACGAGCGCACTGACGGGCTCGTCGATCGAGGTGGAGTCGCGCGGGTCGTGCCCGCCGATCAGCTCGTGGAGGAGTGCGGCGTCCAGGACGGTGCGCGTGACCGGCCCGACCTGGTCGAGCGAGTTGGCCAGCGCCACGAGCCCATAACGCGACACCCCGCCGTACGTCGGCTTCATGCCGACCGTCCCGGTGACCGCGCCCGGCTGGCGGATGGACCCGCCGGTGTCCGTGCCCAGCGCGAGGGGTGCCTGGAACGACGCGACCGCCGCCGCGGAGCCACCGCCGGACCCGCCCGGGATCCGGCCGAGGTCCCAGGGGTTGCGCGTGGGGCCGTAGGCCGAGTGCTCGGTGGACGAGCCCATCGCGAACTCGTCCATGTTGGTCTTGCCCAGGATCGGCAGACCCGCCTCGCGGAGCCGGGTGACCACCGTGGCGTCGTAGGGCGGCACCCAGCCCTCGAGGATCCGCGAGCCGCAGGTGGTCGGCAGACCCTTGGTGGCCAGGACGTCCTTGACCGCGATGGGCACGCCGTCCAGCGGCGAGGCCGGCGTGCCGGCCGCACGGCGGGCGTCCGACTCGGCGGCCTGGGCCAGCGCGCCCTCGGCGTCGACGTGCAGGAACGCGTGGACCGCGCTGTCGACCTTGTCGATCATCGCGAGATGGGCTCGGGTGAGCTCGACCGACGTCGTGTCACCGCGGGCGAGGTCGTCGGCGAGCTCGGCGGCGGACCTCCGGGTGTTGCGGGCGATGGCCGTCACTGCTCGTCGCCCAGGATCCGGGGGACGGCGAACCGCTGCTGCTCGTGCTCGGGTGCGCCGGAGAGCGCCTCCTCCGGAGTGAGCCCCGGCACGACGACGTCCTCGCGGAAGACGTTGGTGAGCGGCAGCGCGTGCGAGGTGGGCGGTACGTCGTCACTGGCCACCCCGCTGATCGAGGCGACCGAGTCGAGGATCACCGACAGCTGCGGCGCGAGGTGGTCGAGCTCGGCGTCGGACAACTCGATCCGGGCCAGCATCGCGAGATGCGCGAGCTCGTCCCGGGTGATCTCAGCCATGCGCGCAATCCTAGGAGGGTGCCCGGGCTTGGGCGCCGGTGCCCTGATGCACGTCCACGCGGAGCAGCCGGCTCGCGAGGTCGACGGCCGGGCCCAGCGCCACGATCACCGCGATCGTGCCGACGCCGATGGTCGCTCCGAGCAGCCACCCGACCAGCGCTCCGCCGCCCTGGACCAGGCTGTAGCTCCACCTGAACGGGACCGGCGGGTCCCAGGCGAGCGCGGCCGCCTCGGCCGGCCCGGCGCCGGTGTGGGCGCCGAGGTAGACCGCGATGCCGATCGCCAGCACCGGGAACGCGGCGGCGAGCAGCGCGAGCCGCCACGGAAGCCCGTCAGGGGTGTCGAGCACGTCGATCAGGAACGAGACGGTCCAGCCGACGACCACGACCTGGATCACCGTGCCCACGCCCGGGAGCACCTTGCGCAGCGCCGCGACCACCAGGAAGAGCAGGCTGATCAGCACATTGGCCAGCAGGAACGCCATCCCGGTCGCGATCGACACTCCGTTGACGAGGGTGGAGTAGCCGTCGGAGCCCAGGTCCGCGGTGAGCAGCATGCCGACGCCGACGCCGAGCACCACGCAGCCGAGCACGACCAGCACCACCCGGCGCGGTGCGTAGGAGAAGCTCATCGACTGCATAGTCGCCTGACGGCGGCTTCAGTAGGTGCCCAGGTACTTCCTCGGCGTGCCCGGCGCCGGCTGTCGCTGGACGACGACCGAGCCCATCAGGGCCACCCCTCGCAGCCGGACGACGGGCGAGTCGGGCCCCAGCTCGGCCGTGGTCTTGTCCTTGCCCAGGCTGTAGTCGCCCATGATCGGGGTGCCGGCCACGACGACGTGCATGTGCGCCGGCACGATCACCTTGACCTCGCCCATGACGGCGTTGGCGTTGATGGTGGTCTCGTGGCCCGATAGCTGCGCCTGGCGGAGGTCGATCAGCACGCTGCCCATGAGGGCGAAGGCGTTGTGCCTCTCGCGGATCGACCACACGCCTTGTCGCCTGCAGTCGCCCATGATCGCGATGGACGAGTTGTGCCCGACCGCGGGGACCTGCGACGGCGGACGGTGCGTCGGTGCGCCGGCGGGCGGCGCACCGATGCCGGGTGCCTGCAGGTCGAGCGTGATCGGCACCAGCTCGGCGTAGGTCTTGGCCGCCCAGGTCAGCTCCAGCCGCTCCTCGAGCTCGTCGAGGTCGAGCCTGCCCTCACCCGCAGCATCGCGCAGGATGTCCGCGACGCGGTGCCGGTCGGCGTCGGAGATGCGCAGCTGCGAGGGGTCGTGCTGCGGGCGGTTCTCGATCTCCCCCATGGGCGCCACACTAGGCCCTGATCCCTATGCCGTGATCACTGTCGATTTCCGGTCACCAGCGGCGACGAGGTGGTGACCGAGCCCCGAGCCGCGGGGCCGTGCGCGAGAGAGGCAGCACCCATGAAGTACGTCCTGATGTTCACCTCCCGTCCCGACCTCGACGCGACGATCGACAAGGAGACGATGGAGGCCGACTACAAGAAGATCTACGAGTGGTTCACCGTCAACGCCGACAAGATCGCCGACGGTGGCGCCGAGCTGATGGGTCTCGAGACGGCGACCACCGTCAAGCACGGTGACGAGGGCCCGGTCGTCGTCGACGGTCCCTTCAACGAGGCCAAGGAGGTCGTGGGCGGCTTCTCGATCATCGACGTCCCCGACATGGACGCCGCGATCGCCCTGACCAAGACCTGGCCGAGCCTTCAGTTCCCGGGCAGCGCCGTCGAGATCCGGCCGATGGTCGAGGACTACTCGCAGTTCGAGCAGTGACCTTCCTCCGACGATGAGCACGGACAGCCTCCTCGCGCAGACCTTGCGCGAGGAGGCCGGTCCGCTGGTCGCGTCGCTGTCGAGGCGGTTCGGCGACTTCGACCTCGCCGAGGAGGCCGTCCAGAGCGCGGTCACCGAGGCGCTCACGTCCTGGCGTCGCGACGGGCCGCCTGACCGCCCGGCGGCGTGGCTCCACACCGCCGCGAGCCGCAACGCGATGGACGCCGTACGCCGCCGTGACCGCCAGCGCGCCTTGGCCGCACGAGCCGACCCGCCCTCCGAGCCCAGGCCGGGGACCGACGACCGGCTCGCGCTGCTGTTCGCGTGCTGCCACCCGGCGCTCGCCCCGGAGGCGCGGCTCGCCCTGACCCTCCGTGCCGTCGTCGGCCTCACGACGCCCCAGATCGCGCGGGCGTTCCTGGTCAACGAGACGACGCTGGCACAACGGATCGTCCGGGCCAAGCGCAAGATCGTGTCGGCCAACATCGCGCTGACGGTCCCGCCCGACGGCGAGCTGACCGAGCGGCTGTCCGACGTGCTGGCCGTCGTCTACGTGATGTTCAACGAGGGCTTCGTGTCCTCGACCGGGCCAACCCAGGACCGTGACCTGGCCGCCGATGCCGTGTGGCTGGCCGGGGTCGTCGCCACCTCGCTCCCCCGGGAGGCCGAGGCGTGGGGGCTCGCGGCGCTGCTGAGGTTGCAGCACGCCCGGAGCCGGGCCCGCTTCGACGAGGACGGTGGGCTGGTCCTGCTGCGCGACCAGGACCGCTCGTTGTGGGACGCCGGCGCCATCGAGGAGGGCGACCGCCTGCTGGCGCGGGCGGCGGCGTTGAAGCGGCCCGGCCGCTACCAGCTCCAGGCCGCGATCGCCGCCGTGCACGCCACCTCGCCGTCCTGGGCCGAGACCGACTGGCTTCAGATCGTCACGCTCTACGAGCTGCTCCTGGACTTCGACCGGTCGCCCGTCACCCGGCTCAACCGGGCCGTCGCCGTCGCCCAGCTCGGACGACGCCAGGCCGAGGCCGCGCTGGCCGACGTCGAGGCCCTGGCCGAGCCGCTGGCGGCCTACCACCTCTTCCACGCCACCCGGGCCGAGCTGCTCACCGCGGTCGGGCGCCACGGCGAGGCCGCCGAGGCCAACCGGGTGGCCCTCACACTGACCGCCAACGACGCCGAACGACGGCTGCTGACCACGCGACTGCACGCCAGGGTCCTCGAGGACGGGTCCTGAGCACTTCGGCACCGACCGACACGCCGACACAAGATGTGGTCCCACAAATGCGATAGCGACCTACATATGGTGCTCGACGCAGCTGGTTCATGACGTCAGCCAGGCGTGGTGAGGCAACAGGGAACCCCGTGGGAATCGGGGACTGCCCCGCAGCGGTGAGTGGGAACGACCGCCGTCAGACGCACTGGGCCGAGCTCGAGCAATCGGGCCGACCTGGGAAGCGACGGCCAGTAGGCGCTGGGCCTGGAGACAGAGCCCGGCTGGCCCGCGAGTCCGAAGACCTGCCAGCGCACCGCACCCGCCGGGTGCGGTGGTCCGAGGCCTCGTGGGAAGGCCGACGCCGCTCCCTCGCGTGCGCCTCGGGCTGTCATCACGTTCTCGCGAGGAGAGAGACGATGCAGGTACGCAAGCGCAACGGCGACACCGAACCGGTCGACGTCAACAAGATCGTGCGCGCCGTCGACCGGGTCTGCGACGACCTGGCCGACGTCGACCCGATGCGGGTCGCGACCCGCACGATCAGCGGCCTCTACGACGGCGCCACCACCGCCGAGCTGGACCGGCTGTCGATCCAGACGGCCGCCGAGATGATCGGCGAGGAGCCGCAGTACTCCCGGCTGGCCGCCCGGCTGCTGTCGGGCTACATCGACAAGGAGGTCCGCAACCAGGGCGTCATGTCGTTCAGCCAGTCGATCTCGCTCGGCCACGCCGAGGGCCTGATCGGCGAGGACACCGCCCGGTTCGTCAAGGACAACGCCCGCAAGCTCGACTTCGCGGTGGACCCGGCCGCCGACCGCCGGTTCGAGTACTTCGGCCTGCGCACGGTCTACGACCGCTACCTCCTGCGGCACCCCAGCAGCCGACTGGTCGTCGAGACCCCGCAGTACTTCCTGCTCCGGGTCGCCTGCGGGCTCGCGCAGGGCCCGGGTGAGGCGATCGACTTCTACCGGCTCATGTCGTCGCTGGCCTACCTGCCCAGCAGCCCCACCCTGTTCAACTCCGGGACCCGGCACACCCAGATGTCGTCGTGCTATCTCGTCGACAGCCCGCGCGACGACCTGGACTCGATCTACTCGCGCTACGCGCAGGTCGCCAAGCTGTCCAAGTTCGCCGGCGGCATCGGGATCGCGTTCTCGCGGGTCCGGTCGCGAGGGGCGCTGATCCGCGGCACCAACGGCCAGTCCAACGGCATCGTGCCGTTCCTGCGGACCCTCGACTCGTCGGTGGCCGCGGTCAACCAGGGAGGGCGCCGCAAGGGCGCCGCCTGCGTCTACCTGGAGCCGTGGCACCCAGACGTCGAGGAGTTCCTCGAGCTCCGTGACAACACCGGTGAGGACGCCCGGCGCACGCACAACCTCAACCTGGCCAACTGGGTCCCCGACGAGTTCATGCGCCGGGTCGAGGCAGACGCCGACTGGTCGCTGATCGACCCGGACCAGGCGCCCGAGCTGCCCGACCTGTGGGGCGACGCGTTCGACGCGGCGTACCGCCGGGCCGAGGAGGAGGGCCGCTACGTCCGCCAGGTCAAGGCGCGCGACCTCTACGGGAAGATGATGCGCACCCTCGCGCAGACCGGCAACGGCTGGATGACGTTCAAGGACGCCGCCAACCGGACCTGCAACCAGACCAGCGACCCCGTCGAAGGCTCGCCCGGCGGGCCGGTGGTCCACCTGTCCAACCTGTGCACCGAGATCATCGAGGTCTCCTCGGACCACGAGACCGCGGTGTGCAACCTGGGGTCGGTCAACCTCGCCCAGCACCTGGCGAGCGACGGCTCCGACGTCGACTGGGCCAAGCTCCGCGAGACGGTGCGGACCGCCGTGCCGCTGCTGGACCGGGTGATCGACGTCAACTACTACCCGAGCGAGCAGTCGGCGGCCTCCAACCCGCGCTGGCGTCCGGTCGGTCTGGGCCTGATGGGTCTGCAGGACGTGTTCTTCGCGCTCCGGCTGCCCTTCGACTCCGCCGAGGCACGGGAGCTGTCGACCAGGATCCAGGAGGAGATCTACCTGACCGCGCTCGAGGTCTCGGCCGAGCTCGCGCGCGTGCACGGCCCGCACCCGGCGTACGCCGAGACGCGGGCCGCGCAGGGCGTGCTCCAGCCCGACCACTGGCCGGCCGAGCCCACCCAGCCCGAGCGCTGGGCGGCGGTCCGGGCCGGCATCGCCGAGCACGGGCTGCGCAACTCGCTGCTCATCGCGATCGCACCCACGGCGACCATCGCGTCGATCGCGGGCTGCTATGAGTGCATCGAGCCGCAGGTGTCCAACCTGTTCAAGCGCGAGACGCTGTCCGGCGAGTTCCTCCAGGTCAACGGCGCCCTCACCCGCGAGCTGAAGGCCCGCGGGTTGTGGACGCCGGAGATCCGCGAGGCGATCAAGAGGGCCGAGGGCTCGGTCCAGGGCATCGCCGCCCTGCCGGAGGACGTCCGGACGCTGTTCCGGACGGCCTGGGAGCTGCCGCAGCGCGCGCTGATCGACATGGCCGCCGCTCGCTCGGCGTACGTCGACCAGAGCCAGTCGCTCAACCTGTTCATCGCCGGCCCTTCGATCGGCAAGCTCTCGTCGATGTACCTCTACGCGTGGAAGGCGGGTCTCAAGACGACCTACTACCTGCGCTCGAGGCCGGCCACCCGGATCACCCAGACGACCACGTCCGTCAACGAGCCGGTGGCCTCCCTTGACGCCGTCGCCTGCTCGCTCGAGAACCCCGAGAACTGCGAGGCCTGCCAGTGACCACCGTGTCCGACCACACCGAGACGAAGATGCTCCTCGACCCGGGGATGAACCTCACCCTGCGGCCGATGCGCTACCCGCACTTCTACGACCGCTACCGCGACGCCATCAAGAACACCTGGACGGTCGAGGAGGTCGACCTGCACTCCGACCTCAAGGACCTCCAGCGGCTGACCGAGGCCGAGCGGCACCTGGTCTCGCGGCTGGTGGCGTTCTTCGCGACCGGCGACACCATCGTCGCGAACAACCTGGTGCTCAACCTCTACCAGCACATCAACAGCCCCGAGGGCCGGCTCTACCTCTCCCGCCAGCTGTTCGAGGAGGCGGTGCACGTGCAGTTCTACCTGACCCTGCTGGACACGTACGTGCCCGACGAGACCGAGCGGCACGAGGCGTTCGCGGCGGTCGACAACATCCCCTCGATCAAGGCCAAGGCCGACTTCTGCTTCCGGTGGATCGACTCGGTCTTCGACCTCGACGCGCTGGAGACCAAGGAGCACCGGCGGAGGTTCCTGCTCAACCTGATCTGCTTCGCCGCGGTGATCGAGGGCCTGTTCTTCTACGGCGCCTTCGCCTACGTCTACTTCCTCCGCTCCCGGGGCCTGCTCAACGGCCTGGCCTCGGGCACCAACTGGGTGTTCCGCGACGAGTCGATGCACATGGCGTTCGCCTTCGACGTCGTCGACACCGTCCGCGAGGAGGAGCCGGACCTGTTCGACGAGGAGATGGTCGCCCAGGTCCGCCAGATGCTGGTCGACGGCGTGGACGCCGAGGCGCAGTTCGCCGAGGACCTGCTCGGCGGCGGCGTCGCCGGGCTCTCGACGGCCGACATGCGCGCCTATCTCGAGTACGTCGCCGACCGGCGGATGGAGCGGCTGGGCCTGCCCTTGATCTACGGCTCGAAGAACCCACTCGCGTTCATGGAGCTCCAGGACGTCCAGGAGCTGTCGAACTTCTTCGAGCGCAAGGTCTCGGCCTACCAGGTCGGAGTGACCGGGGTGGTGGGGTTCGACGAGGACTTCTGACCACCCGCTGAGTCCCGCGTCGCCGTAGCGTCCACTCCCTCATGACCGAGGAGAGCGTCAGCGCAACGGCCGCGAACACGGCCTCGGCCGAGGCCGTGTTCGCGGTGCTCGCTGACCCGGCCCGGCACACCGTCATCGACGGACCATCGAGCCAACTCGCTGCAGCACGTCTCGGAAATGGTCATCGGCTGACGGGACCCGCACCTACGATGTCCGCCACATGGTCACGCTCCACGAGACAGAGGTAGACGGGGTCCGGTGCTTCTGGGTGGACACCGGGCGCCCGACGCTGGCTGCGTGGCTGGTCTTCCGCTCGGGCCTCGCTGACGAGTCCATCACCGACACGGGTTTCCTCCACTTGTTGGAGCACCTCTCGCTCAACGGCCGCGGTGGCGGCCCTCTGCACGTCAACGGGCAGGTCTCGCTCGTCGACACAATGTTCCAGGCGCACGGTCCGCACGACTTGGTCTCCGCACACCTCGACGCCCTCACAGCTTGGCTGGCCCGGCCGGGGTTCGACGAGCTCGAGCGCGAGCGCCGCGTGCTCCAGGCCGAGGCCGGCACGCGGGGCAGCTCACCCACGGCCCGGGCCCTGGGGTGGCGCTACGGCGCCACCGGTCCAGGGTTGTCCGTCTACGACGAGGTAGGACTCGGTCGAGCCACTCCGGAGCGGCTCGCGGCACGCGCGGCCGAGGTCTTCACCCAGGGCAATGCGGTGCTGGTCCTGGACGGCGCTCCGCCTCCGAGCCTCCGGCTCCGCCTCCCGGACGGCGTCCTACAGCCGCTCCGCCCCGCAGTGCCGTGCGAGGAGCGCTACCCGGCGATGTACGTCGACGAGGCCGGCGTGATCGTTTCCGGCGTCGTGCCCCGCAGCGTCGCGTCCTCGTTCGCGGCCGAGATCCTCAACAAGGAGCTCGCAGATCGCCTGCGCTTCCAGGATGGCAACGCGTACGCACCGTGGGCAGTCTACGAACGCGTCGACGAGTCTTCCGCGGTCGTGGTGGCCGGCTCGGACGTCCAGCCCCCCGCTCTGCCCACGTTGCTCAACGACGTGCTCGGGATCATGCGCCATCTCCGCGTCCACCGCACCGACGAGCAGCGGCTCGAGGAGTTCAAGTCCTCGCGCATCCAGGGAATCCAGGACCCCTACGCGGAGATCGGAGTGGCCGTGCGCGCGGCGTACGAGCACTTCGCCGGACGCCCGCCGCTGACTCTCGACGAGATGGTGGCTGAAGTGCGGGCCGTCACGACGTCGGACGTCGTCTCTGCGTTCAAGGCCATGCACGCCACCCTCCTGGTCGGCGTCCCGGGTGCCAGTACATACACCGAGCAGATCCGTCGTCTCGAGGCCCCGACGGGCAGACCCAAGGTCCGGGGACGCAGCTGGCGGAGCGTCAACTGGCCCGGGGACGCGAGTCGGCTGCGGATCAGCGACGAGGCTGTCGAGCTCGTGGACGGCAAGCGCGCGCGCACCATCCCAGCTCATGAGGTGCACGCCATGCTGGCGCACGAGAACGGTCTGCGGCACCTCGTCACTGTCGACGGCTACGGCCTGACGATCAACCCGCACGCCTGGCGTCGTGGCCAGTCCGCGGTCGAGTGTCTCGACCGCTTGGTGCCGGCGGAGCGCGTGCTACCGCAGTCCGCCGCCGACGGCATCGACCAGGGCGTCCGGGCAGGCGCCTGGCGCCGCTGGAGAGTTTTCGCACGCGCCGCGCTGGCCAACCGCTGGGTGCTCGCAGCGATCCTCGTCCCGCCGATCCTCGCGATCTGGGTGGCCGGCTTCGTCGTGCTGATCAACCGGGAGATCACGGGCGTCGGCTTCTTCTGGGCGCTGCTCGGCGGCTCCGCTCTCATCGGCGTGCTGCGCGGACTGTTCGAGCAAGACGACTGACGAGCCGCCGCGGCAGCCACGCGGGTCAGATCGCCGAGGGACCGCGCTCCAGAAGCACCTTGAACCTGTCCTCGTCCAGGATCGGCACGCCGAGCTGTTCGGCCTTGTCGGCCTTGGAGCCGGCGTTGTCGCCCACGACGACGTAGTCGGTCTTCTTGGAGACCGACCCGGCGGCCTTGCCTCCCCGGGCCAGGATCGCCTCCTTGGCGGAGTCGCGGCTGAAGTCGACCAGCGAGCCGGTGACCACGACGGTCAGGCCCTCGAGGGTGCGCGCGACGGACTCGTCGCGCTCGTCCTCCATCGAGACGCCGTCGCGCTCCCACTTGTCGACGATCTCGACGTGCCACGGCTCCTGGAACCACTCGATCACCGCGTCAGCGATGGTCGGGCCGACGCCCTCAGCGGCGGCGAGCGCCTCGTGGGAGGCACCCCGGATGGCGGCCATCGACCCGAACTCCTGGGCCAGCGCCCGAGCGGCGGTCGGGCCCACGTGGCGGATCGACAGCGCGACCAGGACCCGCCAGAGCGGTCGCTGCTTGGCCGAACCGAGGTTGGCCAGCAGCCGTTCGCCGTTGGCGGAGAGCTGAGGTCCCTCCTCGTCCTTCCTGGGTGCGCGGGTGAAGAGGGGTGCCTGCTTGAGCTGGTCCTCGGTGAGCGCGAACAGGTCGCCCTCGTCGGCGATGACCTTGGCCTCCAGCAGCGCGGCCGCCGCCTCGTAGCCGAGACCCTCGATGTCGAAGGCACCACGCCCGGCGACGTGGAACACCCGCTCGCGCACCTGGGCCGGGCAGAACTGGTGGTTGGGGCAGCGGAGGTCCTTGTCGCCCTCCTTCTGCTCGGCGAGCGGAGTGCCACAGGAGGGGCACTCGGTCGGCATCACCCACTCGGCGAGGCCCTCGGGCCGCAGCGGCAGCACCGGGCCGAGGATCTCGGGGATCACGTCACCGGCCTTGCGCAGGATCACCGTGTCGCCGGGGCGGACGTCCTTGCGCTTGACCTCGTGGGCGTTGTGGAGCGTCGCGTTCTCGACCGTCGAGCCGGCCACCAGGGTCGGCTCCATCACGCCGTAGGGCGTCACCCGGCCGGTGCGCCCCACGTTGACGCGGATCTCGAGGAGCTTGGCGTTGACCTCCTCGGGCGGGTACTTGAACGCGATCGCCCAGCGCGGCGCCCGGCTGGTCGAGCCGAGCCGGCGCTGGAGGGAGACGTCGTCGACCTTGATCACCACGCCGTCGATCTCGTAGGGCGCGATGGAGTGCCGTCGTTCGCCCGCGTCCTCGATGTAGGCCTGCACCGCCTCCAGGGAGGGCAGCACCTTGACGTGCTCGGACGTCGGGAGACCCCAGGCCTTCAGCGCGGCGTAGGCCTGGGACTGCGCGGTCGGCTCGAAGCCCTCGCGCTTGCCGATCCCGTGGCAGACCATGCCGAGCGCGCGCGTGGCGGTCACCCGCGGGTCCTTCTGGCGCAGCGAACCGGCCGCGGAGTTGCGCGGGTTGGCGAACATCGGCTTGCCGGCGTCGGCGAGCGACTCGTTGAGCTTGTTGAACGCCTCGACCGGGAGGAAGACCTCGCCGCGGACCTCGAGCAGCCCCGGGACGGGGTAGTCGTCGGTGCCGGTCAGCCGGTGCGGGATGGATGAGATCGTCTTGACGTTGGGGGTGACGTCCTCACCCGTGGTGCCGTCGCCGCGGGTCAGGGCGCGGACCAGCCGGCCTTGCTCGTAGAGGAGGTTGATCGCGAGCCCGTCGACCTTGAGCTCGCACAGCAGATCGGCCTTGTCGATCCCCTCGCGGGCCAGCCGGGCGTGCCAGGCCGCGAGCTCCTCGTAGGAGAACGCGTTGTCCAGGCTCTCCATCCGCTGCAGGTGCTGGACCGCGGTGAACTCCGTCGACACGGCGCCGCCGACCTTCTGGGTCGGCGAGTCCGGCGTACGCAGCTCGGGGAACTCGTCCTCGAGCGCCTCGAGCCGGCGCAGCCGCTGGTCGAAGTCCGCGTCGGACAGCGTCGGGTCGTCGAGGACGTAGTAGCGCCAGCGCGCCTCCTCGATCTCCTCGCTGAGCCGCTGGTGCTCCTCGCGGGCCTCCGGAGTCGCCTGGCTGAGGTCGCTGGCAGGGTCGCTCACGGGCTCATTCTGCCCGTGCGCACCGACACCCGGCCGACCGCCAGGCATGACCCGGCCGGCACCCATCCCTGGGGTCGCCCTGGTACGAATCGACATCGTGGCCGGTCCTCTGCTCACCCGATCCGACGCGCCCGCACCGCGGGCCGTGATCCTCCTGCTGCACGGCGGCAAGGAGCGTTCCACCGAGCCCGTCGACCGCCGCAGCACCTCCTGGCTCCGGATGGCCGCGCTCCAGCGCGCCGTGGCACCCGCCGCCCGGCAGGCCGGCGCCAGCACGTGGCTGCTGCGCTACCGGGTGCGGGGGTGGAACGGCGGTGCGCCGGTGGACGACGCCCGCTGGGCGCTGGGCGAGGTACGCCGCGAGCTCGGCGACGTCCCGGTCGCGCTGCTCGGCCACTCGATGGGCGGCCGGACGGCCGTCAACGTCGCCGGCGACCCGGCGGTGCGGGGCGTCGTCGCGCTCGCCCCGTGGTTCCCGGCCGGCGAGCCCGTCGACGGCCTGGTCGGGCGGTCGCTGCGGGCCGCGCACGGCCGCCGCGACCGGATCACGTCCTACCGGGCGACCGCGGCGTACGTCGAACGGGCGGGCGCCGCAGGTGCGGACGCCACCTTGGAGGACATGGGCCGGGCGGGCCACTACCTGCTCACCCGGGTGGGCCGGTGGAACGAGTTCGCGACCCGGGAGTCGCTCCGGCTGGTCACTGGTCCAGACCGCCACCGGTAATTCGGTTTGGGCGGAATGCCCCGGCGTCGTACTGTGTTCGCGATGAAACGAAACCGTTTCGTTTCATTCAGGTAACAGCCGTCCACCGCCGGGGAGAACCGCATGACACCGCCCACCGAGACCACGGCCAGCCGGCCGCGCGTCGAGGGCGTGCGCGAGGCCGAGATCCTCGAGGCCACGCTCCAGGTGCTCCAGGACGTCGGCTACGACCGGCTCACGATGGATGCCGTCGCGCTTCGTGCCCGGGCGTCCAAGGCCACGCTCTACCGCCGGTGGAACTCCAAGCTGCGGCTTGTCATCGATGCGCTCCTCACCACCAAGCCGGCCCCGGTCGTCCCCGACACCGGGTCTCTGCGCGAGGACCTGCTGCAGATGTTCTGTGGCCTGGGGGGCGTGACCGACAGCCAGGCGGTCGGCATGATGGCCAGCGTCATCACCGCCGTCGGCCGTGATCCGGAGTTCGCCCACGCGTTCCGGACCGAGATCATCGGCCCCAAGATCGCCGCCTCCCGACAGATCTGGGAGCGCGCCAAGGCGAGAGGCGAGCTGCGCCCCGACGCCGACCTCAGTCTGCTCGAGCCGGCGCTCGCCGGGATCGTGCTCCACCGCGTGTTCCTCATGGGCGAGCAGCCCACCGAGGACCTCGTCGCCCGGGTGGTCGACCAGATCATCCTGCCCGCCGCCACCCACCAGTCTCAGGAGAAGAAGGCATGACAGAAACGACCCACAGCGGCCCACCGACCGACCTCGAGGTCGAGGAGACCTCGCCTGACGCGTCGGACAAGTCGCTCCACCTCGGGTGGGCCCTGGTGCTCATCTCGGTCGCGCAGCTCATGGTGGTGCTCGACGGCACCATCGTGAACATCGCGCTCCCCTACATCCAGTCCGACCTGTCCATCGCGCCCGAGAACCTCACCTGGGTCGTCACCGGCTACGCCCTGGCGTTCGGCAGCCTGCTGCTCCTGGGCGGGCGGCTCGGCGACCTCTTCGGGCGGCGCCGGATCTTCATGATCGGCCTGGCGGTCTTCGCCGTCGCCTCCGGTCTGGGTGGTCTGGCCACCAACGAGGCCACACTGCTCGCGGCCCGGGGCCTCCAGGGCGTGGGCGCCGCGCTGGCCTCGCCGGCGGCGCTCGCGCTGATCACGACGACGTTCCCCGCCGGCCCCGCCCGCAACCGGGCCTTCGCGGTCTACGCCGCGATGTCCGGCGCCGGTGCGGCCGTCGGCCTGCTGCTCGGCGGCTGGCTGACCGGGCTCAACGGCGTCGCCGGGTTCGACATCGAGGGCTGGCGCCTCACGCTGCTGATCAACATGCCGATCGGTCTCGCGGCCGCCGCGCTGGCGCCCCGGTTCCTGCGCGAGTCTGAGGCCCACGACCACATCCTCGACCTCCCGGGCGCCGTCCTCGGCACCCTCGGACTGCTGGGTCTGGTCTACGGCTTCAGCCGCGCCGGCGCCGACGGCTGGACCGACCAGTGGACCCTGGCCAGCCTGATCGCCGGGGCCGTCGTCCTCGTGGTCTTCGTGCTCGTGGAGCGGCGTACGGCCGACCCGCTGCTGCCGTTCCGGGTGTTCACCAACCGCACCCGGGCCGCCAGCTACGCTGCGATGTTCCTGGCCCCGGCCGCCATGTTCGCGATGTTCTACTTCCTCAGCCAGTACATCCAGAACGTCATGGGCTACAGCCCGATCGAGGCCGGCGTCGCGTTCCTGCCCTTCTGCGTCGGCATCGTGGTCGCCGCCGGGCTGAGCTCCAGCCTGGTCAACCGGGTCGACCCGCGCATCGTCGGCGGCGTCGGCACGCTGATGGCGTCGGCCGGGCTGTTCGGGTTCTCGCGGCTGCCCTACGACACGACGCTTCCGGTCCAGGCCGTCGAGGGCAGCTACGTCACCGACCTGCTGCCGTTCATCCTGCTGATGTCGCTGGGCATGGGTGCGACGTTCGTGCCGCTGACCCTGACCGCCGTCCACCACCTGCGGGCCGACGACTCCGGCATCGGGTCCGGTGTCCTCAACACGATGCAGCAGGTCGGCGGGGCCATGGGCCTGGCCATCCTGGGCAGCGCGGCCACGCAGATCACCACCGACCGCGGCCAGGAGCTCGGGGCTGCGATGGGCGACCGCGCAGTTCAGCTGCAGGTCTTCACCGAGGGGGCGTCCAACGCGTTCCTGGTCGGCTCGATGATGATGCTGCTGGCCTCGGTGGTCATCTGGACGCTGCTCAACGTCAAGCACGAGGAGCTGGCGACCGACGGCCCCGAGGGGGCGCACGTCGGGGTCTGATCCTCCCGGCCCGCCCGGGCTCCCCCTCCCCGGGCGTCGAGACACACGGAATGGCTGTCCTGACCAGTTCGGGACAGCCATTCTGTGCATCTCGACGTTCTCCACAGACCGGCCGCCACCGCCCGCCGACACCTGCGGATCTCGGGCATACCTGGCTGCATGAGCCATCGTTGGGATCTCGACGCAGCACCTCCCACGCACCTGGTCTTTCCGGTGCGCATCGACTCGGAGGGCAGGACCGGACCGACGCGCGGCCAGGCGCGCGGTCCCGGGTGGCGGTTCACGGCACCGGGTTGGGTCGTGCCGGCCGACACCAGCAACGCGGTCGAGCAGCGGATCCTCGAGGCGCTCACCTGGGCCGGCCCCCACGCCGTGGCGACCGGGTGGGCGGCGCTGCGGCTGCACGGAGCGGGCTTCTTCGACGGGCTCGCGCGCGACGGCCGCACCGAGCTGCCCGTCCCCATCGCCGCCAACGGCGAACGCCGTCGCCCCCGGCCGGGCATCCTGCTCACCGAGGACCGAATCCCTGACGATGAGGTCATCGTCCTCCACGGCATGAGGTGTGCGATCGTCGACCGCGCGCTGTTCGACGAGATCAGGCGACAGCCTGACGACTGGGACGGGGTCGTCGCGGTCGACATGACGTGCGGGGCGCAGCTCACCTCCATCCGGCGCATGCAGAAGTACCGGTGGGCGCGTTACTGGTACCGCGACGTACGCCGCCTCGACCGGATCCTGCCGCTCGCCCATGAGGGTGCTCGCTCACGGCCGGAGGTCGACCTCCGCAGGATCTGGACCGAGCGTGCCAGCTGGCCCGAACCGCTGTGCAACCGCACGATCCTCGACCTGGAGACCGGCGCACTGGTCGGCATGCCCGACCTGTTCGACCCACGGCGGAGCGTTGCGGGTGAGTACGCGGGCGGGGGTCACCGAGAGGCCGACCAGCATGACGGCGACCTCGATCGTGCGATGGCCTTCCGTCGAGTCGGGATCGAGGCCGTGGAGGTGACGGCGCGGCATCTACGCGACCCACAGCGGGTCGTGAGGCTGATGGAGGAGGCCGAAGAGCGCGCCGCGCTGCTGCGTCAGCGCTGGAAGCTCGGCCCCGCGCCTCCCAGCCTGGATGCGATCCTCGACCTACGGGACGGCCGCCGCCTTGGGCGTCGAGACACACCAAATGGCTGACTCCGGCGCCACCGGAGAACCATTCCGTGAGTCTCGACGCGCCGCCCGGGGGCAAGCCAGGCCACCGCCCCTCAACCCGCGAGGTTGCCAGCCGCAGTGCTCAGCAACGTCAGCGACTGCTTCGCCCAGGCCGGTGACGCACCGGCGAGGCCGCACGACGGCGTGAGCACCAGCCGGTCGCCCACCTCGTCCGGGTCCAGGCCGAGCATGTCGAGCCAGCGCACGACCGACTCGGTCACCTGACCGTCGGTCGGTACCACCGCCGGGTCTGTGGACGCGACCACACCCAGCGCCACGGACTCGCCCGCGTCGAGGGCGCTCCCCAGGTCGTCGTGGTCGCGGGCCGACAGCTGGGCGAGGTCGAGCGACAGTCCGCGCGCACCTGCTCCGCGCACCAGGTCGAGGGGTGTGCCGGCCGCACAGCTGTGCAGCCACGGTTCGGCGCCGCTCTCGGCGACCGCCGCGAACACCCATTCGAGCGCCTGCGACGCCTCGGGCGGATGGACGGCGCGGTGCCGGCCGAACCCCGAGGCGGTCGGTACGGCGGCCGCCAGGACCGCGGCGAGCGCGGGCTCGTCGACCTGGACGACCAGGCGGGTCGCGCGCGGCGTACGCCGGCGCACGTCGGCGACGTGGTCGCGCAGCCCCTCGGCGAGGGCCTGGGCCAGGTCGCGGCGCGCCCCGTGGTCCGCCAGGACCTTGTCGCCGCGGGGCCGTTCCACGGTCGCCGCCAGCGTCCACGGTCCGGCCACCTGCACCTTGACGGTGCCGGTGAACCCCTGCGCCTGCTCCTCGAACCCGTCCAGGTCCTGCGCCAGCAGGCTGCGGGCCCGACGGTGGTCCACACCCGGTGCGTCGGTGAGCCGCCACCCGGCAGGTTGCAGGTCGGCACCGAGTCCGGACAGCGCGGCGACCCCGCGCCCGGTCATCGATGCGCCGGCGCCGCGGCCGGGCACCTCGGGCACGTACGCCAGGTCGGTCAGCTCGCCGACGACCAGCCGCACCGCCTCGTCGTAGTCGTGCTGGTCGTCTCCGGGGTGGGAGCCGACGCCCGTGGCGAGGGCCATCAGGTCGCGCGTCGCGTCGCGGAGATGGTGGCGGAGCCGACCACCCGGCTGCCGTCGTAGACGACCACGGCCTGCCCGGGGGCGATGCCGTACGCCGGGTCGATCAGCTCGACCTCGACCGTGTCACCATCGACGCCCCCGGCCACGCAGACCTCGGCCCGGTGCTCCTCCCCGTGCGCGCGGAGCTGCACGGTCACGTGCGGGCCGGCGAGCAGCGAGGGGGCTTCGCCGCACCAGCGCGGCCGGATCGCACTGAGCCCGTCGACCGCGAGTCGGTCGCGGGAGCCGACCAGCACCGTCCCCGAGACCGGCTCGATGTCCAGGACGAACCGCGGCTTCCCGTCCGGGGCCGGGCGGCCGATCCGCAGCCCCTTGCGCTGGCCGATGGTGAAGGCGTAGGTGCCGTCGTGCCGGCCGAGCTCTTCGCCGGTCGACTCGTCGAGGATCGGCCCGCCGTGGTTGGGCGCCCGGTCGCCGAGCTTCTCGCGCAGCCAGCCGGCGTTGTCGCCGTCGGCGACGAAGCAGATGTCGTGGCTGTCCGGCTTGTCCGCCACCAGCAGCCCCCGGTCGGCCGCCTCGGCGCGGACCTCGGCCTTGGTCGAGTCGCCGAGCGGGAACAGGGAGTGGCGAAGCTGGGCCTGGTCCAGCACCCCGAGGACGTAGGACTGGTCCTTGCCCTGGTCGACGGCCCGGTGCATCTCGACGAGCCCGCCCCGTGACTCAGGACCGGTCCGCAGCCGCGCGTAGTGACCGGTCGCCACGGCGTCGTAGCCCAGCGCGACGGCCCGGTCGAGGACGGCGGCGAACTTGATCCGCTCGTTGCAGCGCAGGCAGGGGTTGGGCGTGCGCCCGGCGGCGTACTCGTCCATGAAGTCCTCGACGACGTCATGGTGGAAGCGCTCGGAGAGGTCCCAGACGTAGAACGGGATGCCGATCACGTCGGCGGCCCGGCGGGCGTCGTTGGCGTCCTCGATCGTGCAGCAGCCGCGCGCGCCGGAGCGGTAGGACGCCGGGTTGCGCGAGAGCGCGAGGTGCACGCCGGTGACGTCGTGGCCGGCCTCGTGGGCCCGCGCCGCGGCGACGGCCGAGTCGACGCCGCCGGACATGGCGGCGATGACCTTCACGAGGTCTTGCGCGCTGTCCGCGCCCGCTCCACGACCGGGCCGATCGCCTCGACGACCGCGTCGACGTCGGCCTGGGTCGAGGAGTGGCCGAGCGTGAAGCGCAGCGAGTGCCGGGCCTGGTCGTCGTCGCAGCCCATCGCGAGCAGCACGTGGGAGGGCTGGGGGACGCCCGCGGAGCAGGCGGACCCCGTGGAGCACTCGATGCCGCGCGCGTCGAGCAGCATGAGGAGCGAGTCGCCCTCGCAGCCGGGGAACCCGATGTGGGCGTTGCCGGGGAGCCGGTGCACGCCGACCGGGGCCATCCGGCCGCCGTGCAGGTGCGCGTCGGGCACGACCTCGACGACGCGCCGGACCAGGTCGTCGCGCAGGGCGGCGACGCGGGCGGCGTGCTCGGCCTGGTGCTTGACGGCCAGCTCGACCGCGGCGGCGAAGCCGGCGATCGCCGGCGCGTCGATGGTGCCGCTTCGGATGTCCCGCTCCTGGCCGCCCCCGTGCACGAGCGCGGTCACCTCGACCTCGCGGCCGACGAGCAGCGCCCCGACACCGTAGGGACCGCCGACCTTGTGGCCGGTGAGGGTCAGGGCGTCGACGCCGCACGCCGCGAAGTCGACCGGGACCGCACCCACGGCCTGCACCGCGTCGGTGTGCACCGGGATGCCGTGTGCGCGGGCCAGGGCGACCGCGTCCTCGACGGGCTGCAGCGTCCCGACCTCGTTGTTGGCCCACATGACCGAGACCAGCGAGACCGACTCCGGGTCGCGCTCGATCGCGGCGGCGAGCGCCTCGGTCTCTAGCCGTCCGGTGCTGTCCACGGGCAGCAGCTCGACGGCGGCCGCACCGGTCTCGCCCAGCCAGAGCAGCGGGTCCAGCACCGCGTGGTGCTCGACGGCAGTGGTCAGGATCCGGGTGCGGCGCGGGTCCGCTGCCTGGCGTGCCCAGTGGATGCCCTTGAGGGCGAGGTTGTCGGCCTCGGTGCCCCCGGAGGTGAACACGACCTCCCCCGGGCGGCAGTTGAGCGCCTGCGCGATGGTCTCGCGGGACTCCTCGACGACCCGGCGGGCGTTGCGCCCGGAGGCGTGCAGCGAGCTGGGGTTGCCCACCGAGTGCAGGTGCTGTGCCATGGCCTCGACCGCCGCCGGGACCATCGGGGTGGTGGCGGCGTGGTCGAGGTAGTGAGTGGAACCCGGCATCGCGTCCTCAAGCGTACGGCGCGAGGTGCTGCAGCCACACATGCCCGGGCTCGGTGGCGTTCAGCGCTCCCGCGAGCCAGTCCCGCTGGCCGGCCGAGAGCAGCGGCAAGGTGACCTCGAGGTCACGCTCGTCCTTCGGGCGGGCCAGCCTCGCCTTGAAATGCAGGGTGATCTCCGGGTTGAGATAGCGGAGCCCGTCATCCGCGACCCAGGTGGCGCCCTCCAGCGGCACCACGTGCTCGGGCCACCGCTTGCTCGCCCACAACCCCTCCCGGTCTGGCGTGATCGGCACGTCCACCACCCAGGGGGACGCGGCATCCCGACGCAGCCAGATCTGGCACTCGTCGTGGAAGACGTCAGGGAACCTGTCACTCAGCGGCCGGAAGGTCCCGCCGTCGTTGCTCCAGGGGGTCCATTCGTGGCCCAGGTGCGCGCGGAACGCGGCCACGTCGCAGGCGAGGATCGAGACGTCCACGTCCTCGTGCTCGCGCGGGACGCCGGTGAACGCCTCGATCGACCAGCCCCCGACCAGCCACCACGGCCGGTCGAACCCGGACATCAACTCGGCCACGCCGGCTGGGTCGAGCGGCTGCCAGGCGCCGTACCAGCGGTAGAAGTCAGCATCGTCCGGGTCCTCGGGGAGTCTCCAGACCTCGCTCACTGGCCGATCATGGCATCAGCATCATGGGATCAGCGCAGGGCGACGGTGGCAACCACCGCTCGGTGGTCGGTCCCGGGCAGATCCACGGTCGACGACTCCGTCACGGCAACGGCCGGGCCGACGAGCACGTGGTCGATCCGGATGAGCGCGGGTGGGTGGATCCCCGGCGCCGGCGTGATGCCGTTGCTCGGCCAGGTCGGGCTCCAACCGGCGTTGACGAGCTCGAGGGTGTCCCGGTAGCCGGCGTCGCGCCAGGCGCGCATCGTGACGTGGTCCGAGGTGGCGTTGAAGTCGCCCAGGACCAGGTCGGCGCCCGACTCCTCCGCCGCGGCGAGCAGGGTGGCGTGCTCGGCGAGCCAGGTCGGGGCGCCCGTGGGCGGGACCGGCGCCCTGGGGTGCACGGCGAGCAGCGTCAGCGCGTCGTCGCCCTCCCCCACCGTGACCTGCCAGGACTGGAAGATGGTCGACAGCCGGGTGGGCTCGCCGAGCGGCTCGCGGGAGAACACCATGGTCCCGTCGACAGCGCCGTTGGGTTCCCCGATCCGGTGGGGCAGCAGCTCGTCGATGCCCGCTTCCTCCAGCTGGGCCAGGGTCGCGAAGGTGATCTCGTTGACCACGAGGAGCCCGACGTCGCGGGCCTCGGCCGCCCGGAGGGCCCCGGCGGCGTCCGCCTCGCCTTCGTAGAAGTTCGTGGTCATCACCACCAGGGGGGCGGCTCCGTCGGCCGGGGCCGGGTTGTCGCCCACGAACTGGGGCGCCAGCCACCACAGGTGCAGCCCGAGGCCGGCCACGAGCACCGCCAGCACCGGCGCCACGACCCGCCGGGGCCCGGCCCGGCCGGCGACCAGCGCGATGCCGACGAGCAGCACGTCGGCGGCGTACCACGGTGTGGCGAGCGGCGTGAAGGACATCATCCGCACGGCCGGGCCCGCCTCCGCGTCCACCAGCCGGTTGAGGGTGAGCGGGACCGCCGGAAGCGCGAGACCCGCCACGACAAGCCAGAAGAACAGGCGCTTCACAGAAGCACCAGCGCGTCGCGGTGGACGACCTCCCGCTCGCCTCTGCGACCCAGCAGCCTGGGCAGCTCGGCGGAGTCGAAGTTGACCAGCCCCCGGGCCACCGCCACCCCGTCCGGGCCGGCGATGTCGACCGGGTCGCCGGCGCCGAAGGTGCCGTGCAGCCCGGTGACCCCGGCGGCGAGGAGCGAGGCGCGCCGTTGGGTGACGGCGCGGACCGCCCCGTCGTCGAGGAGCAGCGTGCCCTGCGGCTCGGTCGCGTGAGCGAGCCACAGCAACCGGGTCGGGCGGCGCTTGCCGGTCGGGTGGAACAGCGTGCCCACCGGCTCGCCCGCCAGCGCCGCACCCGCGTGCTCGGCGGCGGTCAGGACAGCCGGGATGCCCGCGCCGGTGGCGATCCGGGCGGCCTCCAGCTTGGTCGCCATGCCACCGGTGCCGACCCCTGCTGCGCCGGCCCTGCCGACGCGCACGTGGGCGAGGTCCTCGGGGCTGCGGACGTCGGTGACGAGCGCGCTGCCCTCGGCGTCCGGCGCCCCGTCGTAGAGGCCGTCGACGTCGGAGAGCAGGACCAGCAGGTCGGCGTGCACGAGGTGCGCGACCAGCGCCGCCAGCCGGTCGTTGTCGCCGAACCGGATCTCGGTCGTCGCCACCGTGTCGTTCTCGTTGACGATCGGCAGCACGCCGAGCTCGAGCAGCTTGTGGAAGGTCTGGTAGGCGTTGCGGTAGTGGGACCGGCGGGTGACGTCGTCCAGGGTGAGCAGCACCTGCCCGGTGATGACGCCGTAGGGAGCGAGCTCCTCGGTGTAGCGGTGCACCAGCAGGCCCTGGCCGACCGATGCGGCCGCCTGCTGGGCCGGCAGCGCCTTGGGCCGCCGCTTCATCCGCAGCGGCGCGAGGCCCGCGGCGATCGCACCCGAGGACACCAGCACGACCTCGACGCCCCGGGCCCGCGCGCCGGCCAGCACCTCGGCCAGGACGCGCACCCGCGCCGGGTCGATTCCGCCCTCGGCCGTGGTCAACGACGACGAGCCGACCTTGACCACCACCCGCTTCGCCCGGGTGACCTCACTCCTCATCCGAGACCTCGTTGATGTCCCACTGGTCGACGCGAAGGGCGTCCGGGTCGTCCGAACCGCCGATCTCGTACGACGTCGGGCCGGCCGGCTGCGATGTCGAGGCTCGCTCCGCTCGGGCGGCCCGCTCCTCCTCGCGCACCCGGCGGGCCACGTCGGCGCGGGTCTCACCCTCCTCGCGCTCGTCCATCGCCTCGTCGATCTCGCGACGACGCCGGCGGGCCGGACGGGACTCCTCGAAGCGCTGGTCCTCCCCGCGGCGGCCGAGCATCTCCGCGCCGGCGGCGACGCTGGGCTTGAAGTCGAAGACCACGGAGTTGTCGTCGCGGCCGATCAGGACCGCGTCGCCCTCCTGGGCGCCGAGCCGCAGCAGCTCCTCCTCGACACCGAGCCGGTCGAGCCGGTCGGCGAGGAAGCCGACCGCCTCGTCGTTGCTGAAGTCGGTCTGGCGGACCCAGCGCTCCGGTTTGTCACCGCGCACCCGCCAGCCGCCGTCGTCGGTGTGCACGACGGTGAAGTCGCCGCCCCCGTCGGCGCTCGGTGGCCGCAGCACGATCCGGGTGGCCTCGACCTTGGGGGCGGCGGCCCGGGCGCCCGCGACCAGCTCGGCCATCGCGAAGGTCAGCTCGCGCAGCCCCTCACCCGAGGCGGCCGAGACGGGGAAGACCCGCAGGCCGCGCTCGCGCAGGTCGTCGATGACGATGTCGGAGAGGTCGCGCCCGTCCGGTACGTCGATCTTGTTGAGCGCGACCAGCCTGGGCCGGTCCTCGAGGCCACCGTGGTTGGCCAGCTCGCGCTCGATGACGTCGAGGTCGTCGACGGGGTTGCGACCGGGCTCCATCGTGGCGGTGTCCACGACGTGCACCAGCGCCGCGCAGCGCTCGACGTGCCGCAGGAACTCGTGGCCGAGACCGCGCCCTTCGCTGGCGCCCTCGATCAGCCCCGGCACGTCCGCGACCGTGAACGTGACGTCTCCGGCGCTCACCACGCCGAGGTTGGGCACCAGCGTGGTGAACGGGTAGTCCGCGATCTTGGGCCGGGCCCGCGAGATGGCGGCGATCAGGCTGGACTTGCCGGCGCTGGGGAAGCCCACCAGGCCGACATCGGCGACGACCTTGAGCTCGAGCAGGATCTCCCGCTCGTCTCCGGGCTCGCCCAGCAGCGCGAAGCCGGGCGCCTTGCGCTTGGACGACGCCAACGCGGCGTTGCCGAGACCGCCACGGCCGCCCTGGGCCACGACCAGCTCGGTGCCGGGTCCGACCAGGTCGGCGAGGACCTCGCCGGAGACGCGGTCGCGGACCACGGTGCCGTCCGGGACGGGCAGCACCAGGTCGTCGGCGTGCGCACCGTTGCGGTGGCCGCCGGCGCCGTGCCCGCCGTTCTCGGCCCGGCGCTTGGGGCTGTGGTGGTAGTCGATGAGCGTGGTCACGTCCGGGTCGACCCGCAGGATCACCGACCCACCGGGGCCGCCGTTGCCGCCGTCGGGGCCGCCGAGGGGCTTGAACTTCTCGCGGTGCACCGAGGCCACACCGTGCCCGCCGCGACCTGCGGCGACGTGCAGCGTCACCTGGTCGATGAAGGTCGGGATGGCCATGGGTGTTCCTGTCGGTGGTTGAGGTGCGAGGAGCGCTAGCGACGAGCCTCGAAACCAAGAAAGGCGCCCCGAGACCGGGACGCCCTTGCTTGAGTCAGAGGTACGACGTCAGGCGTCGTCACCCGGGACGATGTTGACGACCCGGCGGCCACGACGCGTGCCGAACTCGACGGCACCGCCGACGAGCGCGAACAGGGTGTCGTCACCGCCGCGGCCGACGCCGCTGCCGGGGTGGAAGTGGGTGCCGCGCTGGCGGACGATGATCTCGCCGGCGTTGACGACCTGGCCGCCGTAGCGCTTGACGCCCAGGCGCTGGGAGTTGGAGTCGCGGCCGTTCTTGGTGGACGCGGCGCCCTTCTTGTGTGCCATGACGAAATCCTTCTGCGCGGTGTCGACGGGGAGTCTGAGCGGGGCTCAGGCGGAGATCTTGGTGACCTTGACCTGGGTGTACTTCTGGCGGTGACCCTGGCGCTTCTTGTAGCCGGTCTTGTTCTTGAACTTCTGGATCACGATCTTGGGGCCCTTGGTGGCGCCGAGGACCTCGACCGTGACGGAGGCCTTGCCGAGCAACTTGACGTCGCTGGTCACGTCCTCGCCGTCGACCAGCAGCACGACCGGGAGGTCGACCGTCTTGCCGACCTCGGTCGAGATCGTGTCGATCTCGATGACGTCGCCCACGGCAACCTTCTGCTGCTTGGCGCCTGCGCGCACGATCGCGTACACCGCGGTCTCCTTGGTCGATGCGGAAAGATGATGAAACGAAGTCGGGGGCGCTGAGCGCACCAAGGGTCAATCCTACGGATCGGCCCTCTCAGGTGCAAAAGCGCAAGGCTGTCCTCAGCGCTTGCGGCCCTTGCGCTTGACCGGCACGTGTGCGGCGGACGGCTCGGCCTCAGCGGTGCCGGGCTCGACGAGCCCGTCCTCCGGGGGCACGCCGAGCGCCGCGTCGATCACCGCGGCCTCGGCACTGGCCGGGACGTCAGCCGGCACGGTCGCGTTGCCCGCCAGCCGGGTGCCGCCACGTCGGCGGGTCCGGGTGACCACCTTCGGCGGTGCCGGTGGGGCCGGTGGGGTGTCGGGCTCGGGCTCCGGCTCCGGCTCCGGCTCCGGCTCCGGCTCGGGCTCCGGCTCCGGCTCTGGCTCGGCGGGTGCCTCGGCTGCGGGGGTGTCGACAGGCTCGGGCTCCGGCTCGGCGGGTGCCTCGGCCGCGGGGGTCTCGACAGGCTCGACCACCAGGGGTTCGGTCCCAGCGTCGGCCGCGGGGGTCTCGACGGGCTCCACGGGCTCCACGGGCTCCACGGGCTCCACAACCGGAGTCTCGGTGTCGGTGTCCTGAGCATGCTCGCGGGCCATCGCGGCCACGTCCTTGGGGGACGGCACGGCGGGTGTGGTGCCGTTGCCGCTGGTGGCGCCGTTGTCGCCGCCCTCGACCTGACCCCGACCGCGACCTCGGCCGCGGCGGCCGCCGGCACCTCCGCCGCCACCTCCGCCACCTCCGCCGCCACGGCGGGAGTCGTCGTCGGACTTCCTGGACTCGACCGGCATGTCGTGCAGCACCAGACCGCGGCCCTGGCAGTGCTCACAGGTCTCGCTGAAGGCCTCGAGCAGGCCGGTGCCGATCCGCTTGCGGGTCATCTGGACCAGGCCGAGCGAGGTGACCTCGGCGACCTGGTGACGGGTCCGGTCCCGGCCCAGGCACTCCACCATCCGGCGGAGCACCAGGTCGCGGTTGGACTCGAGCACCATGTCGATGAAGTCGACGACGATGATGCCGCCGATGTCGCGCAGCCGGAGCTGGCGGACGACCTCCTCGGCGGCCTCGAGGTTGTTCTTGGTGACGGTCTCCTCGAGGTTGCCGCCCGACCCGGTGAACTTCCCGGTGTTGACGTCGACGACGGTCATCGCCTCGGTCCGGTCGATGACCAGCGAGCCGCCCGAGGGCAGCCAGACCTTGCGGTCCAGGCCCTTGGCGATCTGCTCGTCGACGCGGTAGGCCGAGAACAGGTCGACGCCGTCGTGCTCCTGGACGTCGTAGCGCTCCAGGCGCGCCTCGAGGTCGGGTGCGACGTGGGCGACGTAGTTCTGCACGGTCTCCCAGGCGTCGGGCCCTTGGATCACGAGCTTGGTGAAGTCCTCGGTGAAGAGGTCCCGCACGACCTTGAGGGTCAGGTCGGGCTCGCCGTAGAGCAGCTGCGGGGCGTTGCCCTTGGTCTTGGCCTCGATGTCCTCCCAGCGGGCCTTGAGCCGCTCGACGTCGCGGGTCAGCTCCTCCTCGCTGGCGCCCTCGGCGGCGGTGCGCACGATCACGCCCGCGGTGTCGGGGACGATCTCCTTGAGCAGGGTCTTGAGCCGGTTGCGCTCGGTGTCGGGCAGCTTGCGGGAGATGCCGCTGGTGGTGCCGTCCGGCACGTAGACCAGGAAGCGGCCCGCGAGGGAGATCTGGCTGGTGAGCCGGGCGCCCTTGTGGCCCATCGGGTCCTTGGTGACCTGGACGAGCACGGACTGGCCCGAGGACAGCACGGACTCGACCTTGCGGGGCTGGCCCTCCTTGTGGCCGAGCGCCGACCAGTTGACCTCGCCGGCGTAGAGCACCGCGTTGCGGCCCCGACCGATGTCGATGAACGCCGCCTCCATGGAGGGCAGGACGTTCTGGACCCGGCCGAGGTAGACGTTGCCGATCAGCGAGGTCTGCGACTCTCGGGCGACGTAGTGCTCGACGAGCACCTTGTCCTCGAGCACCCCGATCTGGGTCAGGTCGTCGCGCTGGCGGATGACCATGACCCGGTCGACGGACTCGCGGCGAGCCAGGAACTCGGCCTCGCTGACGATCGGCGCCCGGCGGCGGCCGGCCTCACGGCCCTCGCGGCGGCGCTGCTTCTTGGCCTCGAGCCGGGTCGACCCGGCCAGCGAGGTGATCTGGTCCTCGGCGGCCCGGGGCTTGCGCTCCCGCGTACGCCGGCGCCGCGAGCCGGGCTCGCTGGCCTCGCTGTCGCCGGAGTCGGAGTCCGCGCTGTCGCTGCTCTCCTCGGCGTCGTCGCCGCCCTGGTCGGCACCGCCCCCGCCGTCGCCGGGCTTGCGACGGCGCCGGCCACCGCGACGTCGCCGGCGGCGCGCCCCGCCCTCTCCGGGCTCGCCACCGTCGGCCTGCTCGTCGTCGGCCTCCACTGCCGGCGCCTCGGCTGCTGGGTCGGTCGCCGCAGCCTTCTTCCTGGCGGGCGCCCTCTTCGCGGCCTTCTTGGCCGGCTTCGACTCCGCGTCAACGGGCTCGACGGGCTCGCCGGGCTCGCTGGGCTCGCTGGGCTCGGTCGCGGCGGCCTTCTTGGCCGCGCTCTTCCTCGCCGGTCTCGTCGTGACCGTCGTGGGCGCCTTGAACAGCGGAAGGGTGCCCGTCGCGTCGCCCGCATCGCTGGCCGCCTCGGCGGCGGCCTTCTTCGCGGCCTTCTTCGCCGGCGCCTTCTTCGCGGCCTTCTTGGCGGGCGCCTCCTCGACACCGAGGTCGGGGACGGCTTCGTCGGCCGCGGCCGTGTTCGCTGCGGCCTTCTTCCCCGGCGCCTTCTTGGCGGCGGCCTTCTTCGCCGCGGCCTTCTTCGCCGGCGCCTTCTTGGCGGCAGCCTTCTTGGCGGGCTTCTCTGCGGGGGCCTCGGAGGCCGCAGTGGCCTCGACCGGGTTGTCGTCGGTCATGTGTGGGTGCTCCTCGGCCAGGACGCTCAGGGCGACCTGGCAGGTAGTACGCCGCGGGCCTGGGCCGCACCTCGCGGTGCGACGCCCGGAACCGGGCGACAAAGCTTGTCGTGGCGGCGACACCCTGCGCGGTGTGCGTAGCCAGAGCCTTCGTCGTGACCTACCGCGGTCGCCGGCCCATGTGGCTGGTCGCTGTCACCGACCTGCCGGGCCGCGTCGCGGGCTGGCAACGACTCGGGTTCCCACTGCGAGAACGTCGTCGGGTCGTCGATCTGGGGATCGTCGACCGTGGCGAGTATCGCACACCACACCCCGGCGCACCGGTTCCTCGTCACGTCCGCGCAGGTCAGAGGGCGTGTAGCGGGTCGCCGATCGCACCGGTCTCGGCGTCGAGCCGGCCCTGGGCGAGCCGGGTCAGGAGCGGTACGCCGCCGCGCTCGCGGCCCGAGACCGCGGCCATGCCGGCGAGCACGTCGTCGGGGCGCACCGCCGGGACCGTGTGCCGCAGCACGAGCTCCAGCGAAACCGTCGGGGGCTCGGCCCCCACGACGACCAGCGAGTGCACGGCGGCCCGGGCGTCGAGGTCGCGCAGCCCCTTCTTGGTCATCCGCTGCACCCGGACCTCCGGGGCGGCCAGGAACGTCACCACGTCCGCCTCGACGTCCTCGCGGGCCCCCGGTACCTCCAGGCGCCACCTGCTGGCCTCGAGCAGGTCGGCGAGGCTGCCACCGGGTGACTCGACGACCTCGACGATGTCGAGCCCGTCGGGCAGCGCCTCGGCGAGGGCGGCGTGGACCGTCGCCGGATCCACGACCTCGGCCAGCGCGAGCTCGAGATACTCCGCCTCGCTCGCCGACCCGGTCGGCGCGGCCCCGGCGTAGGAGATCCGCGGGTGCGGGTTGAAGCCGGACGAGTACGCCATCGGCACCCGGGCCCGGAACACCGCCCGCTCGAAGGCGCGGCTGAAGTCCCGGTGGCTGGTGAACCGCAGCCGCCCGCGCTTGGCGTAGCGGACCCGCAGCCGCTGGACCGGCGGCAGCTGCTGCTCCGGCTGCTGCCTAGCCATGGACCCACTCAACGGCTTTCATCGCGACCGAAGGGTAGACGGTGCCCACCCGGGTGCCGTCGAGCCAGGCGGTCAGCCGCTCCGCCTCGACGGCCAGCGCCGCCCGCGCGGCCCGCGGCAGCTTCTCCATCAGCCGCACCTCGACCACCCCGGCCTCGTCCTGCACCCAGCAGCCCACGATGCGGCCGTCCCACCAGGCCGTCGTGCCGGCGTTGCCGTTGCTGTCGAACAGGTGCGGGGTGTGGTCACCGAGGTAGAAGGCGCGCTCCTTCCAGCCCATCACCGTCGGGTCGAGCACCGGGAGCAGCGCCGCCCACGGCTCGACGTCGGGGACCGTGCCGTCCAGCGCCTCGTCGTCGGGCAGCACCCAGCCGGTGCCACCCCCGTCCAGACTCACCTCGACAGCCTCGAGATCGGCCAGCGCCCGGCGTACGGCGGTCTTGGTCGCGCCCAGCCACCAGACGAGGTCGGTCTCGGTCCCCGGTCCGAACGTCGCCAGCCACCGGCGGACCAGCTCGGCATAGCCCTCGTGCGCCTCGAGAGGACGGGGCACGTCGCCGAGCCAGCGGCCCATCGCCGTCCAGCGCGGCCGGGAGAGGCGCCAGTCCAGTGTGTTGACGCCCCTCACGAGGTCCGCGGTCAGGCCGAGGTGGGTCAGCACGCGACTGTGGTTCCAGACCGCCCCGGCGGTGACGTCGAACTTCACCGCCACCTCAGGCAGCCGCTCCTTGATCTCGAGGGCCGTCAGCCCGTCCTCGCTGGCCGTGACCGCGGCGAGGATCGCCCCGCGACTCGCGTCCAGCCACGCCTCGCCGTCCTTCGCCACTCCGGCCTTCTCGACGTCCTTGGCCATCCGGGCCCGCTCGGAGGCTGCGACCCGGGCCGAGGCGCTCCCCCACGCCGCCGGAAGCAGGTCGCGCGGGAAGACGAACAGCGTGCGCCGCATCGCCAGCTGCTTGACCAGCGACCGGTCGTCGTAGAGCGCCCGGTCGACGTCGGCGACGCTCAGCCCGTCCACGCGGGCGGCGAGCGAGAGGTAGACCGTCGCCGGCTCGGTGGAGTGCAACACCGTCATCGCCTCGGTCGCCGCGACCGGGTCCGCAGCCCGCGACCAGGGCGCCACCGCGTGCCGCTCGGCCAGCCGGGCCCGACGCTCGTCGTCGTCGATGTGCCGCACGGTCGTCATGGTGGCAGCATCGAGACAGTGGATCGACGACCAGGGGTGCTCGCCCCCGTCCTCGTCGGACTGGTCCTCCTCTCCCTCAACCTGCGGCCCGCCGCCGTCAGCGTCGGGCCGGTGCTCACCGAGGTCCGCGAGGCGCTGGGGATGTCGGCGGCCGCCGCCGGTCTCCTCACCTCCCTGCCGGTGATCGCCTTCGCCGGGTTCGGCGCGCTGGCGCCGGCCGCCGCCCGGCGGATCGGCCCGCATCGGGTCGCCCTGGTGGCCCTGGTCGCGGTCGCGACCGGGCTGCTCGGCCGGGCCGTCGTCGACCACCAGGCGGCGTTCCTCGCGCTCTCGCTTGTGGCCCTCGGCGGGATGGCGATGGCCAACGTGCTGATCCCCTCGCTGGTCAGGCGCCACTACCCCCACCACGTCGGCGCGGTCACCGCGGCCTACACGACCGCACTCGCCATCGGCCTGACCTCCGCGCTGGTGCTCACGGTGCCGATCGCGCAGGCCTTCGGGTCCTGGCGCGCCGGGCTCGCGGCCTGGGCCGTGCTCGCCGTCGTCGCAGTGCTGCCCTGGGTCAGGCTGGCCAGCCATGACACGCCCGACCCGGAGGCGGTCCCCAGCCCCAACCGCGCCGTCCGGTTCCGCGACGTCGCCCGCACCCGGCTCGGGCTGGCGATGGCGGCGTTCTTCGGCCTGCAGTCGCTGCAGGCGTACGCCGTGTTCGGCTGGTTCGCGACCCTGTGGCGCGACGCGGGCTTCAGCGCGGCGCAGGCCGGTGGACTGGTCGGGATCGTGGCCGCGACCTCCATCCCGCTCTCGGCCTGGGCTCCGCGGGTGGTGGCCCGGCCGGGCAACCAGCGGGCGGTGCTCTTCGGCGTGATGCTGCTCTACCCCATCGCCTACGCCGGCCTGATCGTCGCGCCGCACTCCCTCGCGATCCTCTGGGCGGTCACCATCGGTGCGGCCATGACCACGTTCCCGATGGTGCTCACCCTGATCGGGTTGCGCTCGGCCACCCCCGAGGGCACCGCGGCGCTGTCGAGCTTCACCCAGTCGACCGGCTACCTGCTCGCCGCGATCGGCCCGTTCGGCGTCGGCATCCTGCACGAGGCGACCGGCGGCTGGACGGCCCCTGTGGTCGCCCTGGCCGTCCTGGTCGTGCCCATGCTGGCGCTCGGCGCCTACGTGTCGCGACCCGCCGCGGTCGAGGACCAGCTCAGCCATCGCTAGCAGCCACTAGGCTCACGCGCGTGACCGACGAGCAGACCCCCGGCGACCAGCCCCAGGACCCGGCCCAGCCCACGTCCTCCGGACAGCCGCCCACCGACCCGCCCCCGCCGCCGGTCAACCCCTACGAGCAGCAGCCCACGCCGCCGCCGTACGGCGAGCCGCAGTCGCCGCAGCAGCCCGCGTACGGGCAGTCCGCGCCGCAGCCCCAGTACGGCCAGCCGCAGCCCGCGTACGGCCAGCCGGCGATGGCCGCCGGGAGCTACCCGGGTGCGCCGGTCGAGGCCGAGCCGTCCAAGGCGATGGCGATCACCGCCCTGGTCCTGTCACTCCTGTGCTGCTTCCCGATCGGGCTCATCCTCGCGATCGTGGTCCTGGTGCGCAGCCGTGACGGCCGCAACCACGGCAAGGGCCTGGCCATCGGAGCGGTCGTCGCCTCGCTCGTCTCGGTCGTGGCCCTCTCCGCCGGCGTCTACGGCCTCACCCAGGTCGACTGGGACGACCTGCTCCCTGTCGAGCAGCTCAAGGCCGGCGAGTGCCTCAACGCGAGCAACCTCACCGACGACTCCGAGGACTTCGTCGAGGACATCGAGGAGGTGTCGTGCGACAGCCCGCACGACGCGGAGGTGCTGGTCACCAAGAAGCTGACCCAGGACGACGCGAAGAACTACGACCCGGCGTCCAGCACCCTGTGCACCGACCTGATCACCGAGGGCGGGTTGGCCGACAAGGTCTCCGGCGCGGACATGGGCTACTTCGGCCTGACGACCGACGCGAAGCCCAACGCCGGCGACAAGCTCGTGTGCATCGCCTACAAGCTCGACGGCTCCAAGCTGGACGCGCCGCTGTAGTCGGCCGCACCTGCAGCCGCACCGCCGCCGGCCAGCGAGCGGTGAGTCAGACACAGAACCGCGGCATCGAACCGTGCCTGACACACCGCCCAGCCAGGCCGCCGCGCGGCAGCGGTGAGCCAGACACACAACCGCCGGACCAAACCGTGCCCAGCTCACCGCCCAGCCGTGCTGCGGAGCCGATGTAGTCGATCAGCCAGCGTTCGACGGCACGATGCCGGTTCGCCCCTGCCAGGCGCCGTGCTCCGACAGCGGCCGGAAACGGTATGTCGCGAACTCGTGGTGGAAGTCGCGGCGCTCCCGTTCGGCCATCGCGGCAGTGTGCCGCTGTGGCTCAGGGACCGCTGAGTGCCCGTGCACCATCTGTTCCATCTCGCGCACCGTCCGCCAGATGGAGAACGTCGAGATCGTCCGCGGCGGCCGGAGGGCCGCGATCGCGAGGGTGGTGCCCGGATGGTCACGGACGAGCCGTTCGACCGGCCTCCCCCACTGCAGGAACCGACGCAGCTCGCTCAGGCGCATCCGCGCGACCGTGACGGCGACGACCGGTTCGTCCTGATCCCACGTGCCTGCGCGCGCGGGCAGACCGGGCAGGGCGGCCAGGGTCGACCACCGGCGCAGGAACTCCAGGCGCACGTGCCAACCTCCGGCCAGGTGGCGGCCGAGCGGGTCGTCAGCCAGGAACTGCTCGACGGCGCCCTCGTCGCGCCACTGCGCGAAGACGGCCAGCCGGCGCAGCTGCAACCGGTCCCGGGAGACGACGGGAGCACCGAGCCGCATCATCGCCAGGCACTCGGCGTGATCGAGCCCCGGCGCGGTGGCGGACGACGGCGGGCGGACCAGCGCCCGGGCGCCGACCGACGGTGGAAGCTCGGCGAGATGGAAGGTGTGGACGGTCATGCCGCACGCTCCAGCCGGTAGTGGAGGCGCACGGCCCAGGCGTTCCAGATCCGCAGCTCGTGGTCGGTGCGCAGGACACCGTGCCGGTCCACGTAGACGCGGAAGGTCTCGTGCACCGGTGCGCGGGCGGCGTAGTCGCGACCGTCGCGCACCACGACGTACGCGCCGTCCTGACCGAAACTGCCCGCCGGGGACTCGAGGACGAGGCCTCCGTCGGCAGTGACGGACGGACGCAGGAACACCTGGACGTTGCCCGACTCGAGCGGGAAGGCGACATGGACGCTCGGGCGGTCCGCTCCCGGCAGCCTGCGCGCCGAGTAGCTGCCGCTGAACACGTGCCGACCGCTACCGCGCAGGGTGCGCAGCCACGCTGCCGCGACCTGGGCGCCCTGACCGTCGCGGATCAGCGTGATCCGGCTGTCCATGCCGTGGGCCACGTCCAAGGGCCGCATCGGGAGGGCGAGCTGCTCGACCCGCCGGCTCCAGAGCCGCGCCACCAGCTCGCCGGCGGGCCAGAAGACCGGCGACCAGCCGGTCCACACCTCCATCCGCCACGCCGACGTGTGCTCGTAGAAGTCGCGGATCTCCGGGCGCAGCCGCCCCGCGTCGAAACCGGGACCGTCCAGCAGCGACATGGACGGCAGCAGACCGGCGCCCGGATCGTCCGAGTCCAAGGTGCCGCTGTGCCGCGTCGCCTCCGCCTCCAGCCACTCGTCGGTGACCTTCGGCGAGCGGCTCATCGGTGCCTGGAGCCAACGCTCAGAGCCGTCGAGGTCGACTCTCCGACCGGTGACCCTCCAGAACTTCCGGGACCCGAGGTCCAGCACGTGAGGCACGGCCGTGCAGTCTGGCATGGACTCGCAACGTCATCCGGTTCGCGGGTCTGGGCCGCAGACCGGCTGGCGCTAGGAGCGCTCGCGCCTCAGACGACGGCCAGCGGGAGCCGTTGCCGGGCCGGTCGGTGCGATCTGGCCCAGCGACGGCTCAGGCATGATCCCTCCCATGCTGGTGGGCTTGATCGGCGATCTCGAAGGCGAGGAGAGCGCAGCCGTCGAGTGTCTACGCGCCCTTGGCGAGCGTGGTGACGTACGAGTCGCGTACCAGCTCGGAGACCTCCGATTCGGCATGGGGCCGGAGCCCGACACCTACTTGGCCGCGATCGAGGAGACCTGCGCCGCGTACGACATCGACCTGTACTGCATCACCGGCAACCACGAGAACTGGGCTCTCCTGGACTCCCTCTGGGCCGACCCGCGCTGGCAGGCCGCCGACGGCACTCTCCTCCCGCTGTCGTTGAGCCAGCGCGTCACCATGCTTCCCCGCGGGCACCGGTGGGAGCTGGACGGCCGGACCTTCCTTGCCCTCGGAAGCGCGCCGTCGATCAACAGACACCTGCTCACCGAGGGGGTCGACTGGTGGCCGTCCGAGGTGCTGCTGGACGAGCACGTGGACGCGGCGGTCGCGGGTGGCCATGCCGAGGTGATGTTGACGCACGACAGCCCCAGCTCGCCGTACTGCGTTCCGCAGGTCGACGAGATCCTCCGCAACAACGTGCGTGACAACCCGATGGGTTGGCCGGCCCCGTCTCTCGCCTACGCCGATGACGGGCTCGCGAGGATCACGCGTGCCGTGCTGGGCGTCCGCCCTCTGCTGCTCGCCCATGGCCACTTCCACGTCGCGGGCGAGGACCGGCTCCGGCTCCCCGGCGCGGCCGCAGACACCATCATCTGGTCGCTGGCGGCTCGGCACGATCCCGGCAACGTGCGGGTGCTGGATCTGGCCACACTCAGCGATCCCCGGGCGTGACGGGCGGCGCGGCCCGGAGAACCCCGGACGCCTCCGGTCAGACCACGGCCAGCGGCAGCAGCTGCCGGCCGGTCGGCCCGATCTGCGTCTCAGTGCCGAGCTCGGGGCAGACGCCGCAGTCGTAGCAGGGCGTCCAGCGGCAGTCCTCGACCTCGACGTCGGCGCCGTCGGCGACCGCGAGGGCGTCCTCCCAGTCGGCCCACAGCCAGTCCTTGTCGAGGCCCGAGTCGAGGTGGTCCCACGGCAGGACCTCGTCGTACTCCCGCTCGCGGGTGGTGAACCACTCGAGGTCCACGCCCGTGCCGGCGAGCGCGCTCGCCGCGGAGTCGGCCCAGCGGTCGTAGGAGAAGTGCTCGCTCCAGCCGTCGAACCGGCCGCCGTCGCGCCAGACCTGCTCGATCACGGCGCCGACCCGGCGGTCGCCTCGGCTCAGCAGTCCCTCGATCGTGCCGGGCTTGCCGTCGTGGTAGCGGAAGCCGATGGCCCGCCCGTAGCGCTTGTCGTCGCGCACCAGGTCGCGCAGCTTGCGCAGCCGCTCGTCGGTGGTGTCGTGGTCGAGCTGGGCGGCCCACTGGAACGGCGTGTGCGGCTTGGGCACGAACCCGCCGATCGAGACCGTGCACCGGATGTCGTTGCGGCCGGAGACCTCGCGCCCGGTGGCGATGACCCGCTTGGCGAGGTCGGCGATGGCGAGCACGTCCTCGTCGGTCTCGGTGGGGAGGCCGCACATGAAGTAGAGCTTCACCTGGCGCCAGCCCGAGGAGTACGCCGCCGCGACGGTGCGGATCAGGTCGTCCTCGCTGACCATCTTGTTGATGACCTTGCGCATCCGCTCCGACCCGCCCTCGGGGGCGAACGTCAGCCCGGACCGGCGGCCGTTACGGGAGAACTCGTTGGCCAGGTCGATGTTGAAGGCGTCGACCCGGGTGCTGGGCAGCGACAGGCTCACGTTGGAGCCCTCGTAGCGGTCGGCCAGCCCCTTGGCGACCTCGGCGATCTCGGAGTGGTCGGCGCTGCTCAGCGACAGGAGACCGACCTCCTCGAACCCGGATTTGCGGATCCCGTTCTCGACCATCGCGCCGATGGTCTCGATCGACCGCTCCCGCACCGGCCGGGTGATCATGCCGGCCTGGCAGAACCGGCAGCCGCGGGTGCAGCCTCGAAAGATCTCGACGGAGAACCGCTCGTGGACGGTCTCGGCGAGCGGCACCAGAGGTTTGGCCGGGTAGGGCCACTGGTCGAGGTCCATGAGGGTGTGCTTGCGGACCCGGGCTGGGATGCCGGGCCGGTTGGGCACGACCGCCGCGATCTCACCGGAGTCGGCGTACGACACGTCGTAGAACTTCGGGACGTAGACCCCGCCGCTGACCGCGAGCCGGCGGAGCAGCTCGTCGCGACCACTCCCCATCGAACCGCTGGGTCGGCCCTGCGCCTTCCACTCCCGGACCACCTCGGAGATCGCGAGCACGACCTCCTCGCCGTCGCCGAGGACGGCGGCGTCGAGGAAGTCGGCGATCGGCTCGGGGTTGAACGCCGCGTGGCCACCGGCCAGCACGACCGGGTCGGCGTCGGTGCGGTCCGCCGCGTGCAGCGGGATGCCGGCCAGGTCGAGCGCGGTGAGCATGTTGGTGTAGCCGAGCTCGGTGGAGAAGCTCAGGCCGAACAGGTCGAACGCGCCGACCGGGCGGTGGCCGTCGACGGTGAACTGCGGGATCCCGTTCTCCCGCATCACCGCCTCCATGTCCGGCCACACCGAGTAGGTGCGCTCGGCGACGATCCAGTCGCGCTCGTTGAGGACCTCATAGAGGATCTGGACGCCCTGGTTGGGCAGCCCGACCTCGTAGGCGTCGGGGTACATCAGCGCCCAGCGCACGGTCTCCCCGTCGACCGCGCAGTCCCACTCCTTGAGCGTGGAGTTGAGTTCGCCGCCGACGTACTGGATGGGCTTGCCGACCGTGGGTAGCAAGGGTTCCAGGCGCGGGAACAGCGACGCAGGCGCGGGCATGGAGGAGACTCCGGGACTCGAGGGCAGGTCAGCCGACAAGCCTACGCGGATGAGAGAGCATCGCCCGCATGGACGAGCCCACTAGTCGGCCGACATCCCGGCAAGCTCGGTCAGCTTGGCCATTCCTGGGACGACGACGGACTTGTAGCGCTCCATGACTGCGACCAGCCGAGGGTCACCCTCCATCTCCGGGGGGACCCGCGACGGGTTCAGCGCGACCCCGGCCACCCACCTGCGGATGTCCGGGTCGGTCGAGAAGGCCATCGACGCCCGGCCGCCCAGCACCTGCATCCGGCACCAGTCCGTCGGCGTGTCGGAGAGCGGCGACGGCGGGCAGAGCCGGTTCTTCTCGGCGTCGTCGTCGAACGTGGCCTCCACGAAGCCGGCCAGTGCCGCCCCGAAGCAGGGGAACCCGCTGCGGATCGGCTGCAGGGTGATCGCCTCGGCCCCCCAGATCGGCACCAGTGGTGGGTACTGCAGCCCGGCGGCGGCGCAGTGCACGACCACGGCGTCGTCGGCGACGGTGACCTCGCCGGCGTCGAGCACCAGGCGACCGCGGTCCACGCTCTGGATGTGTCCGAGCCGCACGACGTTCTCGATGGTGCGCAGCAGGTCGAGCTCCCACGTCGCGAGCGTCGGGGTCTTCGCCATCGTTCCCATGACCGACCGGTCGATGCGCAGCAGCACACCGCGCTCCTCCAGCCGGAGGAACAGGTCCTCCGACGACGTCGCCTCGGTCGCCGCCTCCATCGTGTCCGCGGCCAGGCCCAGGAACACGACCGGGTCGGGCTGTACGACGGCGCGGTTGAGCATCCACGGGTCGCGCGGACGGACCCAGCAGATCGCGTCCGGGTCGACGCCGTTGCCCAGCAGCCAGATGCACGCGTCCGTCGCGGTCTTCCCCGAGCCCACGACCACGAACTGCGAGGGCGCCCCGCCGAGGTCGACGAGCTCGTGGACGGGCACCACCCGGGCGCCCTCCGAGACCCCGAACGGCGGCGGCGTCGTCGCCGGGATCTGCGGTGACAAGTAGCTGGCGTTGACGACGCGGGCCCCCGGCCGCAGCTGGTGCGCCCGCCCGGATACCCGCGACACGATCCGGCCGTCGCCGACGTACTCGCTGCTCGGATGGAAGGTCACCCGCCCGGAGGCGATGAACCGCTCCCGCAGCACCCGGTCGAAGTAGGCGCACACCTCCGGTGCCGTGGCCCGCTCGTGCAGCCCCTGCTCCGGTCCGTCCTGCTGGATCCGGCCGCCACCGAGCAGCGTCGAGGGCACACCGTAGAACGCGGAGGCCTGGTGGAGCCGGACGAACGGGTAGGCATCGAGCCAGTGCCCGCCGGCACCGTGCCGCCGGTCGACCAGGGCGACCGTGACGTCGGAGTGGTCGATGAGCGCGTCGGTGAACGCCATCCCGGCCGCGCCTGCGCCGACCACGACGTAGTCGGCATCGATCGTGTCGCCCACGGGCTCACTGTGGCGCCGCCTCGGCTGCGGGTCAACGGCAAGGACTACCGACCCACCAGCACCCGCCGCTCGGCGGCGACGGACGCGTAAGTCGACGAGGCCGTCCGCAGGTGGATGTTCTGCAGCAGCCCGACCGCCAGCAGGCCGGCGAACAGCGACGAGCCGCCGTAGGAGACGAACGGGAGCGGCACGCCGGTGACGGGCATGATGCCCAGGCACATGCCGATGTTCTGGAAGGCCTGGAATCCGAACCAGCAGGCGATGCCGGCGGCGCACACCCGGCCGAAGACGTCCTCGGCGTGCCGGGCGATGACCAGGGCACGCCAGATGACGAGGCCGAGCAGGGCGATGAGCACGCCCGCGCCGACCAGGCCTAGCTCCTCCCCCGCCACGGTGAAGACGAAGTCGGTCTGCTGCTCGGGCACGAAGCCGGCCCGGGTCTGGGAGCCGTCGAAGAGGCCCTGGCCGAGGAGGCCGCCGTTGCCGATCGCGATCCGCGCCTGCTCGACGTTGTAGCCGGCGCCGCGCGGGTCGAGCGACGGGTCGATGAACGCGAGGAAGCGGTCGACCTGGTAGGCCTTCAGCACGCCCGCCTGCACGGCGGTGACCGACCCCGCGACCGCGCCACCCAC
Source organism: Nocardioides dilutus (assembly GCF_054779555.1). NCBI lineage: Bacteria > Bacillati > Actinomycetota > Actinomycetes > Propionibacteriales > Nocardioidaceae > Nocardioides > Nocardioides dilutus. The sequence continues at coordinate 1,807,832 of NZ_BAAGYA010000001.1, read as the reverse complement.
GAGGAGCAGCAGCCAGCGCCGCCGGGCGCCGGACGCGGCGAGCACGCCGAAGACGGTGGCGGAGAGCACGAGCATCGTGCCGAGGTCGGGCTGCAGGAGGATCAGCACGGCCGGCACCGCGGCGACGGCCAGCATGAGCGAGACGTCGACCGCCCCGACGTACGGACGGCGACGCCCCTCGGACCGCTCCGCGAGGACCAACGCCATGCCCACGACCACGGCGAGCTTGGCGAGCTCGGACGGCTGGACCGACAGCCCGCCCAACCGGAGCCACGACTGCGAGCCGTTGACCGTCGAGCCCATGGTCAGCACCAGGACCAGGCCGCCGACCGAGGCGAGGTAGACCAGCGGCGCGACGATCCGCACCCAGCGGTGGTCGGTGACCGTGACCAGGGCCAGCAGGACCAGGCCGGCCACGATGTTGATCAACTGCTTGCGCAGGAACGCCGTCGAGTCGCCACCGGTGAGGTCGACGCGGTGCACGGTGGCCGACCAGACGAGCACCGACGACAGCGCCAGCAGCGCCAGGACGGCACCCAGCAGGATCCAGTCGAGGCGGGGCAGCCTGTTCACGAGCGCCCCCTCGACGACCGCGACGGCGGCAGGATCGCGCCGTCCTCGGCGAAGGTCGGGAGCCCGTCGGGCGGGACCGTCCCGGGGATCGCCGCGTCCGCGGGGCGCACGACGCCGTCCGAGACGCCGTACAACGCCTCCCAGATGGAGCGCACCGCGTCGCCCGACGTGCCGGAGCCGGTGCCGCCCTGGCTGATCATCATCACCACCACGTAGTTCTCGTCGTAGGTCGCGACCCAGGACGTCGACTGCTTGCCGTAGACCTCGGCCGAGCCGGTCTTGCCGCGGATCTGCACCCGGTCGAGCGGGAAGTCCGGGAACTTCCAGGCCAGGGTGCCGACCTTGGGTACGCCGAGCAGGGCCCGGTCCACGTAGTCCAGCGAGCGGCGGGTGACGTCGACCCGGCCCACCGGCTTGGGGGCGAACCGCTTGAGCACCGTCCCGTCCTCCGCCACCACCGCCTTGGCCACCCGCGGTGCGTAGAGCGTGCCGCCGTTGGCGATCGCGGCGTAGCCGCGGGCGAGCTGCAGCGGCGTGAGGATCGTGTCGCCCTGGCCGATCGCGAAGTTGACCGCGTCGCCGGCGCGGTAGGCGTATCCCTCGACGCAGAACTCGCGCGCGAAGCGGTGCACGAAGTCGTCGCCGGGCTCCTCGCCCAGCTCGCAGTAGTAGTCCTTCATCGACTCGTAGTAGTCACGCTTCCACCGCCGGTCCGCGATCCGGCCCGCGGCCTCCCCCGGCAGGTCCACGCCCGTCTCCTTGCCGAAGCCGAACGCCTTGGCGGCGGCGACGAGCGGGTCCTTGGCCTTCACGTCGTCGACGTCGGACCCGTAGCGCTGCCAGTAGTCGAGCCCGACCCGGTAGAAGAACGTGTTGCAGGAGACCTCGAGGGCCCGGGCGAAGGTGATGTAGCCGTGCGCCCCGGACTCGTAGTTCTTGAAGTCGCGGTTGCCGACCCGGAGGTAGGACGAGCAGTTGAGCTCCGTGTCCTCGGCGTAGCCGTTGCTCAGGGCGCCGGCGGTCATGAACGGCTTCCAGGTCGAGCCCGGTGCGAACTGACCCTGGGTGGCTCGCCCGAGCAGCGGCGTCCCGGCCTTCTTGGAGTAGAGCTCCCTGAGCTGTTTCGGGGAGATCCCGCCCACCCAGACCTCGGGGTCGTAGGTCGGCTGGCTGGCCATCGACACGATCCGGCCGGTCCCGGCCTCCATGACCACGACCGCGCCGGAGTCGGCGACGTAGTTGCGGTCGGTCACCGTGTCCTTGGTCGCGCGGGCCCGGGCGATCGCGCCGGCCAGCTGCTGTTCCACGACGCTCTGCACCTTGGCGTCGATCGAGGTGACCAAGGTGTCGCCCCCCTGCGCCTCGACACTCTGTTGCCTTCTCTGGGCGGCGTCGCCGATGACCCGGCCCATCGAGTCGACCGCGACCGAGGTGTAGCCGGGCATGCCGCGCAGCCAGGCGTCGTACTGCTTCTCGACGCCGGCGCGGCCCACCACTGAGGCGCCGTTGACCGAGCGGTCGCCGTCGGCCTCGGAGGCGTCGAGCTCGTCGCCGGTGATCGGGCTGAGGTAGCCGAGGACGTGGGCGAGGTTGATGCCGAACGGCCGCGGGTAGGCGCGCACGCTCTGCTGGTCGGCCAGCACGGCCGGGAAGTCCTCGGGCTGCTCGAGGACGCGCAGGGCCGACGGCTGGGGCACGTCGACGGCCACCGGCACCGGCTGGATCGGCGACCCGTTCCAGCAGACCTTCGGCTTGCTGCCCTCGTCGCCGCAGGTCTGGAGCTTGAGCTGGATCCGGGCGACCTTGACGCCGGTCACCTTCGCCACCCGGCGGAGCACGGCGGACTGCTCGTCCTCGGTCATCTTGGCCAGCGTGCCCCGGTCGATCGACACCACCCATGACGTGCGGTTGGCGACCAGTGGACGGCCCTGGTCGTCGACGATCAGCCCGCGCTGGGGCTGCACGACGATCTCGCGGACCGACTGCGAGGCGGCCTGGGCCGTGTATTCCTCGCCGGTGACGACCTGGAGGTACCAGAGCCGGACGAGCAGGGTCGCGAACAGCGAGAAGACCAGGGCCTGGATCACCACGAGCCGCAGCCGGCTGCGGGAGTCGGTGTTCATGATCCCCCTAGGCCAGGAGGTGGTCTGGCTCGAGCCGCTCGTCGAGCGCCAGCACGAGCGGCACGAGCAGGGTGCCGAGCAGGACGTCGGAGACGACCGCGACGAGCACGGTCTCGAGCAGAGCAGGTACGCCGACCAGCGGGTCGCGCAGCACCAGGCCGGTCAGCGCGAAGACCGAGGAAGCCACGAACGCGCAGGCGGCGACGGTGGAGAGCAGCACCGGCCAGCGCAGGGACCGGGCGGACACCTGGCCGGGCATCCGGCCCGACATCCGGCCGGCCAGGTAGCCGGCGGCCAGCAGGGCGAGGGCCCAGCGGCCGGCCACGTGGTCGGCGGGCGGGGCCAGGTCGAGCAGCAGGCCGCCGGCGAAGCCGAGGATCATCGCGGGTTCCGAGCCGTGTCGCAGCCCCACCGCGACCACAACGAGCAGGAGCACGTCGGGGACCACGCCGCGCACGGCGATGTGGGGCAGCACCGAGACCTGCAGCACCAGGGCCGTCAGCAGCAGCCAGACCGCCGCGGCCGCGCGAGGCGTCGTGATCCCGGGCGTCATCCCTGCCTCACCTCAGCGTCCCGTCCGGCTCGACCACGGCCCGGTCGCTGTCGGTCCCCGACGGGACCACGACCCCGACCAGGTCGAGGGCGCCGAAGTCGACGTAGGGGTCGATGACCGCCCGCTGGGTGGTGTCGCGGACGCTGGAGTAGACCGACTTGACGGTCCCGACCGGCACCCCGGAGACGTACGGCGCGCCGTCCTCGCTCCCCCACGTCACGACCGCGTCGCCGTGCGCCGGCACCGTGGTCTGGTCGACGAGCTCGAGGTCGAGGCGGGCGGTGCGGCCGAAGTCGCCGAGCTCGCCGCGGCCGTGCAGGAAGCCGATCTTCATGCTGCTGCCCACCCGGCCGCCCACCGTGGAGTCCGCGTCGACGACCAGGAGCACCGTGGCGGTGGAGCTGGTGACCCGGATGACCCGGCCGACCAGGCCGGCGGCGCTGACCACGGTCAGGTCGGGCCGCAAGCCGGCGCGGGTGCCGGCGTCGATCGTGACGGTCCGGGAGAAGGTCTGCGCGGCGCCGACACCGATGACCCGGGCCGGGACCAGCGCGTAGCCGATCTGCTCGGCGGCGCTGGTGAGCCCGTCGTACTCCGCGAGGCGGTTGCGGTCGTAGTCGACTCCGGCGAGGTCGCCACGCAGCCGGGCGTTCTCGGTCTCGAGCCGGGCGACGTCCTCGGCGAGCGAGTCCTGGGTGTGCAGCCACCCCGAGACGGCGAGGAACGGTCTCAGCACCGCGTCGACCCCGGCGTCGACCGGCGCATAGGCCTCGGCGACGAGCCGGCGGGCGCCGTCGACGGGCGAGTCGTCTCCGCCCACCAGGTCCAGCGTCATCAGGATCAGGCACGCCAGGACGAGCGACACCGCGCGCGACCGACGCGGCCGCCCGGGCTCGCCCGGCTCCAGGCTCCCCCGGCGGTTGAGCCGCTCGCGCGGCATCAGGTCGGTCACGCGATCCGCCTGCGCTCGGCGACGAACACCTGCTGGAGCGCCTCGAAGTCCTCGACGCAGCGCCCGGCGCCGAGCGCGACCGAGGTGAGCGGGTCCTCGGCGACGTGCACGGGCATGCCGGTCTCGTGGCGCAGCCGCTCGTCGAGGCCGCGGAGCAGGGCACCGCCGCCGGTGAGCACGATGCCGCGATCCATGATGTCGCCGGCCAGCTCGGGCGGCGTCTGGTCCAGGGTCACCCGGACCGCGTCGATGATCGCGTGCAGGGGCTCCTCGATCGCCGACCGCACCTCACCGGAGCTGACCGAGACGGTGCGCGGCAGGCCCGAGACCAGGTCGCGGCCGCGCACGTCGGCCACGGTGTCGAGGGGACCGGGGAACGCCGAGCCGAGGGTCATCTTGACCTCCTCGGCGGTGGCCTCGCCGAGCAGCAGGGCGTGCTGCTTCTTCATCCAACCGGTGATCGCCCGGTCGAGCTCGTCGCCGGCGGTGCGCACGCTCATCGAGGTGACGATGCCGCCGAGCGAGATGACGGCGACCTCCGTCGTACCCCCGCCGACGTCGACGACCATGTTGCCGGTGGCCCGGTGCACGGGCAGCCCGGCGCCGATCGCGGCGGCCATCGGCTCCTCGATGATGTAGACCCGGCGGGCGCCGGCCTGGTAGCCGGCCTCCTTGACGGCGCGCTGCTCCACCGCGGTGATCCCGCTGGGCACGCAGATGACCATCCGGGGCTTGGCGAAGTAGCGGCGGCGGTGCACCAGGGCGATGAAGTGCCGCAACATCTGCTCGGTCGCCTCGAAGTCGGCGATCACCCCGTCCTGGAGCGGCCGGATCACCGCGATCTCTTCGGGCGTCCGCCCGACCATGCGCTTGGCGTCGTGCCCCACGGCCACCAGTTCGCCCGTGGTCTCGTTGATGGCGACGACGCTCGGCTCGTCGACCAGCACGCCACGACTGCGCACGTAGACGAGCGTGTTGGCAGTGCCGAGGTCCACGGCCATGTCCCGGCCGACCATGGTGCCGGTCTTGAGGGTCGCCATCGGTCCTGCCTTGCGCGGGGAAGGGTGCGGGGAAGTCAGGAGGAGCAGGACGATGCCCCACCCGGCACCACGAGGCTAGGAACTCCGGCGGGATCTACGGCGCAGGCACGCCGTGACGCGTGTGACTGATGTGACTGCGCGCGGCGCGCTCCCGCAGCGCCAGCTCCCGGACCCGGGCGATGTCCTCGTCGGTGAAGACCCCGCCGACGCCGGAGATCGCCGCGAGCTTCATGCCGTGCTTGAGCCCCAGGCGGTAGATCTCCTTGACCTTCTCCCACTCGATGTTGCGGCCGACGGTGAACGTCTCGTAGCGCCCCTCGAGGGCCAGCACGACCGTCTCGGCCAGGCACGCGTAGGCGACGCCGGGCGGCAGGCCGATGTTCTTCATCCGTACGTCGCCGGGCAGCTCGATCTCACCGGACTCGATGACCAGCACGTCGGGGCGCTTGGCGACGTCCTCGGGCGAGAGGTCCAGGGGCCGGGCCACGTCGGTGATGACGCACCCGGGCTTGACCGCCTCGATGTCGAGGACGCGCTTCCCGGCCCCCGAGGTGGCCGTCACGATGAGGTCCATGTGCGGCAGGTGCCGGTCGGGGGTCGCGGCGACGTGCACCGTGGCGCGAGGGTTGGCCCGCTCGATGTCGTGCTTGAGCGCCAACAGCTTGGCGGTCTCCGGCGAGATCAGCCACAGCTCGTCGCTGGCCAGGGCCAGCAGCCGGGCGCACACCGAGCCGATCGCGCCGGTCGCGCCCACCACCATCGCGTCGCCGCGCATCCGGCCGTCCTCGTCCACCTCGACCAGCCCCAGCCGCTCGGAGGCCTCGTGGGCGGCCCAGAGCGCGCCCGAGGCGCTGTAGCTGTTGCCGGTGGTGATCGGCAGCGGGGCCTTCTTGGCCACGGTCACCCCGGCGTCGCCGACCACCTTGGTGAACGCGCCGAGCCCCATCACCTGCGCACCCAGCTTGCGGGCGGTGTCGGCCGCCATCAGGAGCCGGGCGTAGGTGAACTCGGGCGAGTGCGCCATCAGCTCCTTGGGCGTGCCGCCCACGGTGATGAGCCAGCCCTCGGCCTCGGCGCCGGTGGGCGACCTGATGCCGGTCACGTGGCTGTAGACGAACGGCGGCGCGTAGGCGACCGCCTTCTCGACCAGGCCCATCACCGGCCCGGGGGTGAGCCCGGCGATCGTGCCGAGCGGCTCGACCTTGGTGAAGAACTCCTGGGACAGCGGGTGGATCACGAAGGCGAACCGGCTCTTGCGCCGCGGACCGTTGGGCTGCAGCACCCGGGGCTCCAGCTCGGCCGAGACGACGATGTCGAGCAGGTCGTCGTCGGTGAGGGTGCCGCCACCGACTGCGGCGAGCATCATCGCCTCGAGCATCGCCGGGGACAGCGTGACGTCGAAGGGCCGCGGGGTCGAGTCGATCACCAGGTCCACCCCGCGGGAGCCCAGCTCGGCCAGCTGCTCGTCGGTGATGGTGGAGCTGATGAGGGTCTTGCCCGCGAGGTCCTCGAGGCCGAAGCCGGTGAGCTCGTCGTACGTCGCCACGACGACGTCGCTGTTCCGCGCGGCGCGCCGGGTCAGCGCGGTGCTGAGCGCCCCGGCCGGAGCGGAGAGCAGGGACCGGATGCCGGCCGGGACCAGGCTGACGGGCCCGGCGATGGCGTGCGCCGCCAGCCCGGTCAGCGGCACCGACGCCGTGCGCGCGGGCAGGTCCAGGCGCAGCAGCGGGTCGGTGAAGTCGAGGTTGTCGGTGAACTCCTTGAGGATCCTCGTGGTGCCGTGGTGGTGGGCGCCGAGCACCACGGTGCGGGCGTTGTTGAACAGCCCGGGCATCTCGGTCTGGACGTGCCGGACCGCCCACTCCTGGAGCACCTTGTCCAGGGCTCGCCCGTCGGTCATCGGGACGTTCGCGGCCGGCTCCGAGAACCGGTCGAGGCCCACCCCCGCGGGCAGACCCGTGATCGCGAGCGCATCGGCCCGCGACGCCCAGTGCCACACCTGATGCTCGAGCGCGTCGAGGTCACCGGCCGTGCCGACCCTGCGCAGCCGCACGTCACGACCCAGGAAGTGGACCCGCTCGTCGTAGTCCGTCGCGGGGTCGCCCGGCGAGACCTCGACCACGACCAGCGGGGCGGCGGTCTTTCGGTGTGCGCTCACGTCATCGCCGCCGACCCGACCTCGGGGTGCTCGAGCATGTAGTCGAGCAGCTGGTCGGCGTACGACGCGAAGCGCGGGCACTCCACCCCGGTGCCGTCGAGGTCGGCATCGGTGTGGGCCGTGTCGTACGTCGTCGGGGAGGCGAAGTACTCCAGCGCCTCCGCCGGGAGCCCGAGGAGCCGCTCCATCCCGGGCAGGCCGCCGACCAGGGTCCGGGTGAGCCCGACCGGGAGCGGCAGCCACAGCACCCGCTTGCCCAGCCGTGAGGCGAAGGCGTCGACGAGCTCGCGGACCGTGGGCGGCTGCGGGTCGGTGAGCGCGTAGGTCCGGCCCAGCGAGGCGTCCATACCGGAGAGCCGGTCCATCGCCTCGACCACGAAGTCCCGGGGCACCAGGCACACCCGCACCCGGTCGACGTCACCGAGCGCCGGGACGACGGCGAGCCGCGCCTGGCGCCGGAGGAACTGGGCGAGGAAGTAGGGACCGTCGTACTTCTGCGTGACCCCGGTCGAGGAGTCCCCGACCACGATGCCGGGACGATAGATCGTGGCGGGCAGGCCGTCGGCCATCGCCTTGCGCACGGCCAGCTCGGCCTCGAACTTGGTCTCCTCGTAGTGGTTGCGGAACTCCTGGCCCTCGTCGAGGACGTCCTCGCCGAACCGCCCGGCGTACCGCCCGCTCACGTAGCAGGTGCTCACGTAGTGCAGCCGCCGCAGCTTCGGGAGGGTGCGGCACAGGTCCAGGACGCGCCCGGTGCCCTCGACGTTGACCCGCCGGGCCATCTCCTCCCCGACGGCGAGGTCGTAGACGGCCGCCAGGTGCCAGACCTCGGTGACCGTGCGGACGGTGGTCAGGGCCTCGGCGTCCAGGCCGAGGTCCGCCTTCGTGAGGTCACCGGTCACCACGTGCACGCGGTCACGGACGTGGGGATGCTCCCGGGCGAGCGCCTCGATCCGCTGCTCGGCGAGCGCGACGTGCTGGGGCTGCACCAGGCACCAGGCCTGCACGTCGGGGCCGCGGGCCAGCAGGCGGGGCAGCAGGGCGGAGCCGAGGAAGCCGGGGAACCCGGTCATGAGGATGGCCACAGCCCGATCCTCCGCTCGGGGCATCTCGGGCGTTAGGGACCAAGGTCTGTCCCCGGTGTGACGGGTGTCCCGTCACGGCGCCGGACCGGCCAGTCAGAGCTCCGGGAACCAGAGCGCGATCTCTCGCTTGGCCGACTCGGACGAGTCCGAGCCGTGCACGAGGTTCTCGCGGTTGGACAGCGACAGGTCGCCCCGGATCGTGCCCGGCGCCGCCTTGCGGCCGTCGGTGGCCCCGTTGATCGCCCGGACGACGTCGACCGCCGAGTCGCCCTCGAGGACGACCGACACGAGCGGACCGGAGGTCACGAAGTCGCGCAGCGGCGGGTAGAAGTCCTTGTCGACGTGCTCGGCGTAGTGGTGGTCGGCCACGGAGGCGCTGATGGTGCGGTGCTCCATCGCCACGATGGTCAGGCCCTTGGCCTCGAAGCGGCCGAGGATCTCCCCGACCAGGCCGCGGCGGACGGCATCGGGCTTGAGCAGGACAAGAGTGCGCTCCATGGGCGGGACCCTACTGAGGGTGACCCTCAGGCGAAGTCGGCGGCCCGGCGGCGGACGTGCCCCGGCACGGCTCCGGGCGCGGCCGGGTCGGGCACGACGGGGGACGCCACCGTCCGCAGCGGCAGGTGGCCGGCCCAGTAGCCCGCGTCGATGTCGGGCTGGTCGTCCACGGGTCCCCCGGCGCGGGTCTTGAGCGAGGCCTCGTGCAGAGGCACCGCCAGCACCGCGGTGGCGGCCAGCTCCTTGCGCGTGTTGGGCCGCAGCGCCGCGGCCCGTCCGGGCACCACGTGGTCGACGATGAGGTCGAGGGCGCGGGCCTTCTCCGCGGGGTCCTCGACGAGCCGGGCGGGACCGATGACGACGGCGGAGCGGTAGTTCATCGAGTGGTTGAACGCCGAGCGGGCGAGCACCAGCCCGTCGAGCGCGGTCACCGTGACGCAGACCGTCGCCCCTGGCGTACGCCGCAGCCACCCCGCGGCGACCGAGCCGTGGACGTAGAGCGTGCCGTCCTGGTCCGGACCGTCGGGGTCGACGGCGTAGACGACCGGGAGGACGACGGGATGGGTGTCCACGCCTTCGCCGACCGTGACGCCGATGTGGGCGACGAGACTCTCGCCGAGCAGTGCCATCAGCTGGGCGCGGTCGAAGACGCCACGCTCCTTCTCCCGGGTGAGCTGCGTCCGCGGGGTCGGGGACAGCTCGCTCATCCCTGGTCCAGCCTGGCCGCGTAGGCCGCGGCCCGCTCGCGGTCGATCTTGCGGCCGAGGAAGTAGGCCGTGCCCCACAGCAGCGCGAACAGCGACCCGAGGAAGAACATCAGCGGCACCAGCACGCCGAGCCCGATCGCCCCGACCTGCAGCAGCCAGCCGAGTGCGTAGGCCCACTCGCCGCGCAGCATCCCGGCCACCAGCAGGCAGGCCACCGCGAGCCCGAGGCCGATCCCGAGCGCGGTCCCGGTGTCGACGTCGCCGACGGTGATCATCACCGGAGTCGTCAGGCCGAGGGTGATCGCCTCCAGGCTGAGCACCGCCGCACACATGCCGCGCCGGGGCGAGCGCTCCTGCACCGGTGGCGGCGCCGCGTTCGCGGCCGGGTCGCTCATGCCGGCCGGCCGGACGCACCCAGCATCGTCCGCGCCTCGCCGGCGGTGACGACCGAGCCGGTGACGAGCACGGCACCCGACCCGATCGACTCCCCGACCGCCTCGCCCGCCTCAGCGAGCGCCGCGGCCTGGTCGATGGCGTCGGCGAGCCGCGGCTCGACGGTCACCCGGTGCTCTCCGAAGACCTCGCGCGCGGTGACGGCCAGGGTCTCCGCCGGCATCGCCCGGGAGGTGCTGTTCTGGGTGCACACGACATGGGCGAGGTGCGGCTCGAACGCCGCGAGCAGCCCTTCCGCGTCCTTGTCGGCCATCACCCCGATGACCCCGATCAGCGGCGAGAAGACGAACGAGTCGTCGAGCGCCGCGGCGGCCGCCTCGGCGCCGTGCGGGTTGTGCGCGGCGTCCAGCACCACGGTCGGGCTGCGCCGGACGATCTCGAGCCGGGCGGGCGAGGTCACCTCAGCGAACGCCGCCCGCACCACGTCGTCGTCCAGCACCTCGCCGCCGCTCAGGAAGGACTCGACGGCCGCCAGCGCCACGGCGGCGTTCTGGGCCTGGTGGGCGCCGTACAACGGCAGGAACAGGTCCTCGTAGCGCGCCCGGAGGCCCTGCAGCGTGATGACCTGACCGCCGACGGCAGGCGAGCGGGCCGCGACGCCGAACTCCATGCCCTCCCGGACCACCGTCGCGCCGAGTTCCGCGGCGCGGGCCAGCAGGACCTCGGCGACCTCCGGTCGCTGCTCGGCCAGAACCGCGACCGAGCCGGGCTTGATGATCCCGGCCTTCTCGACCGCGATCTCCCCGGGAGTGCCGCCGAGGTACTTCGCATGGTCGACCGCGATGGGCAGCACCACGGCGACGGCGGCGTCGGCGACGTTGGTCGCGTCCCACGAGCCGCCCATCCCGACCTCGACGACGGCGACGTCGACGGGCGCCTCGGCGAACTTGGCGTACGCCATCCCCACGATCGTCTCGAAGAACGACAGCGGGTGATCCTCGCTGGTGTCGACGAGGTGGGTGTAGGGCGCGACGTCGTTGAACGCCGCGACGAACTCCTCGTCGGTCAGCGGCTCGCCGTCGACCGAGATGCGCTCGGTCATCCGCTCGACGTGCGGGCTGGTGAAGCGCCCGGTGCGCAGGTCGAGGGCGCGCAGGAGAGTGTCGATCATCCGTGAGGTCGACGTCTTGCCGTTGGTGCCGGTGAGGTGGATGACCGGGTAGCCCGCCTGCGGGTCGCCGAGCAGCTCGGTGAACGCGCGGATCCGGTCGAGCGACGGCTCGAGCTTGGTCTCCGGCCAGCGCGAGAGCAGCGCGTCCTCGGCCTCCGCGAAGGTCTGGGCGGGACGGGCCTCGGCGGGCGGTGCTGGCAGGTCGGTCATCTCGCCGACGAGTCTAGGGAGCGCGCGCTACTAGAACACGTTCTAGGTCTGTGGCTAGGTTGAGCGCCATGAAGACAACCGTCGCTCTCGTCGAGTCCCCAGGCCAGGACTTCACCCTCGCCGAGGTCGAGCTGGACGGGCCGCGCGACGACGAGGTGCTGGTCCGCGTCGTCGCCACCGGCCTGTGCCACTCCGACGTCACCATGAGCAGCTTCCTGCCCGCGGAGATGTTCCCCAACGTGTTCGGCCACGAGGGCGCGGGCGTCGTCGAGCAGGTCGGTGCCGCGGTCACCGGCATCGAGGTCGGCGACCACGTGGTGATGTCGATCCGCTCCTGCCGCGCCTGCGCGCAGTGCCGGGCCGGCTTCCACGGCCACTGCGAGCAGGGGCTCTTCATCAACTACATGGGCATGCGGATGGACGGCTCCACCACCTACACCCGCGACGGCCAACCGGTGTTCGGCTCGTTCTTCGGCCAGTCGAGCTTCTCCCAGCACGCGATCGCCTACGCCGACAACTGCGTCGTGGTCGACAAGAGCCTGGACCTGGCCCGGCTGGGCCCCTACGGCTGCGGCTTCCAGACCGGCGTGGGCACCATGCTCAACGTCGCCAACCCTGCGGCCGACGAGAGCGTGGTCGTCTACGGCGCGGGCTCGGTGGGGCTGTCGGCCATCGCCGCCGGCCGGACGACCGGAGCGATGATCGTCACCGTCGACCCGCTGGCGAGCCGGCGCGAGCTCGCGGCGTCGTACGGCGCCCTGGTCGTCGACCCCAACGACCTGGGCGACCTCACCGTCGTCGACAAGGTCAAGGAGCTGACCGGCGGCGGGGCGACCTACGGCATCGACACCACGGCGGTCCCCGAGGTGGTGAAGGCCGCCCAGCAGTCCCTGGCGGTCCGCGGCATGCTCATCGCCATCGGCCTGGGGGCGGAGGAATACCCCATCGACGCGGTCGACCTGCTGCACAACGGCAAGGTCGTGCGGAGCTCGGTCGAGGGCGACGCCGACCCGCTGGAGTTCATCCCGCGGATGCTCGGCATGGCCGACGAGCTCGACCTCGACCGGCTGGTCACGCCCTACCCGTTCGACCGGATCAACCAGGCGATCGAGGACTCCGCGTCCGGCAAGGTGGTCAAGCCCGTTCTCGTGTGGTGATCTCGTGGTTGGCCATGTCGACCACGGGCTCGTAGCCGATCGCCTGGTAGATGCGGTTGGAGGTCGGGTTGGCCTGGTCGGTGAACAGGCAGGGCCGGTGGCCTGACTCGAGGATCTGCCGCGAGACCGCCGCCACGGCCGCGCTCGCGTAGCCGAACCCGCGGTGCTCCTTCGGCGTGTAGACCGGCCCGACCCGTACCACGCCGTACGCCGGCACGTTGGCGGCGGTCAGGTGGACCACGTCACCACCGGGGGTCTCCCAGAGGTGGATCCGCTCCTCGGCGATCCGGCCGTCGACGAAGGCGGCGTCGAAGTGCTCTCCGGCGCCCACCCGGTGCGGCCGGCCGGCCTGCTCGGAGGCCGCCGCCTCGAACGCCTGGTACCACTCGAGACACAGCTCCGCGTCGTCCGAGATCGCGACCCGCAGCCGTCCTGGCGGGGCCGGGGGGTCCACGACCTCTTCGAGCTCGAAGAGCCGCATGTGCTCGGCGACCTCGGCCGTGCCGCCGGTGCGCCGGGCGACCTCGTCGGCGACCACCCGGGCCGCGGGCAGCGCCCCGTTGGCGGCCGGGACGTCCTCGCCCCGGTCGAGCAGCGCCGCGGCCAGCAGCACTGCGGCCTCGTCCGGCATCGGCAGGACGTAGAGCGGGTAGGGCGTGAAGGGAGCGGTCCGCATCGCGACCCCCACGACCCGGTCCTCGGAGTCGTGCACGGTCACCCACCAGCGCGGGTGCGCCGGCCGTGGGTTCCCGGCGGCGTCCTCGGCCACGGAGCGGGTCGCGACCGTGGCGAGCACCGTGTTGAGCACCGGGTCCTTGGCGAGGTGCTCCCCCGCGACGTCCAGGAACTCGGCGGGGTCCTCGGTGAACGCGAGCCGATAGGTCATGCCGTATTCCACCGCGTCCCGCCCGTGCCCCGCATCCGGATTCCCTGCTCGCGAGTCGGCGCTACTGCTCGTCAGTAACGACGACTCGACGCCCTTATCGCCCCGTGGCGCCCCGCGAGTCGGCGCTACTGCTCGTCAGTAACGCCGACTCGCGCCGCCGGGACCCGCCAGAACGCCTCGCGCTCGATGCCGCGGCCGGAGAGGGTCGCGCGGACGGCGGCGTGCGGCGGCGGGCCGAAGCGATAGGCGTACGACGAGTCGGCGAATCGGCCCAGCAGCGCGTCGACGGTCCAGCACCGGTGGCCTCGCGGCTCCATCCGCCAGGTCTGCTCGGCGGACTCGATGACCGAGCCGTCCTCGCGAAGCAGCTCCACGGTGAGCGCCAGGTCGACCGGCTCCCCCGGGTCGTGCGCGACGTGCACGTCGAGGCCGTTGAGTCCTTCGTCGACCAGCCACACCGCGGTCGGCTGGAGGACGGGTGCCAGGGCGAGCGCGGCGGGCTTGGGCGAGCCGGTGTGGTCGAGCAGCCCCCAGCCCGCACCCGGCTCCAGGTCGCGCAGCCAGAGCACGATCCCGCCGCCGCAGACCGACTCCGGACGCCGCCACTCGCCGAACACGTCGGCCATGACCTCGCCGGTCACCCGCTGCCGGTCGGCCTCCGTCGGGTCCGCGCCGTAGCGGGCCCGCGCGTAGTGCTCGCGGACGTCGGCGAAGTCCCAGTCGGCACCGTTGTCCCGGGGCACGCCCTGCTTGTCGTCGGGGCCCTCGACCACCGGGTCGGGCAGGTTGGCGAAGGCCAGGCACTCGGCGGCGAACCGCACACCGGAGTGGCGGGCGTCGGGCAGGTCACGCAGGTAGGCGCCGACACCGAAGTACTGCGCGATCCCCGTGTCCACCCGCACCACGGGGTCCCCGCCGCTCGGCGAGCTGTCCACCCACACGGCGTCGACCCCGGAGTCGTCGACCAGCGGCCGCAGGAACGCCGCCAGCTCGCCGGCGTACCCCGTCGAGGGGCTCACCCCGAACATGGCCGCCTGCTGCTCGTGCTCGGCGCTGCCGCAGACGACCACGACGCAGGGATGCTCCTTCAGCCGGGCGAGCTGGTCGCGCACCTCGGCCTCGACCGCGCTCCGGAAGGACTCGTCGGCCAGCGGGTAGTCCAGCGTGGCGAACATCAGGTCCTGCCACACCATCAGGCCCAGCTCGTCGCAGCGCCGGTAGAACTCGTCGCTCTCGTAGGCCGAGATGCCACTGACCCTGACCAGGTTGAACCCCAGGTCCACCGCGGTGTCGAGCGCGGCGAGGTCGCCCGGCGTCCAGACCACGCCGCGCGTGAAGACCCGCTCGCCGTTGATCCAGAGGTCCAGCGACTCCTCCGACCGGTTCTCCACGGTGCGGTGGCCCGTCGCCTCCGGCCGGCCGTGCGTGTGCGGCCACCAGGTGCCCGCTCGCTCGACCGGCAGGGCAGGCTCGGTGGCCAGCACCATCGGCCGGTAGGGCCCGACCACGGGCGGGCCGGGCGCGAAGCCGGGCGCCCGGCCGAGCACCTGGGTGCGCACCCAGCGCAGCCGGGGCTCGTCGACGACCATGGTCCGCCAGCGGGCGCGGGGCTTGCGGGACAGCTGGTCGAGCAGGTCGGTGAGCGGGTGCACGACCACGCGCACCTCGTTGTCGCCGGCCCGGACCGAGCCGGACACGTCGACCGTGCGGCGCTCGAACATCGATCGTCCCGAGGCGACCACCTCGCCGTTGACCAGCACGTCCCAGACGGTCGCGATGCCGCCGACCTCGAGCACCGCGCCGACCGGGTCGTCGACCTCGAGGTGGGCCACGAACTCGTGCCGCACGGCGTCCGCGTCCGGACCCGGCTCGGGGGTGACCCGCTCGAACTCCAGGACCTCGCGCACGGCGACAGTCTTTCCTACCTGCGCGGGTCCCGGAGGCCGCGCCGCCGGTTCATCAAGGGATGTCGCTGAGTCCGCACTCCCCTGGCTGAACTCGGGATGGGAACTGCAGGGCGAGCAACATCCCTTGATGGACCTGCACGGACCCGGCGATCACACCAGACGGTCGAGCTCGGACATCGCGGCCTCGTAGCCCTGGGCCATCGGCTCGATCACCCCGGCGATGTCGAAGGCGCGGCGCCGGGCGAGCCGGAAGAGCAGCATCTTGGTGCCGCCGACCACGTCGTCGAGCGCCGCCGCCGCCGTCTCGCCCTCGTCACCCAGCAGCCACCTGACGTGGCTGGCCAGGAGCTCGAACGAGGCGCCCGCCATCCGCGGGTTGTGGAACGCGTAGGCGTGGTAGTCGGCCTCGTCGCCCGCCAGCAGCCGGGGCAGGTCCGCCTCGAGCGCGGCCAGGAAGCGCTGGAACGGGTTGTCCGCGGGCCGGCGGGCCAGGTAGCCGCCGAGCAGCTCGCGGGCCGCGCCGCGCAGCGCCGGCCCGGACAGCGCCGGCCCGGCGTCGAAGCGGACCAGGTCGACGTACGGCGGCATCGCCGGTGTCGCGAACAGCCCGTCGAAGTCGTCGCCGCCGAGCTCGAAGTAGCCGGCGTTGTGGAAGTAGCGCAGCACCTTGGCGTCCAGGTCGATCGCCTCGACGACCACCGAGCTCTTCACGTGGTTCTGCCGGTAGTCGGTGGCGGCGACGTCGGGGAGGTAGAAGGAGTCGACCTCGGGCATCAGCGTCTGCCCCGCAGCCAGCCGGGCGGCCGCCTGCTCGGGCAGGGAGCGGTAGGGCTGCATCTCGTGCAGGTCCAGCCCGTAGAGCCCCAGCAGGTCCTCGGGGGCGGGCTTGAAGAACGTCCACTGGTCGACCTCGAAGTCCACGGCGACGGCGCCGGCCAGCATCGCCTCCGGCTCGTGCCCGGCCGCGGCGACCAGCTCGATCACGCAGTCCGCGTAGCAGTTGGTCTCCTGGTAGGTGCGGTCGCTGCCGTGCAGGGGGTGCGGCCGGTAGGCGCTCGGGTCGAGCCCGAACAGGCTGAGCAGGTGAGGGCTCGGGTGAGGAGTCATGCGGGTGGTCATGTGAGCGGCACCTGCCTGGCCAGGAAGTCCGTGGCGCGTTCGTAGGACGCGAGCTGACCGGCGCGCGACAGCAGCGAGTGGTCGAAGACCTCGTCCTGCTCGAGGGTGAACCTCGGGTTGCGTCTGAGCCGGGCCAGGAACGGCCGCCAGAACAGCACCTCGGTGAAGTGCTGGGCGTCGTCGCGGCACGCGCTGACGTGTACGGCGGTGCCGCGCTTGACCACGCGGCGCAGGACGCGGAAGGGGCCGTGCCAGACCGCGAGCTGGCGGTAGACCCGCCAGATGCCGCCGGCCAGGATCCGGTGCCGCTCGGCCAGCGCGGCGATCGGCCGAGCGGGCAGGATGCCGGCCCGGCGGTGGGGCGTGTAGACGTGGGTGCCCTTGGCGGCCGGGTAGAGCGTGAGCCGCGGGTTGACCGCGAAGACCGCGTCGACCTTCTCCCAGAGCGCCACCTCGAACGCGGAGTAGGCCCCGGAGCAGAGACCCATCACCGCCACGGGTGCGCCGTCGGCGGCCAGGGTGCGGACGATCTGCCGCGTGTCGTCGATCCACTCGGGGGCGAACGGCTCGTTCTCGAGCTGGCCCGGATGGGTGGGGCTGTCGCCGACGCCGCTCAGGTCGACCCGCACCACCCGGTATCCGAGGGCGGCCCACTGCCGGGCCCACTCGACCCACCGCCGGCCCGGTCCGATGTGGTGCTCGGCGGCCACGTTGACCAGCACCAGCCAGGGTGACCGGCGAGGGCTGACCGGCTCGTCCACTACGCCGTAGACGCCCAGCGGCCCGAACCGCGTCGACCGCTCGCTCACGGGGGGCGAGCCGGGGCCGGCGGAGGCCAGCTCGACGGGGCGCTCCTCGGGGGACTTGACCGGGACCCGCTCCCCCTCGAGGCCGGCGGCGACCCAGGTGACGACGCCCGCGAGCGCCTCCTCCGGCACGTAGCAGTCGCTGGGAGTCCGGTCGAGCAGCTGGTCCTGCGCCGTGGCCGGGCGCAGCTCGACCTCGCCGGACTCGAGACGGACCCGCTTCTCGATGCCCTCCGGTGCCGGCCGGTCGGTGCGCGACAGCAGCAGCACCCGGTCGGCCAGCGGCCGGTCGGCCGGCAGCTTGGCGAGGTCGATGGTCCGCAGCGCCGCGGCCGTCGCCTCGTCGTACTGGAAGCCCGGCGTGTGCCGCAGGCCGTCGTCGTGGCTGCGCCCGTCGTCCTCGCCCAGGAGGAACAGCGCCTCGCCCTCGCGCAGGAACGTGCGGCCACTCAGGCAAGGGTCCCACAGGGCGAGCGACCGGAACGGCGTGGAGGCCGCGGCCTGACAGGCCGCGAGCGTGGCGCCGAGGCGCATGCCGACGGCCGACACGTTCGGGGCGCCCAGGTCGAGCAGGAGCTGCCGGGCGGCCTCGACGCTGGCCAGCCAGGCCGCCACCCGGTCGGGGTCGTCCTGCAGGCCCGCGGAGTCACCCGTGCCGTCGTAGTCGAACCGCAGCGCGACGAGACCCTCCTCGGCGAGCGTCTCGGCGAGCCGCCGGAAGGTGCGGTGGGCGGCGCGGCCCTCCTCGCCCATCGGCGGGCAGAGGATGACCCCGCCGCTCACCAGCCCCGTGGCCGGCATCGACACCCAGCCGTAGAGCGGGCGCTGCGACGGGCCGAACCACACCTGCGTGTGCACGGTCCCCTCCTGACCGCCCATCAGGACCCCAGCGCCGACCGGACCTCTGCGGGCCAGCCCGCCACGTCCAGCCCGTGCGTGGCGAACAGCGCCAGCGTGGTCCGCTCCAGGCCGTAGCCGAAGCAGGCGCTGTGGGCAACCTCCCCGTCGGGGGTCCGGATGCCGAACGGCAGCCCGAAGTGGTCCTCGTGGTAGTTGGCGGAGGCGATCGCGGTCGGCTTCGCGTCGGTGAGGTCGACGACCACCTCGTACTTCAGCTCGGCGCTCAGCTGGTTGACGGCCAGCATCCGGCCGACCCGCCCGAAGAACGGGTCGTTGGCGACCTCGGAGCGCACCGGCAGGCCGAGGGCGGCGAGCGAGTCGAGCCCCCGCTGGAGCCACAGGTCGCGGTGCGCCACCGCCTCGGCCGGGGTGCCGACGAGCACGAACTCGTACATCCGGAACGACTGCATCCGGGCCGGGTCGAGGCTCGGCTCGTGGCGGAACGCGAACCCGCAGCACTCGTGCAACAGGCCGCCGGCCGGGACGTCGGTCGGCAGGGTGCCGTAGAGGCTGTGGCAGATCGACGAGCTCAGCACCACCTCGGCCGGGTCGAGGGCGAGCGTCCAGTCCCGGCCCTCCTCGAGCTCGGCGAGCAGCTGCTTGTGCTCCTTGTCGCCGCCGGTGAACACGTCGACGGAGCCGACCAGGTCGGGGAAGGAGCGCAGGTAGTCGGTGAGCAGGAAGTCCCCGCGGGCCATGACCGGCGGGAACCAGCGGCGCGGCGCGGTGTCGTCGGTGCGCTGCTGGGCGGCGTACCGCTCCACCGCCTGCAGCACGCCCTCGAAGTCGCCCGAGCGGTGATAGAGGCCCTCCGTGCGGGTCGCGACGAGCAGCCCGGCGTCCAGCAGGGCGCCGCGCAGGTCGTCGGGGGTGGCGTAGGGAGCGGCCATGCTCTTTCGGGCCTTCTCTCTCAGGCTTCTCGCTGCATCAGCGCGAGCTGGGCGGTGTTGCCGGCGATCCGGTCGTTGTTGACCATGACCGCGGCACCGTGCGCGTCGCGCAGCAGCCTGCCGAGGGAGTATTCCGTGTCCTCGCGGTAGCCCTGGATCCCCACGATCAGCATCGCCTGGTTGATGATGTCGACCACCAACGTCGAGGCGGACACCTTGAGGGTGTTGATCGCGACCATGAAGTCGATCGAGCTCGTCTCCTCCGGATCGTCCATGATCTCGAGGTAACGGCTCATGATCGCGTCGATCGACGACGCCAGCTGCTGCCGGGTCACCATCAGGGCCGCCAGCCGGGGAGCCCCCGGCGGGGCCTGGTTGAGGTCCTTGCGGGCCGCCTTCTGGATGAAGCGCTGGGCCCGCCACGACGCCTCTTCGGCCAGGCCGAGCCACAGTGACGACCAGAGCAGATGGGACGACGGGAGCATCGTCGCGGTGGAGATGTCGCCGAAGGGGTGGTCCATCACCAGGTCGGCCGGGCCGGTCGCCTCGAGGGTGAACCCCAGCGAGCACGTCCCCCGGAAGCCGAGGGTGTCCCAGCCCGAGATCGGCGTGAGGGTCACGTCCTTGGCCTCGCAGATCACCAGCACCTGGTCGCTGGGGGCGCTGTCCGCGTCGCGTCGCGCGGTGACGATGATCGCGTCGGCGTACTGCCCGTAGGAGATGACGGGCGCCTGCTTGGTCAGGCGGAACCTCCGGTCGTCCCCCTCGCCCTCGAGCTCGACGTAGCAGGAGGAGTTGCGCAGGTTGCCGCCGATCCCGATCTCGGTGGTCGCCGACGCCAACAGCAGCTGTTCGGCGGCGACCCGGCGCACGAAGTCCTCCACCGTGCCGGACGTCATGTGCCGGACCACCGAGGCCACCTTGATGTGGTGCATCGCCAGCACCATCGCGGAGCTCGCGCAGTAGCGGCCCACCTCGCGGACCACGGCCGCGGCCTGCCTCAGGTTATGGCCCAGGCCGCCCATCTCGACGGGGATCAGCGCGCCGAGCAGGCCCTCGGCCCGGAACGCGTCAACCGTCTCCTTGGGGAACCGGGCGTTGACGTCGACGTCGGCCGCGTGGATCGCGGCGACCTCGCGGCCGATCCGGCGCGCCAGGGCGACGACCTCCTGCACGTCCTGGTGCTCGTCGGCGAGCTTCATGAGGCCACCTCCGCGTCGACCCCTGCGTCGGTGATCTCGAGCTCGGCGAGAGCGGCCGCGATCGCGTCGACCGACGCGAAGGTGCTCTTCTTCAGCATGTGCTGCGGGAACTCGATGTCCCACTCGTCCTCACAGGCCAGCATCACCGTGACCGACGCGTGCGAGGTCATGCCGGCGGCGTAGAGGTCGTCCCCGTCGGCGATCGCGTCGGGGTTCCTGGCGTCTGTGGTCAGCTTGGCGTGCTCCGCCAGGAGCTCGCGGATCTGTTCTTTCACGGTCATGCGGTGCCTGTCTTGTCCGGGGTGTTGCTGGTGGGTGGGTGCAGAAGCCCGACGGCAACCGCCAGGGCGAGGTCGCCAGTGTGGCTGAGGCTGACGTCGATGTCCTCGGTGTCGAGGCCGGCGGCGGCCGCCAGCTCGGCGGCGCGGCCGGTGAGGTGCACCTCGGGTCGCCCGCTCCCCTGGGCCGGGGTCCGGATCTCGACGCTGCGCAGGTCGACGCCGTCGGCGGTGCCGATCAGCTTGAGGACCGCCTCCTTCGCGGCGAAGCGGGCCGCGAGCGAGGCCGGGCCCCCGGTGGCGTACGCCGCCTGTTCGGCCGGGGTGTAGACGCGGTCGAGGTAGCGCGCGCCGAAGTCGCGGATCGCGTCGCTCACGGCGTCGACCCGCTGGAGATCACAACCAGTCCGAGGTGTGCACCCCACGGCTCCCCCATTCTCTGCACGCCCGTTGCTGGTACTAGTGCAGGCTAACGGTGCGCGTGGTGCTCCGGACCATTTTCAGCCATGGCGCACGCCAGCCCTAGGCTTGCCCGCATGACCGAAGTTCTTGCAGATCAGGCCCCGGACACGCCGGACGCACCGCGCCCGGTCGTCGTACCGGAGAAGCCTGCCCTGGAGGGACTCGAGGCGAAGTGGGCCGAGCGCTGGACGGCCGACGCGACCTACGCGTTCGACCGGAGCCGCTCGCGCGAGGAGATCTACTCCATCGACACCCCGCCGCCGACGGTGAGCGGTTCGCTGCACGTCGGGCACGTCTTCTCCTACACCCACCCCGACCTGATCGCCCGCTACCAGCGGATGCGCGGCAAGTCGGTGTTCTACCCGATGGGCTGGGACGACAACGGGCTGCCGACCGAGCGCCGGGTCCAGAACTACTTCGGGGTCCGCTGCGACCCGTCGCTGCCCTACGACCCCGACTTCACGCCGCCCGACAAACCGGACCCGAAGCGACAGCTCCCGGTCAGCCGGCCCAACTTCGTCGAGCTCTGTGAGCAGCTGGTCGTCGAGGACGAGCAGGTCTTCGAGACCGTGTGGCGCCAGCTCGGCCTGTCGGTCGACTGGAGCCAGACCTACACCACGGCCGGAAGCACGGCACGCGAGGTCAGCCAGCGCGCGTTCCTGCGCAACTTCGCCCGCGGCGAGGCCTACCTGCACGACGCGCCGACGGTCTGGGACGTCACCGACCGCACCGCGGTCGCGCAGGCCGAGATCGAGGCCCGCGAATACCCCGGCCACTACCACCGGGTCGCCTACCACCGTCCCGACGGCGGGCGGGTGCACGTGGAGACCACCCGCCCCGAGCTGATCGCCAGCGCGGTGGCCCTGATCGCCCACCCCGACGACGAGCGCTACCAGCCGCTGTTCGACACAACTGTCACCTCCCCCGTCTTCGGGGTGGAGATCCCGGTCCTCGCGCACCCGGCCGCGGAGATGGACAAGGGCGCCGGCATCGCCATGTGCTGCACATTCGGCGACCTCACCGACGTCCAGTGGTGGCGCGACCTCGACCTGCCCGTCCGCACTGTCGTCGGCCGGGACGGCCGGCTCGCCCGCGAGACGCCCGAGTGGCTGGCCGGTGCCGACGAGGCCTACCAGCGGCTGGCCGGCAAGACCGTCCACTCCTCTCGCGAGGAGATGGTCGCGATGCTGCGCGAGACCGGCGACCTCGAGGGCGAGCCAACGCCGACCACGCGGATGGCCAACTTCTACGAGCGGGGTGACAAGCCGCTCGAGATCGTCTCGACCCGGCAGTGGTACATCCGCAACGGCGGCCGAGACGCCGACCTGCGCGAGGAGATGCTGGAGCACGGGCGCGAGATCACCTGGCTGCCCGAGCACATGCACCACCGCTATGACAACTGGGTGGGCGGTCTCACCGGCGACTGGCTGATCTCGCGGCAGCGGTTCTTCGGCATCCCGTTCCCGGTCTGGTACCCGCTCGACGAGGAGGGCGAGCCCGACTACGACCACCCGCTGCTGCCCAGCGAGGCCGAGCTGCCGGTCGACCCGTCGACCGACGCGCCGCGTGGCTACGCCGAGGACCAGCGCGGCAAGCCCGGCGGCTTCCTCGGCGACCCCGACGTGATGGACACCTGGGCGACGTCATCGCTCACCCCCCACATCGCCGGCGGCTGGAGCATCGACGACGACCTGTTCTCCCGGGTCTTCCCGATGGACCTGTGCACCCAGGCCCACGAGATCATCCGCACCTGGCTCTTCTCGCGGGTGGTCCGGGCCCACTACGAGCAGGGCGTCACGCCGTGGAGCCACGCGATGCTCTCCGGCTGGATCCTCGACCCCGATCGCAAGAAGATGTCCAAGTCGAAGGGCAACGTCGTCGTCCCGACCGACATCCTCGACAAGTACGGCGCCGACGCGGTCCGCTGGCGCGCCGCGTGCGTGCGCCCCGGCATGGACTCGCCGTTCGACGAGAGCCAGATGAAGGTCGGGCGGCGACTGGCGATGAAGGTGCTCAACGCCTCCAAGTTCGTCCTGGGCGGGGTCGAGGCCACCTCGCTGAGCCCCTTCGAGGTCTCCGAGCCGATCGACTGCGCACTGCTCGCCCGGCTGGCCCTGGTCATCACCAAGGCGACCGAGGCCTTCGACGCCTACGACTACACGACGGCGCTCGAAGTCACCGAGAAGTTCTTCTGGGAGTTCTGCGACGACTACCTCGAGCTGGTCAAGGAACGCGCCTACGACGCCGAGGCCGGCCCCGCCGGCGACTCGGCGCGGGCGACCCTCGCCATCGCCCTGGAGGTCCAGCTGCGGCTGCTGGCGCCGTTCCTGCCCTACGTGACCGAGGAGGTCTGGTCGTGGTGGCGGGAGGGATCGATCCACCACGCGTCGTGGCCCACGGTGGTCGACCTCGGCTCCGCGGCCGCCGCCGACCCGGCGATGGTCGACGCCGTCGCCGCGGCCCTCGTCGGGATCCGCGGCGCCAAGTCGTCGGCCAAGGTCTCCATGCGCGCCGAGCTGTCCCGGGTCGAGATCACCGGCCCCGAAGCCATCGTCCGCGCCGCCGAGCTCGCCGCCAGCGACCTGCGCGCCACCGGCAAGGTCACCGGCGACCTGGTGTTCACCGTCGACGAGTCCGCGTCCGAGATCTCGGTGGCGGCCGAGCTGGCGGAGGTCGCGGCCGGGGAATGAGCGGCCGGTTCATGCCGGTTCATCTAGGTGTGCAGACGAACCCGCACTTCCCAGGCTGAGCTCGTCACGGGAAGTGCCGGCTCGGCGACATCCCTTGGTGGACCAGCCGACCGCTCCTGGAGCCAGTCCTGTGGGCTGAGCGGCTAGGCCGACTTCTTCTTCGGCTTGTCCTCGCGGAGCACGATCTCCGGGGGTACGTCGTCGAGGACGGTCTCCTTGGTCACGACCACCTTGGCGACGTCGCCACGGGACGGGACGTCGTACATCACGTGGAGGAGAACCTCCTCGATGATGGCGCGCAGGCCACGGGCACCGGTGCCGCGCTCCATGGCGTGGTCGGCGATCGCGGCGATGGCGTCGATGGTGAACTCGAGCTCGACACCGTCGATCTCGAAGAGCTTCTGGTACTGCTTCACCAGCGCGTTGCGGGGCTCGGTGAGGATCTGGATGAGCGCGGCCTGGTCGAGCTTGGACACCGACGCGATCAGCGGCAGCCGGCCGATGAACTCGGGGATCAGGCCGAACTTGGTGAGGTCCTCGGGGCGCACCTGCTGGAGGAGGTCCTCGGCGTCGCGCTCCTCCTTGCCACGGACCTCCGCGGTGAAGCCCAGCGTCTTCTTGCCGACCCGCTGCTCGATGATGTGCTCGAGCCCGGCGAAGGCGCCGCCCACCACGAACAGGATGTTGGTGGTGTCGATCTGGATGAACTCCTGGTGCGGGTGCTTGCGCCCGCCCTGCGGCGGCACCGAGGCGGTGGTGCCCTCGATGATCTTGAGCAGTGCCTGCTGGACGCCCTCGCCGGAGACGTCACGGGTGATCGAGGGGTTCTCCGCCTTGCGGGCCACCTTGTCGATCTCGTCGATGTAGATGATCCCGGTCTCGGCCTTCTTGACGTCGTAGTCGGCGGCCTGGATCAGCTTGAGCAGGATGTTCTCGACGTCCTCGCCGACGTAGCCGGCCTCGGTCAGCGCCGTCGCGTCGGCGATGGCGAACGGGACGTTGAGCATCCGGGCGAGGGTCTGAGCGAGGTAGGTCTTGCCGCAGCCGGTGGGGCCGATCACGAGGATGTTGGACTTGGCGACCTCGACGACCTCCTCCTTGCTGTGCCGCCCGGAGATGGGCTGGAGGCCGGCCTGGACCCGCTTGTAGTGGTTGTAGACCGCCACGGCCAGGGACTTCTTGGCCTGCTCCTGGCCGATCACGTAGGAGTTGAGGAACTCGAAGATCTCCTTGGGCTTGGGCAGCTCGTCGAGGCTGACCTCACTGCCCTCGCTGAGCTCCTCCTCGATGATCTCGTTGCAGAGGTCGATGCACTCGTCGCAGATGTAGACGCCGGGACCGGCGATGAGCTTCTTGACCTGCTTCTGGCTCTTCCCGCAGAAGGAACACTTCAGCAGGTCACCACCGTCACCGATGCGTGCCACAGGTGTTCATCCTCTCGTTCGCCGCCCCTCCGTCTGCCCAGCCCTCACGGGCCGACCGAACCTGACGACCGTACCCCGTCCCTCCCCCGAACGCGCGGGAAGACCCTAGGGATTCGGTGCGTGTCTGGTCAGGTGGTCGCGAGTGCTGGGGTGCCCTTCAGCGACTCCAGGATCGAGTCGATCAGGCCGTACTCGACCGCGCCCTGCGCGGTGAGGATCTTGTCGCGCTCGATGTCGCGGCTGACCTCCTCGATGGAGCGCCCACTGTGGTCGCTGATCATCTTCTCCAGCAGCTCGCGCATCCGGAGGATCTCGTTGGCCTGGATCTCGATGTCCGAGGTCTGGCCGAACGTGCCCTCGGTGTAGGGCTGGTGGATGAGGATCCGGCTGTTGGGCAGCGCCAGCCGCTTGCCGGGGGTGCCGGCCGCCAGCAGGATCGCCGCCGCGGAGGCCGCCTGTCCGATGCACACGGTCTGCACGTCCGGCTTGATGAACTTCATCGTGTCGTAGATCGCCGTCAGCGCCGTGAACGAGCCACCGGGACTGTTGATGTAGATGCTGATGTCCTGGTCGGGGTTCATCGACTGCAGGCACAGCAGCTGGGCGATGACCGCGTTGGCGACGTCGTCGGAGATCGGGGTGCCGAGGTAGATGATGCGGTCCTCGAACAGCTTGGCGTAGGGGTCGATGCGGCGGAAGCCGTAGGACGTCCGCTCCTCCCACTGGGGGATGTAGTAGTTCATGCTCGGGCTGTGCTCGGTCATCTGGGGGTCGTTCATCTCAGGGTCCTCAGCTCTTCTGCCGCGCCGGGCGGCCGTCGTCGGCGGCTTCACGCGCGCTCGTGATGACCTGGTCGACCAGGCCGTAGTCCTTGGCCTCCGGAGCGGTGAACCAGCGGTCCCGGTCGGCATCGGTCTCGATCTGCTCGACCGTCTGGCCGGTGTGCTGGGCGATCAGCTCGAGCAGCACCTTCTTGATGTGCAGGGACTGCTGGGCCTGGATCTTGATGTCCGAGGCCGAGCCGCCCATGCCGGACGACGGCTGGTGCATCATGATCCGCGAGTGCGGCAGGGCGTAGCGCTTGCCCTTGGTGCCGGCGCAGAGCAGGAACTGCCCCATCGAGGCTGCCAGCCCCATGCCGACGGTGGCCACGTCGTTGGGGATGTAGTTCATCGTGTCGTAGATCGCCATGCCGGCGTCGACCGAGCCGCCTGGGCTGTTGATGTGCAGGAAGATGTCGGCCTCGGGGTCCTCGGCCGAGAGCAGCAGCAGCTGGGCGCAGATGGCGTTGGCGTTCTGGTCGCGCACCTCCGAACCGAGGAAGACGATCCGCTCGCGGAGCAGGCGCTGGTAGATGTGGTCGTCGAGCACCTGGATGCCGGCGCCCCCGGCCACGGGGTAGGCGGGGTGAGGAGTCTGGGTCACGGGCCGACCCTAGCCCGCCTCACCCCCACTTCCACGGGTGCGTCCGCGGTGTTCGCGGACAGCGGATTTCCCCTGGGGGTACGCCGCCCGGCGGCGGCCCGGCGGCGAGCCGACAAGCGGCTCAGCCCTCGGCGACCGCCTTCAGTCGCGAGACCGTCGCGGCCATCCCGGTCTCGAGCTCATCGGCGTGCTCGACGCTGCCGCCCAGGAACACGGGGGCGAACAGCCTGCTGACCAAGGTGAGCCGCCCCGGCACCGGGCGCCGGTGCACGACGTGCGTGCCCTCGCCGGACGGCTCGATCTCCCAGATCCAGCGGGCACCGCTCGAGGTCGTGTCCCACGCGACCGTCCGCCCGGGCTCCAGGACCGCCACGACGTTGCGGGTCGGCCAGACGACGGCCTTGCGGCGGTTGATGCCGAGGTACCACTGCCCGCGGCGCAGGCCGCCGCGCTTGAGCGGGACCATCCGCAGCAGCTCCGGGCTCCAGTCCGGCATCCGGGAGACGTCCGTGACCAGCGACCACACCTTCCCCGGTGGGGCGGCGATGAAGGCCTCGGCCCGGAGCTCACGCTCTGCGGTCTTCGCGTCGATGTTCTCGGCCGTCATGCGAGCCAGTGTCGCATCGCGCGGTGGACCACCGGGTGGTTGAGGAGCCCGAAGTGGTCGGTGCGGCCGACGTGCAGCACGTCGGCACCCGGGAACAGCTCGCGGCCGTGGCGGTCCCGCCCGTGCGCGGAGTGAGGCCGGACCAGCAGGTCACCGATCACGTGCCCGACCGGGTGGCGGTGCGAGGCGGTCAGGGTCGCGGCCACCAGCCGGTAGCGCGCCTGGGGCAGCGGTGGGACGTCCTCCGCGAGCCCCGCGACGAGGTCGTGCACACCCTGGGACCGCCAGTCGAGGATCCGCCCGAACGCCGCCGTCTCCGGCACCCGCCCCAGGCCACGCGACCCGTGGCCGACCCCCCGCGCGATCGGCGCACCCAGGTGCGGGGTGCCGAGGGTGATCACGTCGCTGACCCGGTCGCGCCACGGGTGCTCGACCCGCTCGACACCTCCGTCGGCCACGGCCCCCGCGGCCCTGATCACCAGTCCGCCGAGCGAGTGGCCGACCATCGCGACCCGGGTCACCGGGACCGGCCAGTGGTCGACGACGCGCTGGACCAGGGCGGCCAGGGCGGCGCCGTTCTCGCGCAGCGACAGGCCGGTGTTGGCGCGCAGCATCAGCGGCGTCCAGCCGAGCCCGGCGAGCATGTCGGGGTAGGTCGTCCCGGTGCGCTCGCGGTGGCGCTGGAAGTAGGACTCGTTCTCGCACAGCCCGTGCAGGAACAGGACCAGCCGTCCGGTGGCCGCCGGGTAGGCCACCGCCAGGGCGTCCGGCTCGAGATCGACGTCGGCGCCGCGCAGCCGGACCGCCATCGGGATCGCCAGCTGCGGCCGTTCGCGGACGAGCCGGTCGCCGATCAGCCCGTTGACCGCCGCGCTGACGAAACGGCCGCGGGGTCCCTCCTCGAGGCGCGGCCCCACCCCGGTCGAGGCGACCTTGTCGAGCCCGCTCGAGGCCGCGCGGAGCCCGAGGGTGAGCCCTCCGTAGACGGCTCCGGCGATCCCCCGGTGGAGGGGGTTGCGGCCGCGGGTCACGCTCCCGACCCGGTCGAGGAACGCCAGGTGGGTGTCGCGGGCCGTCTTGACGACCAGGTCGTCGGCGACCTCGGAGAGCAGCGACAGCGCGTCGAGGACGGTGGGACCGGAGGTCGCGGCCGGAGGCATGGCGACACATTAAGGGCCGGTGCACAGATGTGCACCGACCCTTGCTGGTCAGTCCTCCGGCGTGTCGCCCTCGGTGTCGGGGTCGGCGGCATCCGCGTCGGCCTCGACGTCGCGGATCGTGCCGTCGGGCTGCAGGCCCTTCAGCTCCACGACGTTGCCCGACGCGTCGGTGACGGTGGCGGACTCGACGACCAGCGCGAGGGCCTTGCCGCGGCGGATCTCCTGGACGAGCTCGGGCAGGTGCCCGTGCTCGAGCATGTGGTTGACGAACTCCTGGGGGTCCTGACCGGACTGCTGGGCCCGGCGCACCATGTGGCCGCTCAGCTCCTCCTGGTCGACGCCGAGCTCCTCCTTGGTGGCGATCGCGTCGAGCACGAACTGCGCGGTGATCGCGTCGCGGACGCGGCGCTCGAGGTCGGCCTCGAACTCCTCGACGGTCTGGCCCTCGTCCTCGAGGTACTTCTCCATCGTGATGCCTGCGAACGCCAGCTGCTGCTCGACGCTCTGGCGCCGGGCGGTCAGCTCGTCGGCGACCAGGGTGTCGGGGAGGGGGATGTCGACCTTCTCGAGCACGGCCTCGAGGACGGCGTCGCGGGCGGCCGCGGCCTGCTCGAGGCGCTTGCCCCGACCGAGACGCTCACGCAGGTCGGCGGTGAGCTCCTCGAGCGTGTCGAACTCCGAGGCGTCCTGGGCGAAGTCGTCGTCGAGCTCGGGGAGCTCCTGCTCCTGCACCTGGGTCACGGAGACCGAGACCTCGACCGCCTGGCCCACCAGGTCGCCGCCCACCAGCTCGGTGGTGAACGTCGTGGCGTCACCGGCGGCCATGCCGACCAGCGCCTCGTCGAGGCCGTCGATCATGCCGCCGCGGCCGACCCGGTAGCTCATGCCGGTCAGCTCGGCGCCCTCGACGACCTCGCCGTCCTGGGTGGCGGTCAGGTCGATGACCACGAAGTCGCCGTCGGCGGCGGGACGCTCGACGTCGCTGAGGGTGCCGAACCGCTCGCGCATCGCGCCGAGCTGCTCCTCGACGTCGGCGTCGGCGACGACGGCGTCCTCGACGGAGGCCGCGACGGCGTCGTACGCCGGCAGCTCGAACTCGGGCTTGACGTCGACCTCGGCGGTGAACTCGAAGCCCTCGTTCTCGTCGAGCTTGGTCACCTCGATCTCGGGCTGGGCCAGCGGCTCGAGCGAGTTCTGCTCCAGCGCCTCGCGGTATTTCTGGGGCAACGCGTCGTTGATCGCCTGCTCCAGGATCGCCCCCTTGCCGATCTGGCGGTCGATGACCGCCGGGGGGACCTTGCCGCGGCGGAAGCCGGGGACGTTGATCTGCTTGGCGATCTGCTGGTAGGCCGCGTCGAGGCTCGGCTTGAGCTCCTCGAAGGGCACCTCGACGGTCAGCTTGGCCCGGGTCGGGCTCAAGGTCTCGACGGCGCTCTTCACTTGTTCTCCTCGGATGGACAGCGTTCGGTCGTTAGTCGGGGCGACAGGACTCGAACCTGCGGTCTCCTGCTCCCAAAGCAGGCGCGCTAGCCACTACGCTACGCCCCGCCAAACAGGGCCTTGACACCATGTCTCGACCCGGCTTGGAGCGGATGACGGGAATCGAACCCGCGTAGCCAGTTTGGAAGACTGGGGCTCTACCATTGAGCTACATCCGCGCACCCGGGATCGTGCCACAAACTGGGCCTCCGACCCGAACTGGCGGCGGGCTCAGGAGCGCGTGAGCAGGAGCACGGCCCGGTCGTCGGACGTCGATCCGAGGCCGTCAACCAGCCGCTTGGCCGACCCCACGATGCCGCCGCGCATCATCTGCTCGGTCTCGCCGAGCATCCGGTCGATCCCCAGGTCGATGTCGCGGCGCGGCCGCTCGACCATGCCGTCGGTGTAGAGCAGGAGCGTGTCGTCGCGCTGGAGGACGCCCGAGGCACAGGTGAACTCCGCGTCCCGGACGATGCCCAGGATCGGACCCTCGGTCGGCAACACCGTCCACCTCCCCGAGCCGGCCTTGCGCAGCGCGGCCGGCGGGTGACCCGCCGAGCGCACCTCGTAGGAGCCGGTGCGCAGGTCGACCGACAGGTGGATGGCGGTCGCGAACCCCTCCTGCCACTCCTGCCGCAGCAGGTAGTCGTTGGCCGCCGGCAGGAACGCCGCGGCCGACAGGGCACCCAGCAGCCCGCCGAAGGACCCGGCCAGCAGCAGAGCCCGGACGCCGGCCTCCTCGCCCTTGCCGGAGACGTCCACCAGCGCCACCTCGAGCCGGTCCGGCGTCGGCCGGGTGGCCACCAGGAAGTCACCGGCGAACGCCGTGCCCCCGGCGGACTCGAGCGCCGTCTCGACGTACCAACCCGGGGGCAGGTGGTCGAGGCCGGTCTGGCGGCTGATCCGGTCGCGCAGGTCGACGAACATCGACTCCCCCGCGACCAGGCCCACGCCCAGGCGCGAACGGCGCCACGATGCGGCCAGCACGATCAGGCACATCAGCACCTGGATGCCCACAGCCCCCCAGGTGCGCACGGTGCGCTCCTCCTGGGCGGCGACCGAGACCGCGAGCAGGACGAGGATGAACACGACGAACAGCGGCAGCCGCCGCGGACCCAGCAGGATGCTGCCGAGCAGCAGCGGCACCATCAGGCTGGTGATGGGCACGATGTTGGTGACCGCGACGACGGCGATGACCACCGCCAGGCTGAGGGCCACGAGCCCGACCATGATCTGCGTCTGCACCGTGACCCCGCGGCGGGCCAGTGTCTGCGTCCAGGTCATGGGAGGTGGGTCCTCGTAGTCGTCGGGGGCTGGCTCACTCTAGGGGGCGCCTCGGTAGCGCCGTTGACACTTGCCACACCAGTAGAGGTTGCGGGCCTGGAGCTCGACCGTCCGCACCCGCGAGCCGCAGACGCGGCACGGCAGGCCGGCCCGGCGGTAGACATAGGAGTGGCCGCGCCGGCGCCCGGCCCCGAGCGGTCGGGCGTCGGCCTCGCTGTCGGTCAGGTGCTCGGGACCGACGGTGTCGATCAACCCGCTGCGCACACCGTCCTCCATCAGACCGACCAGGTCGGCCCACATCTCCTGCCACTGCCGGGCCCGCAGGGAGCGGCCGGGGCGGAACGGGTCGACGCGGTGCCGGAAGAGCAGCTCGGCACGGTAGACGTTGCCGACGCCGGCGACCACCGACTGGTCCATGAGCAGCCCGGCGATGGGCGCCCGGCTGCGCCGGATCCGCTGCCAGGCGACGTCGGGGTCGGCATCGGGGCGCAGCGGATCTGGCCCGAGCCGCGCCAGCACGGCCGCCCGCTCCACCTGGGTGAGCAGCTCGCAGGCGGTGGCGCCGCGCAGGTCGGCGTACGCACCGCCGCCGACCAGCCGCAGCCGGACCTGACCGACCGGCTCGGGCACCGCGCGGACGTCGCGATGCACGTCGAACCTCCCGTAGAGCCCGAGGTGGACGTGTACGACGTCTTGGACCGCGCCCTCGCCGAACGACGCGAACAGGTGCTTGCCGTAGGCCTCGGCGGCGTCGAGCACCCGGCCGTCGAGGAGCGCCGCGGACTCTGCGAACCGGCCCTGCGGGCTGGTCACCCGGACCTGCTGGCCCGCGAAGGCATCGCCGATGTCCAGCGCCAGGCGATGGAGGGTGTGGCCCTCAGGCACCCGCGGCCCCACGAGCAGCCCCGTCAACAGCGGAGTCCGGCAAGGGCGGCAGCTCGCGGGTCTGCTCGTAGGACGACATCTGGCCGATCCGGCGTGCGTGCCGCTCGTCGCCGCTGAACGGCGTCGTGAGGAACACCTCCACGAACCGGGTCATGTCCTCCAGCGAGTGCATCCGACCGCCCACCGAGACGACCTGGGCGTCGTTGTGCTGGCGGGCGAGGGCGGCGGTCTCCTCCGACCAGGCCAGCGCGCACCTGATGCCGGCGACCTTGTTGGCCGCCATCTGCTCCCCGTTGCCGGACCCACCGACCACAACGCCGAGGCTGTCCTGCCCCTCGGCCCGCTCCCGGGCGACCGCCTCGGCGGCGCGCAGGCAGAAGACGGGGTAGTCGTCGAGGGCGTCGTAGACGAACGGTCCGTGGTCGACGGCCTCGTAGCCGTGCTGTCCGAGCCAGCCGATGAGGTGGGCCTTGAGGTCGATGCCGGCATGGTCCGAGCCGAGGTGCACGCGCATGGCCGCAATCCTGTCAGGAAGCGGGCTGCTCGACGTAGACGGTGCCGCCCAGCTCCACGAACTCCTGGGACTTCTGCTTCATCCCGAGCTCCGCATCCCCGAACCGCTCCCGGACGTCCTGGCTGATCCGCATCGAGCAGAACTTCGGGCCGCACATCGAGCAGAAGTGGGCGGTCTTCGCGTTCTCCGCCGGCAGCGTCTCGTCGTGGAACTCCTCGGCGGTCACCGGATCGAGCGACAGCGCGAACTGGTCGCGCCACCGGAACTCGAAGCGCGCCTTCGAGAGCGCGTCGTCCCAGTCCCGCGCACCGGGGTGGCCCTTGGCCACGTCGGCTGAGTGCGCGGCCAGCTTGTAGGTGATCACGCCGGTCTTCACGTCGTCGCGGTTCGGCAGGCCGAGGTGCTCCTTGGGTGTGACGTAGCAGAGCATCGCCGTGCCGTGCATGGCGATCGTGGCGGCGCCGATGGCTGAGGTGATGTGGTCGTATCCCGGCGCGATGTCGGTCGCCAGCGGACCCAGCGTGTAGAACGGCGCGCCGTGGCACCAGTCCTGCTGCAACCGGACGTTCTCCTCGACGAGGTGCAGCGGCACGTGGCCGGGTCCCTCGACCATCACCTGCACGTCGTGCCGCCACGCCCGCTGCGTCAGCTCGGCGAGGGTGCGCAGCTCGGAGAGCTGGGCCTCGTCGTTGGCGTCGGCAGTCGAGCCGGGCCGGAGGCCGTCGCCGAGGGAGAAGCTGACGTCGTACTGCCCGAATATCTCGCAGAGCTCGTCGAAGTGCGTGTAGAGGAAGTTCTCCTCGTGGTGCGCCAGGCACCAGCCGGCCATGATCGAGCCGCCCCGGGAGACGATCCCGGTCACCCGCTGCGCGGTCATCGGCACGTAGCGCAGCAGTACGCCGGCGTGGATCGTCATGTAGTCGACGCCCTGCTCGCACTGCTCGATGACGGTGTCCCGGAAGACCTCCCAGGAGAGCCGGTCGGCCTCGCCGTCGACCTTCTCCAGAGCCTGGTAGATCGGCACCGTGCCGATCGGCACCGGGCTGTTGCGGATGATCCACTCCCGCGTGGTGTGGATGTCGTCGCCGGTCGACAGGTCCATCACGGTGTCGGCGCCCCAGGTGATCGCGTGGGTGAGCTTGTCGACCTCCTCGGCGATGCTGCTGGTGACCGCGGAGTTGCCGATGTTGGCGTTGATCTTCACCAGGAACCGCTTGCCGATGACCATCGGCTCCGACTCGGGGTGGTTGACGTTGACCGGGATGATCGCGCGGCCTGCGGCCACCTCGCTGCGCACCAGCTCGACGTCGCAGCGCTCGCGCTCGGCGACGTACCGCATCTCCTCGGTGACGATGCCCGCGCGGGCGTAGGCCATCTGCGTCGTGGTGCGGCCGGTGACCGCGCGCCGGGGCGTACGCCGCTCACCGCGCCACTCCCCCTGAGCCTCCCCGCGCCGCACGGCGGACCTCCCGTTGTCGAGCAGCTGGGTCTCGCGACCGTCGTAGGACTCGGTGTCACCGCGACCCTCGATCCACTGAGCGCGCACGGGGGGCAGCCCGCGCTCAGGATCGGAGCCCGGGCCCTCGGTGCAGTAGCGCTCGAAGGTCTCGCCGTTCGTCAGGGCGACGCGGGTGAAGGGCACCTTGAGGTCTCCGACCTCGATGCGGGTGTGGGCGGGGTGGACGGTCATGTGGTGTCTCCTTGGGTGCCGGTGGTGAAGGTTGCCGGGACGAGGTGTGCGATCGGCCCCCGGCCACGGCCGAGGTCCCAGTCCTTGCCGAGCCGCAGCTGCCGGACGACGTACGACGCCGCGGACCGTGCTGCCTCGGGAAGGTCGAGCCCGTGGGCCAGGTGGGCGGCCAGGGCCGCGGCGTAGGTGCAGCCGGTGCCGTGGTCGTTGGCAGTGACGACGCGTGCGTGCGGGAGCCGCACCGCCGGCTGCCCGGGGGCGCAGAGCAGGTCGGTGTCGCCACTTCCCGTGCGGATCACGGTGACGCCGTGGTCGCGCCCGAGGCGCTCGTCCTCGTCGGCATTGGGCGTGCTGACCGTCGCGACCGGAAGCAGGTGCTCGCGATAGGCGCGGACGACGGCCTCGTCGGCGAGCAGGGCTCCGGACGTCGCCGCGATCACGGGGTCGACGACGAGGACCCGGTCCGCACAGCGCTCGGCGACGAGCCGCACCACCTCGGGCGTCCCGAGCATCCCGGTCTTCACGGCGACCGGATCGAGGTCGTCGAGGACCGCGTCGAGCTGGGCTGCGACCACGTCGAGCGGCACCGGGTGGATGGCCCGAACGCCGGTGGTGTCCTGCGCGGTGATGGCCGTGACCACCAACGCGCCGTGCACGCCGAGCGCGGCGAAGGTCGTCAGGTCCGCGGCGATGCCCGCCGCTCCCCCGGAGTCGGTGCCCGCGACGGTGAGGACGACGGGCGGGCTCACGCTGCCACCTCCTGCAGCAGCGCAGCGACGACGCCCGCCGGGTCGGGAGCCCGCATCACGGCACCCATCACGGCGACGCCGTACGCCCCGGTCGCACGGGCCGCGGCCGCATTGCCAGGGGTGATCCCGCCCAGTGCGTAGACGGGGATGACGTGCCCCGCGAACGCCTCCGCTGGCAATGGGGGCCCGTAGCCGGGCTTGCTCCCAGTCGGGGCGTACGGCGACAGCGTGGCCCACTGCGCGCCCTCTCGGGCCGCGGCGACGACGTCGGGTGCGCTGTGGCAGGACCGCCCCCAGGACGCCGCCCGCGATGCGTCGGGCGCGGGTGCCGGCTGGCGGGAAGCCAGGTGGAGGCCGCTGGCTCCCGGCACCGGCCGGTGGGCGGCGATGACGGCGAGGCCGGCCGCGGCGAGGTCAGCCGCCAGGCCTGCGCGTTGCTCGTCGGCGAGGTCGGTCTCGCGCAGGACCACGTGGGTCAGACCGGCGTCGGCGCACGGCGCGAGCACCGAGCGCAGGCTCTGGCCCAGCTGCAGCTGGCTCCGGTCGGTCAGCACGAGCAGCCGCGGGGGCGGGCTCACGAGATCCGCCCCCGGATCGGGCTGGAGGCGCGTGCGGTCGCCCGGCGTGGGATCCGACCTGCCCGACGTGCCGTGCGACCGGCCTCGACCGCGAGGCGCAGGGCCCGGGCCATGGCGATCGGGTCGTCGGCCCGGGTCACGGCCGTCGCGGCGAGCACCGCGTCGCAGCCGAGCTCCATCGCCACGGCGGCGTCGCTGGCCGTGCCCACGCCGGCGTCGAGGACGAGCGGGATGTCGACGGCCGCACGGAGCCCCTCGATCGCATGCGGGTTGAGCACCCCGAGGCCGGAGCCGATCGGCGAGCCCAGCGGCATCACGGCGGCGCAGCCGGCGTCGACCAGTCGCCGGGCGACGACCGGGTCGTCGGTGGTGTAGGGCAGGACGGTGAAGCCGCGGCG
Organism: Nocardioides dilutus; assembly: GCF_054779555.1. NCBI lineage: Bacteria > Bacillati > Actinomycetota > Actinomycetes > Propionibacteriales > Nocardioidaceae > Nocardioides > Nocardioides dilutus. The sequence goes on along the minus strand of NZ_BAAGYA010000001.1, from coordinate 1,771,879 downwards.
CACCAGCTGTTGTGCCGCGTCCAGCAGCTCGACCACATCGGGGAGGAGCGAGGTCTCGTCGCCGATCACCTCGAGCTTCACCCACGTCGTGCCCAGCGCCTCGCGCGCCAGCTCGGCGGTGAGCACGGCCTCGCGGGCCGAGAGGCAGCCGGCGGTGTTGGGCAGCACCCTGACGTCGGCGGCCCGCAGGGCAGCGAGTAGCCCTCCCTCGGCGACCGAGGAGATCCGCCGGATGGAGACCGTGACCAACGCCGGCTCGGCCGCCGCGAGCACGGGCTCCACCAGGGACACGTGGGGCAGCCCGCCGGTGCCGAGGAACAGCCGCGACGGCAGCTCCTCGCCCGCGATGGTCAGCGCGTCGCTCATCCGCCCTGCACCGCCGTCACGACCTCGACGACGTCGCCGTCGGCCAGCGGCCGGCGTGGCCAGTCGTCGCGCGGCACCACCTCGTCGTTGACGGCGACCGCGACGCCGTGCGGGCGGGGGTCGTCGAGGCGCAGGGTCAGCAGGTCGGCGACGGTGCCGGCGTCGAGCGCCAGCGCCTCGCCGTTGACCGTGACCGTCATCGTGATCGTCATCGTGTTCCTCCTTCGGTCGCTGCGATGGATGCGCTGGCGGGTCCGGCGAAGCGCCGCGGGTCGACGGCGTCGTCGACCGACCCGCACTCGAGGTGGGCGGCGACCAGGCGCGCGGTGAGCGGTGCCAGCAGCACGCCGTGCCGGTAGTGCCCGGCTGCCAGCAGCACGCCGTCGACACCGGAGGGCCCGACGAGCGGCCGCCCGTCGGCGGTGGCGGGCCGGTCGCGTGCCGTGGTCTCGAGGAGCTCGGCGCGGTCGAGCGCCGGCCAGATCGCGCGGGCGGCCGCCAGCAGGCGCCGCACGCCGCCGGCGGAGACCACGGGGGGCGCCGCGTGCTCCTCGCTGGTCGCGCCGACCACCACCTCCCCGCCCGCGCGCGGCACGAGATAGACCGGCTCGCCGCCGACCCACCCGCGCACCGTCCGCGACGGTGGGTCCTCACTGCGCAGGCGTAGGATCTCGCCGCGCACGCCGCGCACCAGGTGCCGCCACGGCCGGGGCAGCTGCGCCCCGGTCGCGACGACGGTGACGTCGGCGCCGCCCGCGTCCTCGGCCACCACCCGCACCCGGCCCAGCAGGGCGGCGCACACGGCGCGCGGGTCGACGCTGGCCTCGGCGGGCAGCAGGGCGCCGCCGGCGACCCGTGCCAGACCGGGCTCGAGCGTCCGCACGGCCGCGGGTGCCAACGGCTCCGCCGCGTGACCGTGGCGGGCCACGAGCGCGGCCTGCCGCTCGACACGCTGGGCGTCGCCGGCGTCGTGCCCGACGAGGAGCGTCCCGTCCAGACGCAGGACGACGCCGAGCCGCGCGGCCAGGTCCGGCCACAGCGCGAGCGAGGCCAGACCGAGCCGGAGCAGGTCCTCCTCGCCGTGCCAGACCTCCGCGGCCGGGCTGAGCATCCCCGCAGCGGCGTACGACGCCCCCCGCGCCGGGCACCGGTCGACCACCGTCACGGCGTGCCCACGCCGCTGGAGCTCATCGGCGACCGTGAGGCCGACGATGCCGGCACCGAGGACCGTGATGCGCCTCCCCATCTCAGGCACCGAGCGCTGCGACGAGCTCCTTCGCTGCCTCTACCGGGTCCGGATGTCGCCAGATCCCGCCGATCACAGCCACGCCCTGGGCGCCGGCGGCGACGACGGCGGCCACCTCGTCAGCCGTGATGCCGCCGATCCCCACGACGGGCAGCACGCCGGTGGCCGCGCGCAGACCCCGGACGCCGACCGGGTCGGGAAGCCCGGCCTTGCTGGACGTGGCGAACACCGGCCCGACCCCTGCGTAGTCCGCGCCCGCCTCAGCGGCTGCCTCCACCGCGGCCAGCGATCGGCAGGTCACGCCGAGCAGCAGCCCAGGTGCGAGCCGCCGGGCGACGTCGACCGGCAGGTCGCTGCTCCCGAGGTGCGCCCCGTCGGCGCCCGCAGCGACGGCGACGTCCACGCGGTCGTTCACGGTGACGAGCGCGCCCACCGGCCGGACCGCCGCGACCACGGCCCGGGTCAGGGCGATCAGCCGGCGGGCGTCGTACGACTTCGCGCGGACCTGGAAGCCGTCCACACCGGCGGCTGCCAGCTGGGGCACCAGGGTGAGGTCGTCGTGCTCGGAGACGATGCAGATCAGCCGAGGAACCGACAGCGCAGATGACGACGCAGGTGACATGGTGCTCCTTCGCTTCCTTCGCCGGTATGAGCCGGATCAGGTTCAACGGTCGGAGCGGCTACAGCTCCCTCTCAGCCCGCTGCCGCGGACTCCCGTGGGTTGGATGCGCCGAACATAGCCGATCTTCGCGGGTCGCTGTTCGGCGATCCCGAAGCGTGACGCGAGGTCACGAACCAGACGACAGGAAGGCCGCCGTCTGGCGGAGCAGCTGTTCCGCAGCCGGGAACACCGCGTGGTGCCGCCAGAACCCGTGGATCTGCCCCAGGTAGCGGGTCGCGATGACGGTCACCCCGGCCTCGGCGAGCCGCCTCGCCAGCTCCTCCCCCTCGTCGCGCAGCGGGTCGTGCTCCGCGGTCACGAGGAGGGTTCGGGGAAGCGTGCCGAGACGGTCGGAGCGCAGCGGCGCCAGGTCGGGGTCCTCGAGGTCCGCGGGCGTCGCGGCGTAGTGCTGCCAGTACCACGCCGCCTCGCGCGGGTCGAAGCCGTCGGCCGCGGTGCGGTAGGAGTCGAAGCCCGCCTCCGGGTCGAGGAAGGGATAGATCAGCACCGCCGCCGCGAAGCGGCCCGGGTGGCGGAGTGCCGCCACCAGGGCGAGGTTGCCACCGGCGCTGTCGCCGTGGACGTACGCCGGTCCGCCGAGCTCCAGCCCGGCCGACTCCCGGTCCAGCCAGGCGAGCACCGTGTCGACGTCGTCCGGCGCCGCCGGGAACCGGTGCTCGGGCGTCCGCCGGTAGTCGACGCTGAGGACCGCGCGGCCGGTCCGGTTGGCCAGCCGGCGGCAGCCGGGGTCGTGGACGTCCACGTCGTGGAAGACGAAGCCGCCGCCGTGCAGGTGCACGACGACCCCCTCGCCGGCCCCGTCCGGCCGGTAGAGCCGGACCGGCACCCCGTCGGCGTCGAGGTCGCGCACCTCGCCGACCTCCTCGCGCGGCTCGGCCAGGGCATCGGTCCGGTTGGCCGCCCGAGCCGCGTCGATGTCGTAGCCCTCGGTCCATACCGGCGTCTCGGCTGAGGCGGCCTCGACGGCCGCCCGCGCCTCCGGGTAGAGCGCCATCAGCGGGTTTCGAGGGCCAGCCGGCCGCTGAGGACGACGAAGCAGGCCGCGAAGGCCCGCCGGACCCGGTGCACGACGCGCGGCCGGGTCAGCACCTGGTGGCGCACCGACGCCGCGGCGAGCGCGTAGCCGACGAAGACCAGGTAGGTCATCAACACGAAGACCGCGCCGAGGCCGAGCATCCAGCCCAGCTCGTGGTCCGTGCCACTCGGCACGAACTGCGGCAGGAACGCGAAGAAGAAGATGGTGAGCTTGGGGTTGAGCGCGTTGACGCCGATCGCCGAGACGATCACCGCCCGGCGGCTGGTGGGCGTGTCGTCGGCGTCGATGCGCAGCGCGCCGGTGTCACGCCAGGTCGACCAGGCCATCCAGAGCAGGTAGGCGACGCCGGCGTACTTCACGACCTGGAACGCCACGCCGCTGGCCTGCAGCAGCGCGGCGAGCCCCGTCACCGCGGCGAGCAGGTGCGGGACGGTGGCGATCGTGCAGGCGAACGCCGCCAGCAGACCCGCCCGGGCGCCGCGGCCGAGGGCCGCGGCGAGCGTGAATAGCGCACCGGTGCCGGGGGTCACGCAGATGACGAGCGCAGTGATCAGGAAGGACCAAGACACCTCGGCCACGCTACTGGGCAGCGACGGCCACCTCGGGACACAATCCACGGCGTGACCAGCACCCGGCGCCTCAGGCACGCCCTCGTCCTCGTTCCCGCCCTGGTGGCCGCCGGCCTGGCCGTGCCCGGGCCAGCCCCCGCCGCGGCGCCGGCGGGGCCCGTGGGGCCCGTGGGATCAGCGCCGGCGGCCGAGTCGCGCACGTGGGACTCGACCTACTACTCCAGCCCGCCGCCACTGGTGGCGCCGGCCGACTCGGCCGCAGGTGCGGCGGTCCCCGCGGACCGAGCCGCGCCGAAGCCGCCGGCGACCAGCGGGTTCGTGACCGGCCGGGTGATCGGGCCGGGCGGCAAGCCGGTCAAGCAGGCCCTGATCTACGGCGTCCGCTACTCCGACCTCGGTCTGCCCGTCGACTTCAGCGAGGAGGAGCGCGTCGTCACCCGGACCACCGCCAACGGCTTCTTCCGGCTCCCGCAGCTCACCGAGCGCTACCTGGTCCGGATCTGCTCCGCCGAGCCTGGCGCGGTCGAGTGCAGCACCGACCCGGTGGTCAAGAGCTTCGCGCCGTCGTACGTCGGGCCCGACGGGACCACGGTGAGCTGGCTGCGCCAGACCTCGATGTTCCCGCCCCGCAAGCCGTCCCGGTCGATCGGAGAGGTCACCGTCAAGGCCTCGGCGGTCCTGGCCGGCACGTTCAGGGGCGGCGAGAACCAGACCGTCTACCTGCTGCGCGGGGACAACAGCATCGCCGACCGCGCGTTCACCGACGAGAAGGGCAAGTACCGCTTCGAGGTCGCCGGCGGCACCTACCGGGTCGAGGTCGACAAGGACCCGGGACTGCGCAACGACTTCACCGTGCCCGGCTTCCGCTCCGACAAGCTCAAGCTCAAGCCCGGCAGGATCAAGCACCTGTCATTCCGCACCCGGCACGCCGGCGTCGTCCGTGGCACCGTCACCTCGGGCGGCAGCCCGGTCGCGGACGTCTTCCTCGCGATCCTCGACGAGAACGAGCGGTTCGCGGCCGGCGTGGTGACCGACGCGGCCGGGCAGTACGCCGTGACGTCGCTCGAGCCCGGCGACTACACGGTCCGCACGTCGGTCGGCTTCTCCGACTACATGTCCCAGACCAAGCCGGTCACTCTCGAGCAGACCGTCCCCAAGACCGTCGACTTCGCGCTCGACCCGGGGGCCACCGTCCGGTTCTCGGTCGCGGATGCGACGTTCCCCGGCGGTGACGGCGACATCCAGGCCGAGCTGCGCAACCAGGCCGGGCGGGTGATGAAGGTCTACGAGGGCAATCCGGCCAACGAGCCCGGCGGCCAGGTGGTCCTCCGCGGGCTGCCGCCGGAGCAGTACAAGCTCTACGTCCGGCGCGGCGCGTTCCCGCTCGCACCCCCGGAGGAGACGTTCTTCCCGTGGGCCCAGCGCAGCCTGGACGTGCTGGCCGGCTCGGACACCAACCTGGGCGCCATCGCCCTGGACCAGGCCCCGATCACCCTGAGCGGGCGGATCAACAAGGGCTCGCAGGTCAAGATCACTGCCCTCCCCCAGGACCCGTGGCTGCGGGAGGCCCACGAGGTCGGCGACCAGGCCACCCCGATGGCCCTGCTGTGGACCGAGGTGGCCAGGAGCGGCAGCTACACCGCCCACGGGATGGTGCCCGGCACCTACAGCGTGCTGCAGACGACGTCCTACCGGGACCGTGGTGACAAGGGCACCGCCCACGGCGCCAACGTCGCGACCATGCTCCATTCGGTGACCGTGGCCGGCGCCACCACGGCCGACTTCGTCGCACCGAAGGGGGCGATGGTGAAGGGCCGGATGACCTATGGCTCCAACGGCCTCCCGGTGATCGCACCCATCGGCTTCCGGGTCCACGACAGCGGCCCGCAGTCGTGGCTGTTCCCGACGGTCTCGGGCAGGCAGAAGTTCGGCAAGGGCTTCCGGGTCGAGCGGCTGCACAAGGGCGACGCGGTCGGCCGGATCCTCGACCTGGAGGCGCTCTACGACGAGCACCCCGACACGCTCATCCCGGACACCCTGGTCTCCTCGGCCCGGCTGGCCGAGGCGGGCACGCCCTACTGGCTCATCGCCAAGGCCCAGCGCTTCAAGCTCAAGGGCAAGCAGGTGCTCGACCTCGGCGTCATCAAGGTGCTGGTGCGCGGGCTGGACCCGAACAGCCGGTAGTCGTCGATCGGCTCAGACACCCAGAGAGACGAACGCCGCCGCCGTGGCTGCGGCCGGGCCGCCCTCGGCGTCCAGCCGGAGGGCGAGCAGGGCGGTCGCCGGGTCATCGCCGCGGTCCAGGTGGGCGTGCAGATCGACCATCAGCTCCGCGGTGACCGCGTCGTTGACCTCGGCGACGCTGCACACCAGCCCCGCCGTGCCCAGCGCGAAGAGGGCCGACGCCAGTCCGAGCAGCTCGTCCGCCCCGACCGGGGCCAGCACGCCCGACTCGCACGCTGAGAGCACCATCCGGTGGGGCGCCACTTTCAGCCGCTCGAGGTCGTGGACGGTCAGCGGGCCGTCGGCCATCTCCAACGCGGAGAAGAGCGGGCTGTCCGCGCGGAACCGGCCATGCGCCGCCACGTGCGCGAGCCGGGCGCCGTCGAGTGCCGCCAGCGCGGCCTCGACGGTGGCGTCCGTCCCGCTCAGGTGCAGGGCGTCCGGCAGCCGCCGGGCGAGCACCGGGACCTCGGCGCCGCCCGTGCCCAGTCCGGGCCCGGCCAGCAGGGTGACGCCGCTGCCGCGCCGCGGCCGGGCGGCGCGAGCGCGCAGCCACTGCGCGGCACTGGGCACCACCCCGAACGGGCGTCCCGCCAGCGCCGGGAGCATCGCCCACGGGACGCCGTGCAGCCGGGCGGTCGGCACCACGACGACCGGACCGTCCGGCAGCGGCGGGGCCGCGTCCCCGAACAGCACCTGCTCCAGCCGGTCGCCGAGGTCGCCGGGCGCGTAGGGCCGGCCGCGGGCGCTGCGGCGCAGGATGAACCGCGCCGAGTCGGCCAGCGCCAGCGCGTCCGCAGTGGTGCCCGCGACGTACCTCCGGACGCGGCCGCGGTGGACGACCAGCACGTGCAGCACTCCGTCGACGTCGACCAGCTCGACCAGGGTGCCGTCGCCGACCGTCGCCACCAGGTGGTCGACGTCGAACCGCTCCACCTCCTCGTCCGCGCCGGCGAGCCGGTGGTGCTCCGCACGCACCTGCCGTTCGAGCCGGGTGCGCTCACCCTCCAGCTCGTCAGTGGGCTCGCCGTCGGCCCGCGCCTGGGTGAGCCGACGCACCGTCTCCCGCAGCGCCACCAGCGACTCAAGGACCGGCGCGCTGCCGGGCGTCACGGGCGCCTGCGCGAGCGCGGTGCTGCGCCAGCGCTCGCTCCACCTGAGCAACGCCCTAGGGTCGCCCGCCGCGTGCCTCAGCGCCAGGGTCGCGAGCTCGGAGCCGTGACCGGTCGCCAGGGCCCGGAGCTCGGTGCTGCCGAGCACCCGGCGGTGGTCGTCGAGCGCGTCGAGACCGCGAGCGCACCCTCGCAGGACCCCGCCCCGGTCGGCCGCGAGCTCGCGTTCCAGGGCCCGCCCCAGCCAGCCACTCGCGCGGACCAGCGACGTCGACCGGGTGCGGTATCCGGCGGCCAGGTCGAGCAGGCCGACACGGCGCCCGTCCTCGACGAGCCGGGACGCGACGATGAGGGCAACCGGGGCCTCGTCGGCATGCTGGGCGTCGAGTGTCTCCGCGACGTGGACCGCCTCGGCCGCGAGCCGCCTTCCGCGCTCACCCGCCCGGGCCCGTGCGCGCACGGCCACGAGCCGGGCCTGCGTCTCCCACCACGAGTCACCGAACCTGCGGTAGCCGTCACGCGCCTGGGCCGCCAGAGCCGCGGCGCCGTCGAGGTCGCCGGCGGCGAGCCGGGCGTTGGCCCCCCAGGTCTGCAGGCGGGCCACGTCGGCCGGGATCAGGTCGGGCTCGGCGAGCTCGCGGTCAGCGACCTCCACCGCCTCGGCGACCAGTCCGGCAGCCAGCAGCGTCTGGCATCGGGCGGTCGCCAGGTGGGGCCGGCGGTGGCCGAGGGCGGCATAGGCCCCGGTCACCTCGTCGAAAACGCGCAGCGCCGCCGGCAGGTCTCCGCGGACATAGGCGAACTCGCCGAGGTTCTGGCGCGCCCACAGCGCCTCGAGCTCCAACCCGGCCTGCTCGAACAGCTCCGCCGCCCGAGAGGTGTGCTCCTCGGCGGCCTCGACCCGGCCCATGGTCATCTCGAGGTAACCGAGGTTGTGTAGTGTCCCGGCCTCCCAGGCGGGCTGGCCGGTGCGACGGAACCCGTCGAGAGCCGCGAGCATGTCGTCGTAGGACGCGCGGTGCCGGCCCAGCATGCCGAGCGCCGTGGCTCGGCGCATCCAGGTCACTGGATTCACGACCGACGGGTCGGCCACGGCGAGGTCGAGGAGTCGCAGTCCCGCGCGAGGTCGGGCGGCAACCACTAGGGTCAACCCGTAAGTCGCGCGGACGTCGCTGACCAGGTGCGGGTCGCCGGAGCGCACCGCCGACCGGACCGCCTCGCGCATCGCCGACACGGCACCGTCCAGGTCGCCACGGTCCCGCCTGACGATGCCCAGCGCCTGCTGGGCACGTGACCGGTCGGCGGGACCTGGGTCGCCCGCGAGGAGCCGGGTCGCCAGCGCCTCCGCGCGCTCGGGCTCCTCGACTGCCAAGGAGACGAGGTCGGCGACGTCGTCACCCCCTGAACGTGTCATTTACGGCGTTCTCCCGGCGCATTACGTTGGCTGTTCCGACCGACCGTCCTCGGATCGGATTCTGCTGTCTATCTCGGAGGATGGTCCATGTCGGCACCGGGAGACTCCCCCACACCCCGCCCGTCCTTCTCGGCACGCCTCCTGGCCTCGCTGCGCGCCACGTGGCACCGCATCCTGGGTCGCCCGTCCAAAGGACAGGAGCCCCAGGACGACCTCAAGCGCCGCACCGCCGAGGTGCAGCTGGGACTGATCCGCGAGGCGTTGGGCCAAGACGGGATCGGCGCGCACTGGGGGGACGCCGCGGAGGACGGGTTCTTCCTCTACCGGCCCGGCCACCTGCTCGTGCGTGATGACGGCCGCGGCTCGCTCGAGGAGTTCTTCGCCGAACGGCAGGAGGACTACGACGGCGAGCCCCGGATCGCCGAGGAGCTCCCGCTCGGGCTCAGCCTCATCGAGCTCCCGCGCCGGCGGGACGGCAAGGACGACCTGCCACGCACCCTGGACGAGATCGAGAGGTCCGGCCGCGACGGGATCGCCACCCCGGACCACCTCCTCTACGTGACGCCCAACGGCTGGGGCCGGCTCTGCCCGGCCACCGAGCCCGAGCTGCCGCTGGGCAAGGGCCCGCTGCCGGCGGTCACCACCAACCCCGACGCGGGCAGCGACATCCGAGTCTCGGTGGTCGACACGGGGTGGTACGACGCGGCGGCGATCAACCCGGAGACACCCTGGCTGGCTGGGTCCATCGAGGGCGACCTCGAGCACGTCGACCCGCACGACATCCACGCCTACGCGGGACACGGCACCTTCGTGGCCGGCATCATCCGCTGCCTGGCTCCCAAGACCTACATCGAGATCGAGGGGGTGCTGACCCACGCCGGCGCCGTGTTCGAGTCCGCCATCACCCGCGAGCTCAACGAGGCGATGTCGGACGAGGACCGACCCCAGCTCATCTCCATCTCGGCCGGCACCTACACGCGCAACAACCGCGGGCTCCTGGTGTTCGAGGCACTGGCGGCCGCACACGGCCTGACCGAGCGCGAGGGTGGGGTGCTGGTCGTGGCGGCGGCGGGCAACGACTCGAGCAAGCGGCCGTTCTGGCCGGCGGCCTACCCCTGGGTGCTGTCGGTCGGTGCGCTGGACGAGGACATGTGCGTCTCGGACTTCTCCAACTTCGGCGACTGGGTCGACGTCTACGCCCACGGCCGCGACCTGGTCAACGCGTTCCCCACCGGCACCTACACCTGCCACGAGCCGCTGCACGCCGGCGAGGTGCGGAGCTTCACCGGCATGGCCCAGTGGAGCGGCACGTCCTTCGCCACCCCGGTGGTGACCGGGCTGATCGCGGCCTACATGAGCGAGCACGGCGTCAGCGCACGACAGGCTCGGGACGACCTGGTCGCGGCCGGCAAGATCGTGACGGACCCGGCCGGCCTCAAGCGACCGGTGGTCGGCCCGCCGTTCGTCTGAGGCTCGTCAGAGGGCGACCCAGGGGCTGGTGAGGGTCCAGTCCCCTGCCTGCACCACGAACCGGACCGGCCCGGGGGCGACGTCGTCGAGCCGGAAGAAGCCGGAGGGGTCGACGTCCAGCGGCTCGTCGTCGGCGATCGTGCGCTGCATCAGCACGGACTGGGCCGTCGCACCCACGACCTGGCCCCTGACGGTGTCGCCGTCGACCTCGACCTCCAGGGTGATCGGGCCGCTCGCGAACGACAGGGTCCGCGCCGAGTCGTCGCCGCGCACCGCGGCACTCTCCAGGGCGGAGTCGTGCAGCAGCTCGGCCAGCTCGGCGTCGACGGTGCGCCAGGTGAACGCCGCCCGCGCGGCTTCGCGCTGCCGGTCGGTGACCAGGTCGGCCTCGGCCACCGCCTCGCGCAGCTCGGCGAGCAGCTGGTCGTCGGTCCAGCCGGTCAGGTCATTCGGTTCGGTCATGCTCGGTCCCCCGTCGGTTCTGGTCCGAGACTGTCTTCTGAGAGGTTGCGCAGCGCCTTGGTGTCGCGCAGCTGCGCGAATGCCCGCGCCCGGGTCGGCCCGATGCTGCCGATCGGGATGCCCAGCCGGCGACTGATCTCCTCGTAGGCCAGCGGCGGGTCGACGAGCAGCATGAGCAGCAGCTCGCGCCGACCCTCCGGCAGCTCGGCGAGGGCGTCGCGCAGGGCCTGGCGGCGTTCGGCCGCGAGCAGCTCGGCGTCGGTGAGGTCGTCGCTGACGCTGTCGAGGCCACCGCCCTGTGGGTCGACGGCACGGGTCCGGCCGCGCGCGGCGAGCAGCCGCAGGCACTCGTTGCGGGCGGTGGTGCGGATCCATCCGGGCAGTGCAGCCGGCTCGCGCAGGTCGCCGAGGTGCTCGACCAGGCGCAACCACACCGTCTGGCCGACGTCGTCACCGTCAGCGGGCGTGAGCCGGTGCTGGCGGGCGATGGCGCCGACCAGCGGCAGGAAGCGCTCGACGATCGCGTCCCATGCATCCTGGTCCCCTTCCTGGGCACGGGAGACGAGGACGGTCAAGGAGTCCGACCCAGACACTGTCGACCTCCTCCACCCGAGCCGCGGAAGCGGCGTGGGTGGCATCGTCTCGTATGTCCAGAGCGATGAGCCACCACCCCTGATACGTCAGGCGTGTCGAGAAAGATCTCGGCGGACTCGTATCACCGTGACCGACCGACGCTCCTTCCTCACAACGGCTGCCTCCCCGCCGCCGTACTCACCCGGCATTCACCCGGAAGGAACCACGAGATGACCTGGCACGAGACCCACGAGCGCACCCGGATCATTCGCGAGGTCGAGGCAGCTGCTGCCGTCGACATGAGCGGCCGCCTCCCCTGGCGTGACTCCTGGTCCGCCTACTTCGGCGACCGCTCCGGGCTGCTCACCGCCCTGCGCTCCCGCTGGGACCGCATGTGCATCGCCCAGCTCGACGAGCTCACCAGCCCCGAGCAGGTGCGCGAGACCGAGCGACGTCTGCGCCGCTCCAACGCGGGCGTGCTGCGCATCCTCGAGGCACACGGTCTGGTCGGCGTCCCCGCTGGGGCGGGCATGGCTCCCCCTCTGGAAGCCGCCTGATCGCTCGACCGCTGAACGTCCGGCGCTGATCTGGGGGGATCGCCGGATTGGGGCACCTGACCCCGCACGCACCTCGGTGCCGCCGCCAGCTGCAGGTGGCCGCACCGAGGTGCCGCCCCCTACCCGCCCAACCCCCGCGAACCTCAAGCCCGATCCGTGCATCGGAGTGGGCAGGACGACTGGAAGGAAACCCCATGACCGAGATCGTCAGGGCCCAACGTGTGCGGATCATCCGAGAGATCGAGGCTTCCGCCGCCCACGACTCCACCGGCCGGCTCCCGTGGCGGCCCAGCTGGGCGGCGTACTTCGGCGACCGGGACGGCCTCCTCGAGGCCCTCGCGACCCGGCGCCAGTGCCTGGCGTTCATCCGGGTCGAGGACCTGCCACCCGGCATCGGTACGGCGGCTCTCGCGAGGAGGATCCGCCGGTCCGACGCCGCACTCGAACGCATCCTGCGTCGCTACGGCCAGCTCGAGGCGGCCTGAGCCGAGCACGGGGCGACGGGCGCCGACCCGGCAAGCTCAGAGGTTCCGCAGGACCTCTCGCATCAGCTCCGCGGTCTCCGAGGGGGTCTTGCCGACCTTGACGCCGACGGCCTCCAGGGCGTCCTTCTTGGCGGCCGCGGTGCCGGACGAGCCGGAGACGATGGCGCCGGCGTGGCCCATGGTCTTGCCCTCGGGCGCGGTGAAGCCGGCGACGTAGCCGACGACCGGCTTGGTCACGTGCTGCTGGATGAAGGTCGCGGCCCGTTCCTCGGCGTCGCCGCCGATCTCGCCGATCATCACGATCGCCTTGGTGTCCGGGTCGGCCTCGAAGGCCGCCAGCGCGTCGATGTGGGTGGTGCCCACGATCGGGTCACCGCCGATGCCGATCGCGGTGGAGAAGCCGAAGTCCTTGAGCTCGAACATCATCTGGTAGGTCAGGGTGCCGGACTTGGAGACGAGCCCGATCTGTCCCTTGCCCGCGATCGTGTGCGGGGTGATGCCGGCCAGCGACTCCTCCGGGGTGATGATGCCCGGGCAGTTGGGGCCGATCATCCGGGTGGACTTGCCCTGCAGGTAGGACCAGACCTCGGCGGTGTCCTGCACCGGCACGCCCTCGGTTATGACCACGAGCAGGCCGATGCCCGCGTCGATGGCCTCGATGCAGGCGTCCTTGGTGAACGCCGGCGGCACGAAGACCACCGAGACGTCGGCGCCGGTCTCGGCCATCGCCTCCTTGACGGTGCCGAAGACGGGCAGCTTCTGGCCGCTCAGCTCGACGGTCGTGCCGGCCTTGCGCGCGTTGACGCCGCCGACGATGTTGCTGCCGGCCTCGACCATGAGAGCGGTGTGCTTGGAGCCCATCCCACCGGTCATGCCCTGGACGATGATCCGGCTGTCCTTGTTGAGGTAGATCGACATGTCTTCGTTCCCTTACGCGTTCGCGAGCTCGGCAGCCTTGTCGGCCGCACCGTCCATGGTCGGCACCTGGGTGACCAGGGGGTGGTTGAGCTCATCGAGGATCCGGCGGCCCTCCTCGACGTTGTTGCCGTCGAGCCGGACGACCAGCGGCTTGCTGGCCTCGTCACCGAGGATCTCCAGCGCCCCCTTGATGCCGTTGGCGACCTCGTCGCAGGCGGTGATGCCGCCGAAGACGTTGACGAAGACCGCCTTGACCTGCGGGTCGCCCAGGATGATGTGGAGACCGTCCGCCATCACCTGCGCGTTGGCGCCGCCACCGATGTCGAGGAAGTTGGCCGGCTTGACGCCGCCGTGGGCTTCGCCGGCGTACGCGACCACGTCGAGCGTCGACATGACCAGACCGGCGCCGTTGCCGATGATGCCGACCTCACCGTCGAGCTTGACGTAGTTGAGGTCCTTGTCCTTGGCCGCCGCCTCGAGCGGGTCCTCCTCGTCGCGGATCACGAACGCCGCGTGGTCGGGGTGACGGACCTCGGAGGCGTTGTCGTCGAGCGAGACCTTGCCGTCGAGCGCCTCGAGCTTGTCGTCGGCGAGCCGGGCGAGCGGGTTGACCTCGACGAGCGTCGCGTCCTCCTCGACGAACACCGTGTAGAGCGCCTCGATCATCGTCACGGCCTGCTCGAAGACGGGCTCGGGGAACTTGGCCTCGGTCGCGATCTCGCGGGCCTTGGCCGCGTCCACCCCCGCGCCGGGGTCGATGGGGATCTTCTTGACGGCATCGGGGTTGGTCTTCGCGACCTCCTCGATCTCGACGCCGCCCTCGACGGAGGCGATGCAGAGGTACTGACGGTTGGCCCGGTCGAGCAGGAAGGAGAAGTAGTACTCCTCCTCCGGGGGCGTCGCCGGGGTGACCAGCACGCGCTTGACCTCGAGCCCCTTGATCTCCATGCCCAGGATGTTGGAGGCGTGCTCGAAGGCCTCGTCGGCGGTCTTGGCGATCTTGACGCCGCCGGCCTTGCCGCGACCGCCGGCCTTGACCTGGGCCTTGATGACCGTGACCCCGCCGAACTCCTCGGCCGCGGCCCTGGCCGCCTCGGCGGTCTCGGCGACCACGCCCAGCGTCGTCACCACTCCGTGCTTGGCGAAGAGCTCCTTCGCCTGGTACTCCATCAAGTCCACTGGGTCTGCACCTGTTCTCGAGACGGTCACGCGTCGTTTCCCGGGGCACCCTAGTCCCGCCCGCGCGGCCGTAGGAGACCGGCTGCCGCGACGTGACGCAGGCCACCCGCCATAACCGCCCCCGACACCGTTCGTTCACAACACGGGGGCCACCCGATTTCGGACAGCGTTGTCAATCCGTTATCGTCTGGGGCTCCGCCTGCCCGTTCCCGATGCGTAAGCAAGAGGTCCTCTTCGTGGGTCACCACCGAGCAGACGTGCCGTCCCCGGCGCGCACCGGCTCAGTGACCCCGATTACTCCGGGACGCCGGGTGGCCGCTGTGCCGGTCGACTCGCCCAGCAGCACCACGTCGCTCACGGTCGAGGCCATCGAGGCCGAAGCCGCCAGGCACGCCTATGTCGGCAAGCGCAGGGCCTCGGTACCCGCGTCCGTCGAGGTGGAAACGCATGAGGCCGAGCACGAGGCGGCGCTCGTCAGCGACGAAAACGTGGCCCGGGTGCTCGAGTCGCTCGAGCCGGTGGACCAGACCACGGGCTTCGAGCACGAGGACACCGCACGCCTGACGATCGAGCGGTCGCAGCCCCAGCCTGAGCCCGAGCCGGAGACCGCGGCACTGCCGGCGACCACGTCCATCACCACGACCTACGTCAACGACCGCCTGGTCGAGCCCGGCAAGCGCCGCGCCGTCAAGCACGCGGGCTCCCGCGGTCCGCTCTTCAAGGCGCTTCCCTCCACCCCCGTCCTCCTCGGCATCGCGGCACTCGCCGTGTCCATCGGCGGAGTGCTCACCGTGCCCGACCAGACGCCGACGAGTGCCGCGACCGACGGCCTCACCCATGCCTCGGCCCTGAGCGGCGAGAGCAACATCGGCAAGGTCGTCGGCGAGCGCGACGACCCTCCCACCCGTGACAACGACCGCACCGCCCAGGCGGACGCCGCCGGGGTCGAGGACCTCCAGGCCGTGGCCGAAGGGATGGCCCAGGACCGCAACCAGGCGCTCACGCAGCTCGCGGGCGCGGCCGAGGAACAAGCGGCGAAGCTCGAGCTCAACCTCTGGCAATACCCACTCGACAGCGTCCAGCTGACCGCCCGCTTCGGCCAGTACGGCCTGTGGTCGAGCTACCACACCGGCCTCGACTTCAACGGCGACAGCGGCGACCCGATCTACTCGATCGCCAACGGCACGGTCACCGAGGCGAGCTATGACGGGGCCTACGGCAACAAGACTGTCATCACCCTCGATGACGGCACCGAGATCTGGTACTGCCACCAGACCTCCTTCAACGTCAGCGTCGGCGATGTCGTCCGCGGCGGCGAGGTCATCGGCACCGTCGGCTCCACCGGCCACGTGACGGGCTCGCACCTGCACGTGGAGGTCCGGCCCGGCGGCGGCGACCCCGTCGACCCCTACGCCGCGATGCAGCAGCACGGTCTTTTCCGCTGAGCGAGCGAGGAACGAGCTCGGTCAGCACGGAAAAGAGGTCGAGCAAGCGTCGCTACTGAGGAACGAAGTAGCGACAGCGTGTCGAGACCACCGCAAGGCGGGCTGGAACTGAAGTCAGGCGTGCGTGTCGTGCTCGTGCGCCCCATGCGACCGCGCCTCGAACTGGATCGTCGAGTGCTCGACGTCGAACTCGTCGGCCAGGCATCCCTGGACCTCGTCGAGCATCCGGGCCAGGTGGCCGTCGTGGAAGCACGAGTCGTCCACGACGAGGTGCGCGGTGAGGACCGGCAGGCCGGTCGCGACCTGAGACGCGTGCAGGTCGTGGACCCCGTGGACGTGCTCGGCGCTCAGCAGCCGGGCCCGCACCGCGTCGAGGTCGAGGCCCGCCGGGGTCGACTCGAGCAGCACGTGCGCGGTCTCGCGGAGCAGCCGGACGGTCCGCGGCACGATCAGCACGCCGATCACGAGCGAGGCGACGGCGTCAGCGCGCAGCCACCCCGTGGTGGCGATGACGACGGCGGCCACCAGCACCGCGATCGACCCGAGCGCATCGTTGGCCACCTCGAGGAACGCCGCCCGCATGTTCATGTTGTCGGTGCGCGCTCCGGCGAGGAGCAGCAGGCCGACCGCGTTGCCGACCAGGCCGACCACACCGAACACGAGCATCGCGGTCGAGGCCACCTCGGGCGGTGACAGCAGCCGCTGCACCCCCTCGACCAGGACGTAGACACCCACCGCGAGCAGCAGCGCCGCCTGAGCGGCGGCACCGAGGATCTCGGCGCGCCGGTAGCCCCACGTGCGCGTCGAGGTGGGCGGGCGCCGGGCCAGGGCCGCGGCGACCAGACCGAGGGTCAGGCCCGCCACGTCGGTGAGCATGTGCGCGGCGTCCGCGAGCAGGGCAAGGCTGCCGGACACGACCGCGCCGACGACCTCGACCACCAGCACCGTGACGGTGACCGCGAGCACCGTGGCCAGACGGCCGCGGTGGTCGGCGAGCCCGGCAGCGCCGTGGTCGTGGTCATGGGCCACAGCAGTGGTCCTCTCCGCGCCAGGCCTCGAGGCCTTCCCGCAGGGCGACCGCGGCGATCACCAGTCCGGCCAGCGGGTCGGCCCACGACCAGCCGAGGGTCGCGTTGAGCACCAGCCCCACGAGCAGGACCGCGGAGAGGTAGGTGCAGAGCAGCGTCTGCGTGGAGTCGGCCACTACCGCGCTGGACCCGAGCTCGCGCCCCGTGCGGCGCTGGGCCCAGGAGAGGAACGGCATCACGACGAGCGACACGGAGGCAAGCGCGATCCCTACGGACGAGGGGTCGGGATCGTGGCCGCCCAACAGCGTACGAACGGACTCGAGGGCGACGTAGGCGGCGAGGGCGAAGAACGAGATCGCCATCAGGCGCAAGGCCCGACGCTCGCGAGACTCCGGCATCGGGTGGCGGAACTGCCAGAGGATGACAAGCCCGCTCGACACCTCAACCGTCGAGTCGAGGCCGAAGCCCACTAGCGCCACGGACCCGGCGACGAGGCCCGCACTGATGGCGATGACGGCCTCGACCACGTTGTAGATGACCGAGGCACCCGCGAGCCGCCGCGCGCGCCGTCCGAGCACCCGGCGGCGCTGGGCGTCCGGGCCCACCCCGACGTCGAGCAGACCGCTCACCTGGGGTCCTCCAGGGGCTCGACGCCGTAGTGGGGACACAGCGCGACGGCGCCCCCGGTCAGGTCGAGCAGCCGCTCCGCCGCCGACCAGACCCCCATCAGCGCCTCGGGATGGGTCAGCGAGAACACCGACGCGCGGCCTTCGGGCCGGGAAGTCACCAACCCGCAGTCCTTGAGGCAAGCCAGGTGCTTGGAGACGGTGCTCTGAGCCAGCCCCAGATGATCGGTCAGGTCGACGACCCGGTGCTCTCCCAGGGCCAGGTGCTGGAGGATGGCGATCCGGTTGGGGTCGCTGAACCCGTGGAACAGCGAGGCCGCGGAGAGCAGTCCGTCCGCTTCGGACACTGACGTGGCGAGCTCCGGAGTATTCATCGCCATTTGACGATGATATTGCCTAGCGGCGTCGTATTGTCAACGACTGCGCGCGCCTACAGCTTCTCGACCGGGGCGTAGCGCAGCAGCAGCCGCTTGACGCCCTCGCTGCCGAAGTCGATGGAGGCGACCGCCTTGTCGCCGTCACCCTCGGTCGTCACCACCGTGCCGAGACCGAACGTGTCGTGCTGCACCCGGTCGCCAGAGGCCAGCACGGGAATGGGACGGGACGCCTTGGCCTTGCGGGCCGCGTCGGCCCGGGCCGCGGCGGCCGAGAAGTTGCGGCGCCCGCCCGCGGTCGGCGATCCCAGGCCCGGGCGGCGGTAGGTGTCGCGCTCGCCGGACCAGGCCGGCCGCTCCCAGACCGCCTGCTCAGCCTCGGTGCGCCGCCAGTCGACGAGGTCGACGGGCAGCTCGTCGAGGAACCGGGACGCCGGGTTGTGGGACGGCGCACCCCAGGCCGAGCGCACCAGGGCACGCGAGACGTAGAGCCGCTCGCGGGCGCGGGTCAGCCCGACGTAGGCCAGCCGGCGCTCCTCCTCCAGCTCGGGCCGGTCGCCGAGCGAGCGGGAGTGGGGGAAGATCCCGTCCTCGAGGCCGGTGAGGAACACGACCGGGAACTCCAGGCCTTTGGCGGTGTGGAGCGTCATCAGCGTGACGACGCCGTCCTCGTCGTCTGGGATCTGGTCGGTGTCGGCCACCAGGGACACCCGCTCGAGGAAGTCCGCGAGCCCTGGCTCGACGAGCCCGGCGTCGACATCGGTCGGGTCGGCCGACGGCCCCGCCACCGGGTCCTCGCTGAACTCGCGGGCGACGGCGACGAGCTCGGCGAGGTTTTCTTGGCGGGTCTCGTCCTGCGGGTCCGTGGACTCCTCGAGCGACCTGAGATAGCCGGAGCGCTCGAGGACGGTCTCGAGGACGACGTCGGCGCGCTCACCGGCGTCGACCATCGACTGGAGCTCCTCCACCATCGCCACGAACCCGCGCATCTGGGTCAGAGACCGGGTGGCGACGCCCGGCGCCTGGTCGGCGCGGCGCAGCGCCTCCCAGAAGGTCAGCCGCTCCTGCTCCGCGAACGCCTGGACGCACGCGATCGCGCGGTCTCCGATGCCGCGTTTGGGGACGTTGATGACCCGGCGCAGCGAGATCTCGTCGGCCGGGTTGGCCAGCAGCCGCAGGTAGGCGAGGGCGTCGCGGATCTCGCGCCGCTCGTAGAAGCGGACGCCTCCGACCACGCGGTAGGGCTGGCCGGTGCGGATGAACGTCTCCTCGAACACCCGGGACTGCGCGTTGGTGCGGTAGAACACCGCCACGTCCGCGGCCCGGACCTCGGCCTCCTTGCCGAGGGTGGTGATCTCGCCGGCCACGAACCGCGCCTCGTCGTGCTCGTCGTCGGCGACGTAGCCGACGATCCGCTCGCCGTCGCCGGCGTCGGACCACAGCGTCTTGTCCTTGCGCCCCTCGTTGCGGCTGATCACCGCGTTGGCGGCGGTGAGGATCGTCTGTGTGGAGCGGTAGTTCTGCTCCAGCAGGATCGTCCGGGCGTCGGGGAAGTCGTCCTCGAAGTCGAGGATGTTGCGGATGCTGGCGCCCCGGAACGCGTAGATCGACTGGTCGGCGTCACCGACGACCATCAGCTCGGCCGGCTCGGCGCGCGGTCCGGCGTCGTCCAGTCCGCCGTCGCGGTCCTCGAGGTCGGCCGCGCACAGCTGGTGGATCAGGGCGTACTGCGCGTGGTTGGTGTCCTGGTATTCGTCGACGAGCACGTGCCGGAACCGGCGGCGGTAGGTCTCGAGCACGTCGGGGTGCTCGGCGAACAGGTGGACGGTCAGCATGATCAGGTCGTCGAAGTCGAGGGCGTTGGCCGCCCGCAGGCGGCTCTGGTAGAGGGCGTAGGCCTGGGCGTAGGTCTCGTCGAGCTTGGTCCGGGCCTCGTCGGCGGCGTCCTGCTCGTCGCGCAGCTCGTTCTTGTGGTTGGACACCCAGTGCAGCAGCGCGCCGGCCGGGAACTTCTTGGCGTCGAGGTCGAGGTCGCTGGCGACCAGCGCCATCAGCCGTTTCTGGTCGGCGGCGTCGTAGATGGAGAACGACTTGCCGTAGCCCAGCCGCTCGATCTCCTTGCGCAGGATGCGCACGCAGGCGGAGTGGAACGTCGAGACCCACATCAGCCGGGCCCGGCGGCCGACGAGCTGCTCGACCCGCTCCTTCATCTCCGCAGCGGCCTTGTTGGTGAACGTGATCGCCAGGACCGAGCCCGGGTGGGCCCCGCGCTCCGAGACGATCCACGCGATCCGCCGGGTGAGCACCCGGGTCTTGCCCGACCCCGCGCCGGCGACCACGAGCAGGGGCGCGCCCTCGTGCACCACGGCCGCTCGCTGCGGCTCGTTGAGTCCCTCGAGCAGCTGCTCGCGGGTCGCCGTACGGCGCTGTTCGGCGGGCGTCTCGAGGCCCTCCAGCCCGGGGATCGCGTCGGTCGTCATCTCGCCGACAACCCTACGTGCGCCTACCCTCAGCGGCCGGCGTGGCCAGAGGTGATGGGAGCGTGCGAGCGAAGCGAGCGTGGCGAGCGGAGCGAGCGCGCCCCGCGATCGGCCCGCGGCCACGATGGACGGCGGAGCTCCGCGGAGCGGAGCGGAGCGTCCGTCGTGGGTGCGGGCCGAAATTTGCGGGGGTAGACAATCAGTGACTCGAGGACCAGAACACGGCCACCCCGATGTTGGCCGCGGTCAGCACGAGCAGGCCGACCCACAGCCCCTGGGGGATCCGCTCCTTGCGCACGTTGGCCATCACCAGCACCAGCAGCACCAGGCCGATGACCGTCTTGACAGCGATCTTGGCGTTGTCGACCGTCCCGAGGTCACCACCCTGGATCACCCCGACGAGCGCCAGACCGGTGAGGAACGCCGTACCCGCCCCGTCGCGCATCGCAGCGTTGACCCGCTTCGGCTCCTCCCGGCCCTGGACGAGGAGCCCGCCGAAGAGCGCGGCCCAGCCGAGGATGTGGACGAAGAGCAGGATCAGCCGCAGGGTCTCCATGGGGTGCAGCCTAGGAGGTGCCGGCCGGGGGCTGCGTCAGAGGAGCCGGCGGTCGTTGGCCCAGCGGGTCAGCTCGTGGCGTGAGGACAGCTGCAGCTTGCGCAGCACCGACGACATGTGGGTCTCGACGGTCTTGATCGAGATGAACAGCTCCTTCGCGACCTCCTTGTAGGCGTAGCCACGAGCGATGAGCCGCATGACCTCACGCTCGCGCTCGGTGAGCCGGTCCAGGTCCTCGTCGACGGCGGCGACCTCGATGGTGCCGGCGAAGGCGTCGAGCACGAAGCCGGCCAGGCGCGGAGAGAAGACCGCGTCGCCGTCGGCCACCCGCCGGATCGCGGACACCAGCTCGGGGCCGGTGATGGTCTTGGTGACGTAGCCGCGGGCGCCGCCGCGGATCGTGCCGATGACGTCCTCGGCCGCGTCGCTGACGCTCAGCGCGAGGAACTGGGGCTGACGCGGCTGCCCCGGGTGGCCGGCGGCCTGACCGGTCCTCCTCATCACCTCGACCCCGCCACCCCCGGGTAGGTGGACGTCGAGGAGCACGACGTCGGGCGAGTGCGCGGCGATGGCGGCCACCGCCTCGTCGACGTCGGCGGCCTCGGCGACGACGTCGACCACGCCGGCGCCGGCGTTGGTCAGCTCCGAGCGCACGCCGCTGCGGAACATGGCGTGGTCGTCGACGACCACCACGCGCACGGGGGCGTTGTCTGTCATGTCGTCTCCTTGGATGAGGGTGGTGGTGCGGTGTCGCCGGGTCGGGGCAGCCGCAGCCGGACCTCGGTGCCTTCGTCGGGTGCGGTGCGGACCTCGGCGGAGCCGCCGTGCCTGGTCATCCGGTCCACGATGCTGTTGCGCACGCCCATCCGGTCCTCCGTCACCGCCCCCGGGTCGAAGCCCACGCCGCGGTCGCGGACGAACACCGAGACCGTACGGTCGTCGACCTCGGCGTAGACGTCGACCCGCCCGGTGCCGGCGTGCTTGGCGGCGTTGGTCATCGCCTCCCTGGCCGCGGCGACGATCGGGCGCAGCGTCTCGTGCATGGGGCAGTCGCCCACGGCCACGACGTCGACGCTGACGCCGTGGGCGTCCTCGACCTCGGCGGCCGCGCCGCGCAGGGCACTCGCCACGCTGCGGTCGTCGATGGACTCGCCCGCGTAGAGCCACGAGCGCAGGTCGCGCTCCTGCGCGCGGGCCAGGCGCGCGACCGTGGCGGGGTCCTGCGCGCTCTTCTGGATCAGAGCCAGTGTCTGGAGCACCGAGTCGTGGAGGTGCGCCGCGACGTCGGCGCGCTCCTGGGTGCGGATGCGCTCGGCGCGCTCCGCGCTCAGGTCGGTGGACAGCCGGAACACCCACGGGCCCACGACGAACAGCAGGCCGGCGACGCCGAGCCCACCGGCCAGGAGGGCCAGTCTCGCCTCGCGGAGCGACCCGCCGTCGAAGCCGATGATGAACATCGCGGTGATGACCAGCACCATGCCGACCAGCACCCGCGCGTAGGCCGCCCAACCGCCGCTGCCGAAGACCAGCCTGGCCGGGTTCATCCGGCCGCTGGTGATCCAGCGCTCCCGCTGGACCTCGTCGGCCTGCCGCCACAGGAGGCCGACCCCCACGACGCCGATGACGATCGACCAGAACACCGCGCCCTGGCCCAGCGTCGCCTGGACCAGCAGGATCGCGCCCAGCCCCAGGGTGGCCAGGACCACGAGGGGGCCGACGTCGCCCAGCCGGCGGCGTACGCCCGGCCGCCGGCCGCCGCGGGTGTGGCTCTCGGCGCCGGGCGTGCTCGTCTCGAACGCCGTGTCGGCGGGCAGCATGAGCCACCACCCGGCGTAGAGCGCGACGCCCAGCCCGCTCAGGGCGGTGGCGGCCACGAAGGCGACCCGCACCCACAGCACCGGAAGGCCGAGATGGCGCGCGAGACCGGCCGCGACGCCGCCGATGATGGGCGCCTCGGTGTCGCGGGTCGCGCGTCGGTAGGCGTACGGCGCGTCGGTGGGAGCGGTTGACATGTCACTGCCAGCATCCCAGAGCGGGGGGTCGCACCCCATGAGGAAGCACCCCGAGACCACCCTGACTCGGCGCCCCTGGGCTCGGGTGCCGCTCAGGGTCGTCCCCGATGGTGTGGGACCACCCCGGAGAGGAAGGTTGAGGCATGACCACCATTCCGCCCGAAGCCCCCCCGGGTCCCGACCCGGCCGGCGACCCCGGACCGCAACAGGAACCGCAACAGGAACCGCAGCAGGGACCTCGCCCCACCGGCGGCGACATCCGCGACCTCGCGCGGCTGCGGCGTACGACCGGGCCGGACAAGAAGGTCGCCGGTGTGGCCGGCGGGCTAGCCCGGCACCTCGACGTCGACCCGCTCATCCTCCGGGTCGCCCTGGTGGTGCTCGTGTTCTTCGGCGGCGCCGGTCTCATCATCTACTTCGCGTGCTGGCTCCTCGTGCCCGAGGACGGTGACGAGCGGGCGCCGTTCAACTTCGACGAGCGCACCCGCACCGTCGCGCTCCTGATCGCCGGCGTGATCGCCGCACTCGCGCTGATCGGCGACACGATGGGCGGCTACGGCTTCCCGTGGCCGTTGGCGGTCCTCGCCGTCATCGTGCTGGTCGTGGTCGCGTTCGGCGACCGCGACCGGCCCAGGCCCACTGCGCCCCCGGTGCCTTACACGCCGCCGACCAACTACGGGCCGACCAGCTACGGGCCGGCCAGCTACGGGCCGACCCACTACGGGCCGCAGAACCAGCAGGGCTGGGTCTCGCCCGCGGAGCCCACTGCGACGTACGTGCCGCCGAGCTCCGCACCTCCCGGCTACCCCGCACCGCCCACGTCCTGGCAGCCGCGGCCGCCACACCCGCGCAAGCGCGGGCCGATCCTGTTCTGGTTCACATTGGCGCTCGCCGCGCTGGGGATCGGCCTGCTCGGCATCGTCGACCTGGCCGGTGCCGGCGTGGCCGACTCCGCCTACCCCGCGCTCGTCGTGGCCGTCTGCGGCGTGATGCTCCTGATCGGCGCGTTCTACGGCCGGGCCGGCGGCATCATCCTCATCGGCCTGCTCGCAGCCATCGGCATGGCCGGCGCGACGGCCAGCAGCAGGTGGGACGAGAGCGTGGTGAGGATGCCTGCGTCGGCCGACCAGGTGCAGTCCCGCTACGAGCTCGGGGCGGGCGAGCTGGTGCTCGACCTGACCGAGGTCTCCGACCTGGAGAACCTGGACGGGCGAACCATCGACCTGCGCACCGGCCTGGGCCGGATCGAGGTGTTGATCCCCCAGGGCCTCGACGTCGACGTCACCGCCAACGTCGGGCTCGGTGACGCCGACATCTTCGGTGACAAGCAGGACGGCGGCGGGATCGACACGACCGGTTCCTACGACGGCGGGGTCAACGTCCCCGACCTCGACCTGGACATCGAGCTGGGTCTCGGCGAGGTCGACGTCCACGTGGTCAACGACACGACAGGAGAGGTGCGATGACCGACAGTCGGAACGACTCGAAGGGCAGGGCCGGCGTTCTCTCCGCGGGGCGCCACCCGGTCAACATCGGTCACCTGGTGATGGGACTGGCCTTCCTCGGCCTGGTCGGGATCTGGTCCCTGATCGTCAACGACGTCGTCGACGACAACGACATCCGCTGGCTGCTGCCGGTCCCATGGGTGCTCGCCGGCCTCGGCGGCCTGGCCGCCCTGGCGGTCAGCGGGAGCCGTCGCTACGCCACCCGGGCCAACGGCTGGGTCGACACGCCGGCGTCCGAGCCGGAGGATCCGGTCGAGCCCACTGACCCCGAACCCAAGCCCTGACCTACCCCACGCGTGCTGGCCGCCAGGCGTCCCTGGCGGCCAGCGCCACGTCGGGGTGGTCGCAGAAGACCCCGTCCACCCCGGCGTCGAGCAGGGCTGCCAGCTCGCCGGCGGCGTCCCCGCGACGGTCCGGGTCGTCGCCGCGGCGGAACCGGGGGGACAGGAAGCGGTTCTCGTCGCGCAGCGTCCAGGCCAGGACGCGCAGCCCCGAGAGGTGGGCGTGGTCGACCAGCGCCTCCGCGTCGGCCGGCGCACCGAGCAGTCGGCTCTTGGCCAGGCCCACGGCGTCGGCGTACCGGGCCACCATCCGCAGGCCCCGGGGCGAGACCAGGTCGTCGAACGTCGTCGGGTCGCCGGCCGCGGCCAGGTCGACCGGGACACCGGAGGCCTCGACGAGCTGCACCAGCCGCAGATCGGTCCGCTCACGCAGCCGGTGAAGGCAGCTCGGCTCGAACGACTGCAGGTGGACGCCGCTGTCACGGCCGTCCAGCCCGTGGTCGCGCAGCACGTCCAGGACCGCGGTCTCCAGCGAGCGGCCGAGGCCGGCCAGCCTCGAGGCGTCCTTGAGCTCGGCGTGCACCCCGATCGGCCGGTGGAGCCGCCTGGACTCGGCGGCCAGCAGTAGGAGCAGCTCGTCGAAGGTGAGGACCTGCTCGAGACCGTCCCACCGGCCGTTGCGGGGTCGCGTCCCAGGGAAGCGCTCGACCGTCCGCAGGGACTTGAGCTCGGCGAGGGTGAGCTCCTCGACCCGGTGCCCGGGCAGCTCCGGGTGGTCGGCGATGTCCGTGGTGGCCCTCAGGTCACTCTCGTGGCGGACCACCACGACGCCGTCGCGAGTCAGCAGCAGGTCCGGCTCCACGGCATCGACACCCATGGCGATCGCCAGGCAGTAGGACGAGGCCGTGTGCTCGGGTCGGTAGCCCGGCGCCCCGCGGTGCCCGATGATCGTGGCCACGGCATCAGTGCAGCCGCCTCGGGTGACGCTCAGGCGGGGTCGAGATGAACCCGCGGCGACCCGGCGGCGTCGAGATGCACGGATTGGCTGTCCGGACGTCGCTGGGACGACCATTTCGTGAGTCTCGACGCCCCCCGGGGCGCCCATGGCAGGGTGGTCCGCCGTGACGCTCCCCCACCTCGGCACCCTGGTCCCGCTCCCCGTCGCCGACAGACCGGACCTGCTGGCACCGGCGGTCGTCGAGGCCCTCTCCGGCTGGGCGCACGCGGGTGACATCGCGGTCGTCGAGATCGACCCGGAGGTGGCGGACACCGCCGCGATGAGCGCGGCCTACGACCTGCCGATGACCACCGGCGCCAACTGCGTGGTCGTGGCCGGCCGCCGCGCCGGCGAGGAACGGGTCGCGGCGTGCCTGGTGCGTGCTGACACCCGGGCCGACGTCAACAACCTGGTCAAGCGCACCCTCGACGTGCGCAAGGCGTCGTTCCTGCCGATGGACCGCGCGGTGAGCGAGTCCGGCATGGAGTACGGCGGCATCACCCCGGTCGGGCTGCCGGCGGGGTGGCGGGTGCTGGTCGACCCGCGGGCGCTGGACATCGAGGTGGCCGTGATCGGCTCAGGCGTACGCCGGTCCAAGCTGCTCGTCCCCGGCCGCCTGCTCGGGGAGCTCCCACGCGCCGAGGTGGTCGAGGGGCTGGCCGGATAGGACGGCCGGGCGCGCGGGTACAGACCGGGCGTGGAACAAGCCGACAGCCAGGCGGACAGCAGGACCGGAGACGGCCGGAGCGAGAGCGCCACCGAGCGCGCCGACCGCAAGTGGAACGACATGCTCCAGGAGCTGCGCGTCATCCAGACGGGCGCCCAGCTCACCGCGGGCTTCCTGCTGACCCTGCCGTTCCAGCAGAGGTTCGCGGACCTCACGGACCTGCAGCGCGACGTCTACCTCGGTCTGGTGCTGCTGGCCGCGGCGATCACGGCGATGGTGCTCTCGCCGGTGGCGATCCACCGGCGGCTGTCCGGCGAGCAGGTGAAGGACCGGCTGGTCCGCGCGTCGCACCTCATCATGCGGACCGTGCTGCTCCTGATGGCCCTGCTGGTCGCGGGCATCGTGGCCTTCATCTTCGACGTCGTCGTCGACCGCACCGGCGCGGTCGTCGCGGGCGGGGCGATCCTGGTGCTCCTCGTGGCCATGCTGGGGATCGTGCCCCGCACGCTCGTGCCCAGGTGAGGGCACACTGTCCGCGTGAGAGCGGGCACAGGGGTCGCAGCCGGATGCCTGCTGGTCGCCCTCGCGGCGTGCGGTGACGACACCTCCGGCACCGCGCAGCCCTCCCCCTCCGTCACGCCGTCGGACACGGGGGTCCCGACCATCACGGTCTCGGCACTCCCCGAGCCGCCACCTACCGGCACACTCATCGCCGACATGCGTCAGTCGTCACGGGACGCCGCCGCGGGCCGGATGCAGGTCTGGATCGACAACGACACCCTCGACGACGTCACACCCATCCGGATCACCTACGTCGATCCCCGGTTTCGCGCCGCGCTGACGGGAGAGCGGCTGCGCGAGATCCCTGCCCAGTCCACCCGGGGCTTCCCGCTCACACTGCCGCCACGGCCCACGTGCGGCACCTCCAACGACGCCCCGGTCGAGCTCGACGCCCCGCTCGGGACGGTGACGATCGAGCACGCGGGCGGCAAGGAGACACTCGCGGTCGCGGACGAGACCGATGTCGCCGGGCGCTACACCCGGGCCCGGTGCCTCGAGATCGCCATCGGCGAGGTGGCGAGGCTGAGCTGGTCCGACCAGGTCACCGACGGCGACCCCACCGCGACCCCGGTCGGCGGCGAGGGTGAGCTGGTGCTGGTCCTCGAGCCGACCGGCCGGCCGGGCCCCGCACTGACGATCGAGACCGTCTCCGGCACCCCCATCCTGTCCCCGGTCGGCACGGACGCGTGGCGGCCGGATGTCTCGATCTCAGGGGACGACCCACCGCTCCGGATCTCGCTGCCGCTCAAGCCCACGCGGTGCGACGCGCACGCCTTCGCCGAGTCCGGTGGCGCCACGGCGTTCAAGATCGGCCTGCGCCTGGGCGGCGAGCCGGGCCAGATCACCCTCCGGATGACCCCGGAAGGCGCCGCCAACGCGATTGCGTTCGCCCGCGCCTCGTGCGGGATGCTCGAGACCCCTCAGTGATGGCTGATGAAGCCGCCGTCCACGACGATCTCCGTGCCGGTGATGAACGATGCCTTGTCCGACATCAGGAAGCCGACGGCCTCCGCGACCTCGCGCGGTAGGCCGAGCCGGCCGAGCGCGGCACCACTCTCGAGCTCGGCCTTGAGCTCGGCGATCTCCAGAGCGGGACCGAGCATCGGCGTCTCGATGAAGCCGGGACACACCGCGTTGACGCGGATCCCGTCCGGCCCCAGCTGCGCCGCCATGGACCGGGTCATGCCCAGCATCCCGGCCTTGGACGCGCAGTAGGCCGGGATCCAGGCGCTGGCGACCAGCCCCTCGATGGAGGAGATCCCGACGACCGACGCGTTGGCCGACTGGACCAGGTGGGGGTGCATGAGCTGCACCAGCAGCGCCTGGGCGCGCAGGTTGAGACCGAGGACGGCGTCCCACGACTCGGCGGTGAAGGCTCCCACGGGTTCGACGGCGACGCAGCCGGCCGCATGCACCAGCCCGTCGAGGCCGTCGAGGGCCGCCGCGGCCCGCGCGACACTGTCGGTGAGGTCGCCCGACACGTCGACGACCTCGTGGGGCATCCCCAGCCGAGCGGCGTGGTCGGCCACCCCCGGGGAGATGTCCCAGAGCGAGACCCGGGCTCCCTGCTCGACGAGGACCTCCGCACAGGCCAGGCCGATGCCTGAGGCCGCTCCGGTCACCACGACTCCGCTCATGGCGGACACGCTCCCACAACGCCCACGCACGCCTCCGACCCGAGCACCGGCAAACCCCCCGTGTGGGCCATCGCCACAGGACCCTTGTTAGCCCTAGCCTCAGAGGCGAGGAGGGGTCTCGGGAACGGACCCAGGAGGCGGCCATGAGCCGACGACAACTCAGTGTTTCAGTCCTCATCGCGGGGTGGCTGGTCGCCATGAGCGCCGGCCTGCTCGCGCTCGCCGGCCCGGCCCATGCCGATCTCACGACGGACAAGGCGGACTGCCAGGGCCAGGTGGCCATCACCGGGGACGACGGCACCGACACCACCATCACCCAGGACACCGACCAGGCGACCGTGGACCCGGCGGGCACGTACGTCGGCGGCGGCAGCATCTACGGCGGCGCCCGCAGCGAGGAACGGTCCTACTCCGGCGGGGTCAAGATCGACCTCCCGGCGCCGCTGCCCGACTACGGCCCGTCGTCGTGGAGCTGGTCCAACGACAGCAGCACGACGTACGCGACCCAGGAGGCGAAGACCGGCGACTACGACCTCCCGGACTTCGTGCCGCGCGGCTTCTACGTCCCCCTGGTCGGCACCCACGCCGAGGAGGGCGAGACGGTGTGCGTCTACGAGGGCGAGATCAAGGTCGAGGGCAGCTTCAC
This sequence comes from Nocardioides dilutus, assembly GCF_054779555.1. Taxonomy (NCBI): domain Bacteria; kingdom Bacillati; phylum Actinomycetota; class Actinomycetes; order Propionibacteriales; family Nocardioidaceae; genus Nocardioides; species Nocardioides dilutus. Next base: position 1,742,772 of record NZ_BAAGYA010000001.1, on the reverse strand, counting down.
CGACAGCCCGGTCTCCCTGGGCGCTCTGGGTGCCACGGTGGTGTTCGGGGTGCTGGCCACCACAGCCGGCATCGCCCGGAAGAAGGGGGTCTGACATGCGCGGTCATCCGATCCTGGGGTTCTTCACCGGGCTGCTGTTCGGGGTCTTCCTGGCGGTCACGCTGGTGCTGGCCGGGGTGCTCAAGCTCAACAGCGTGGTCGTCACCGCGCTGCCCGTGGCGGGCATCGTCTACGGGCTGCTGATGGCCCGCTGGGCGCCGTTCGGGAGGAACCGCGCGCAGCCCGGCTGACACCAGCGGTCAAAAGGGGTCGCCACGGGGCTGTCACACCTCCCACCCTGGGAGGCGTGACCGCCAGCGTGGTCCTGGTCGAGGGGCCCAGCGACGCCGCGGTGCTCGGCGTGCTCGGCCGTCGGCTCGGCCTCGGCTCGCCCCACGTGGTCCCGATGGGCGGGATCACCAACGTCGGGCGCCTCCTGCGCGCGTACGCCGAGCGGCCCGGCACCGCCGTCTCGGGGCTGTGCGACCGCGGCGAGGTGCGGTTCGTGGCCGGCGCCCTGCGCCGGCTGGGGCGCGAAGCGGAGGACGGGGCGAGCCTGGCCGCGCATGGGTTCTTCGTCTGCGCGGAGGACCTCGAGGACGAGCTCCTCCGGGCCCTCGGGACCGACGCGGTCGTCGAGGTCATCGAGCGGGAGGGCGAGCTCGGCCGGCTGCGGACCTTCCAGCAGCAGCCCTACCAACGGACTCGGTCGCTCCACGAGCAGCTCCACCGCTTCGCCGGCACGAGGTCCGGCCGGAAGGTCCGGCTCGCCGCCGCGCTGGCCGAGGAGCTCGACCTGGGTGCCGTACCACCCCCGCTGCTGGGCGTGCTGGAGCACGCGGCGAGCCTCAGTCGCGGCCGGGGATACCGCTGATCCGCAGGCCGGAGTGCGCCTTGTACTTCCGGTTGATCGAGATCAGCACGGCGGTGAACGGCTCGAGCTGGCGGGCGAGCCGGAGCTTGCCGGCGCTGATGCCCTCTCGCCCGGTGACGGCCTTGGCAAGCTCCATCGCGACGGCCTTGCCCTCGTCGGAGTCGCCGACGCAGAGGATGTCCTCGTCGAGGTAGTCGTCGTCACCCCACAGCAGCACCGCGGAGACGTTGTGGAACGCGCCGACCACCACCGCCTCCGGTGCCAGCCGCTGGGCGGACTCCGCCGCCGAGCCCTCGCCCGCGTCGATGACCTGGCCGTGCGCACCGCGCTTGTCGAAGGCGAGCGGGTTGACGCAGGAGATGACGGTCTTGCCGGCCAACGGGAGCGTCGCGACCAGCTCGTCGTGGCCGTCGTAGGGCACCGCCAGGACGACCACGTCGCAGGCCTCGCACGCCTCGGCATTGCCGGCGCCGGAAACCGACCCGGCGCCCGGCACGTCGGACAGGCGTGCGCGCACCTCGTCGGCGGCCGGGACCGCCCGCTCCGCCGAGCGCGAGCCGAGCACGACGTCGTGTCCATGCCGGGCGAACCGGTAGCCGAGCCCCTTGCCCTGGGGACCGGTTCCGCCGATCACCGCGATCCGGTAGGTCGTCACGAGTCCGGATGATCGCACGTTGATAGGGCGTGACCCGGGCGGGGGTGGGAGAGTTATCCAGTTCGGAACCATTTGGGGGGCGCGGGGGAGCATGGCGAGAGAGATCCGGGGTGACATCCAGGGACTGCGCGCGGTCGCAGTCGCTGTGGTGATCTGCGCCCACGCCGGTCTCACCGTGCTGCCGGGTGGTTTCGTCGGCGTCGACGTCTTCTTCGTGATCTCCGGCTACCTGATCTCCGGTCTGCTGTTCCGGGAGGTCCTGGTCACCGGGGGCGTCTCGATCGGCCAGTTCTGGGCCCGTCGGGCCAGGCGCATCCTGCCCGCCGCGACCGTCGTCACCGTCGCGACCGTGCTCGGCTCACTGCTGGTCATGGGGTTCCTGGACGCCCGCCAGGTCGTGGTCGACGCCCTCTGGGCCTCGGCGTTCGCCGCCAACGTCCACTTCGCCCAGCAGGGTGTCTACTACTTCGCCCAGGACACCGGCCCGTCCCCGATGCAGCACTACTGGTCACTGGCGGTGGAGGAGCAGTTCTACGTCGTCTGGCCGCTCGCACTGTTCGGCGTCCTCCTCCTCACCCGCCTCGTGACGGGCCGTCGCCACCAGCGACTGCCGCGCGGCCCGGTGCTGGCGCTGCTGCTCGTCGTCGTCGCCGCATCGCTGGCCTGGTCCATCCACCAGACCGTGAGCTCCCCGACCTCCGCCTACTTCTCGACCTTCACCCGAGCCTGGGAGCTCGGCGCCGGCGCCCTCGTCGCCCTCGTCCCGGTGACGGCGGTGGCCCGTGTCGACAAGCGGGTCCTCCAGCTGACGGCGTTCGTCGGCGCCGTGGCGGTGGTCGGCTCCTGTGTGGTGATCACCTCGGCGACCCCCTTCCCGGGCATCGCCGCCGCGCTGCCGGTCATCGGCACCGCGCTCCTGCTGATCGCGGGTCACGGCAACGCCACGACGTGGGTGGGACGCCTGCTCTCGACCGAGCCGTTCCGGATCATCGGCGACTGGTCCTACTCGCTCTACCTGTGGCACTGGCCCCTGCTGATCCTCCCGGAGTACGCCTTGGGTCGTGAGCTCACCGCGTTCGAGAGTGCGCTGGCCGTGCTCGTCACCGTCACGTTCTCGGCCTACACCTACCAGTACGTCGAGATGCCGTTCCGCACCGGCCGGCCGGCCCACCGGCTCCCCCGCCGCCGTGCGCTCGCCCTCTACCCCGCGAGCGCGGTGCTGGTCCTCGCCGTCGGCGGCGTCGCCTGGCTGTGGACCGGCGCCCAGGCCACCGACGGCGGCGACAACCCGCCGATCACCGTCGCGGGCAAGGACAAGCCAGGCCCCGTCCACGTCGACACCGTCGCGCTGGTACGCGCCTCGGTCAACGCCGCCCGCAACCGCCAGGCCATCCCCAGCCAGACCGACCCCAACATCCTCGAGCTGCGCGAGAGCGTGGCCGACGTCGGCGAGTGCGACTACGAGCAGAACGTCCGCAAGCTCTGCCAGGTCGGCGAGGACGACGGCGACAAGACCCTCGTGCTCATCGGCGACTCGCACGCCCGCGCCTGGATCCCGGCGTTCGACCGGATCAACGAGGCCGGCAACTGGAAGGCCTACTACCTCGTCAAGCCGCAGTGCACCGCGGCCCATGTCCCGATCGCCACCGCGCAGTCGGACGACACCGTCTTCACCGACTGCTCGGACTTCCAGGACTGGGTCATGGAGCAGGTCGAGTCCCTCGACCCCGACCTCGTGGTGGTCGCCTCCTCACCGCCGGTCAACGGCGTCTTCGACGGCGACGACAAGCGGGTCACCTCCCTCGAGGACACCATCCCGCTGCTGCGTGAGGGCTACGACGAGCTCTTCGTGGAGCTCCGGGCGGCGGCCGACGAGGTCGTCCTGCTGCGCGACGTACCCAAGTCCCCGGAGGACCCGGCCACCTGCCTGACCACCGGCGACCCGAGCCTCGGCGACTGCATGTTCGAGCCGGACGAGCGGTCCCAGATCCTCGGCGACGTCGCGGTCGAGTCCGCCACCGTCTCCGGCGCCCGGGTCGTCGACCCGACGCCGTGGCTCTGCTACCAGGGCGAGTGCCCGATCGTCATCGGCGGCACCCTGAGCTATCGCGACAGCGACCACATCACCACGGAGTACGCCGCCAACCTGTGGGCGACGCTCGGCCGGGCGCTGCGGATGATCCCCGACAACGGCATCGCCGCGCCGAGCGACCCGCAGGAAGCGGTGGCCGGCCGGTCCAGCGACTGAGGCCGGTGAGCCCTCCCTTGCGATTGTGACAGTGAAACTGTCACAGTTGGGGGGTGCAGCTCTCCTACCCCCTCCAGTACGACGGCAACCCGCGCGCCACCGCTGACCAGGTGGCCGAGCTCGAGAAGGCCGGCCTCGACATGGTCTGGGTCGCCGAGGCATACGGCTTCGACTCCCCCACGCTGATGGGCTATCTGGCGGCCAAGACCGAGCGGCTCGAGATCGCCGCCGGCATCATCAACGTCTTCTCCCGCACACCTGGGGCGATCCTGCAGACCGCGGCCGGGCTGGACAACGTCTCGGCCGGCCGGGCCGTGCTCGGCCTCGGCGCCTCCGGTCCGCAGGTCATCGAGGGCTTCCACGGGATGCCCTACGACAAGCCGCTCGGCCGCACCCGCGAGGTCATCCGGCTGGTCCGCTCCGGCCTCAAGCGCGAGCCGCTCGAGTCCCACAACGCGTTCTTCGACATCCCGCTGTCGGAGGGCAAGGGGCTCGGCCTCGGCAAGCCGCTCAAGATCCTCACCAAGCCCGAGCGCGACACCATCCCGATCTGGATCGCGTCCCTGGGCGACAAGAACGTGGAGATGACCGCCGAGCTCGCCGACGGCTGGCTCCCGATCATGTTCGTTCCGGAGAAGGCCCGCGACGTGTGGGGCGACTCGCTCGACGCCGGCGCGGCCAAGCGCTCCGGCGAGCTGGGCCCGCTGCAGATCAGCGCGGGCGGGATGCTCGCCGTCGGCGACGACGTCAAGGGGCTGCTCGACTTCCTCCGGCCGATGTACGCCCTCTACGTCGGCGGCATGGGCGCCCGCGGCAAGAACTTCTACAACGAGCTCGCCTGCCACTACGGCTACGAGAAGGAGGCCAAGGAGATCCAGGACCTCTACCTCGACGGCAAGAAGAAGGAGGCCGAGGCGCTGGTCCCGATGGAGTGGATCGAGGCGAGCAACCTGGTCGGCCCCGCGTCGTACGTCAAGGAGCGGATCGCCGCCTTCGACGAGGCCGGCGTCAGCCACCTCTCGATCGTGCCGGTCGGCGACGACCCGGCCGCCCTGGTGAGCCAGGTCAAGGACTGGGTGTCCTGATGCGCCTGCTCGAGCGGGTGGGACGGCTCCCCCATCGACGGGGACGCTTCGACAACCTCGCCGAGATCCGCACGCTCGACCCCTACGACGACGCCGACCGCGACCGGATCGTCACGCTCACCGCCCGCCACGACTTCCCGTGGGACTTCGACCAGGGCACGGCCATCGCGTTCCTGCGCGACTACGGCGTGCCGTCGATCGCCCGGCTGCTCGACCGGACCCAGCAGTTCGAGGGCGACGGCATCAAGCGCTACGACGACACGTTGATCTTCCAGGAGGAGGCGGTCGCCGACGGCATCGAGTCCCCGCGCGCCAAAGCGGCCGTGGACCGGCTCAACCGGATCCACGGTCACTACAAGATCCCCAACGACGAGTTCCAGTACGTCCTGGCCACTACCCTGGTCGGCCCGGTGCGCTGGATCGAGAGGTACGGCTGGCGGCGGCTCGACCCGGTCGAGATCGTGGCGCTGACCCGGTTCACCACCCGCTTCGGCGAGCTGATGAACATCACCGGCCTGCCCGACACCTACGACGGCTACCTCCAGCTGCTCGTCGACTACGAGCGCGAGCACTTCCGGCTCGACCCGGCCAACACCCGGGTCACCGAGGCCACGATCCGGATCGGCCGGCAGACCGCCCCGTGGCTCCTGCGCCCCCTCTTCCGCCGGGTCACGATCGCGCTGATGGACGAGCCGCTCCGCGAGGCGCTCGGCATGCCCAGGCAGCCGCGGGCGCTGGTCGCGGCCGTCGACCTCGGGCTGCGCGCCCGCGCCAAGGCGCTCCGCTTCCTCGAGTCGCCGCGCGTGGCGCCGTACGAGCGGCACCACCCGACCTACCCGGGCGGCTACCGGCTCGACCAGATCGGGCCGAGCAAGATGCTCGACGAGCTCAACAAGGCCATGCTCGACACGACGCTCGACACGACCAAGGAGCACTCCGTTGCCTGACCGCCCCTCGATCTACGAGCAGGAGCACGAGGACTTCCGGCGCACCGCCCGCGCCTTCATGGACAAGGAGGTCGTCCCGTTCCACGACCAGTGGGAGAAGGACGGCCAGGTGAGCCGGGAGGTGTGGCTCAAGGCGGGCGAGGCGGGGCTGCTCTGCTTCGACGTCGACGAGGAGTACGGCGGCGCCGGGATGAAGGACTTCCGGTTCAACATGGTGCTGATCGAGGAGATCACCCGGGCCGGGGCGAGCGGCGTCGGCTTCCCGGTGCACAACGACGTGATCGTCCCCTATATCAGCCACCTCGCCACCCCCGAGCAGAAGCAGCGCTGGCTGCCGGGCCTGGTGAGCGGCGAGCTGATCTCGGCGATCGCGATGACCGAGCCTGGCGCCGGCTCGGACCTCCAGGGCATCCGCACCACCGCCGTCGACAAGGGCGACCACTACGTCCTCAACGGCTCCAAGACCTTCATCAGCAACGGGATCATGAGCGACCTGGTCATCGTGGTCGCGCGCACCAACCCGGACGCCGGCCACCAGGGCATCAGCCTGCTCGTCGTCGAGCGCGGCATGGAGGGCTTCGAGCGCGGCCGCAACCTCGACAAGGTCGGGCTCAAGGCGCAGGACACCGCCGAGCTGTTCTTCGACAACGTCGTGGTCCCCAAGGACAACCTGCTCGGCGAGGAGGGCTCCGGCTTCGTCTCGCTGATGGAGAACCTGCCGCAGGAGCGGGTGTCCATCGCGGCGATCGCCGTGGCGGCGTGCGAGCACGTGCTCGAGCTCTGCCTGTCCTACGCCAAGGAGCGGCAGGCGTTCGGCAAGCCGATCGGCTCGTTCCAGCACAACCGCTTCCTGCTGGCCGAGATGGCGACCGAGGTCCACATCGCGCGGGTGTTCGTCAACGACTGCGTGACCAAGCTCAACGCCGGCGAGGTCGACACGTCGCTCGCGTCGATGGCGAAGTGGTGGACCACCGAGCTGCAGAAGAAGGTCGTCGACCAGGGCGTCCAGCTCTTCGGCGGCTACGGCTACATGCTCGAATACCCCATCGCCAGGGCGTTCGTCGACAGCCGCATCCAGACCATCTACGGCGGCACGACCGAGATCCAGAAAGAAATAATCGGAAGAATGTTGGGGCTCTAGCCGCGGCTGACCGCTGTTCGCCGCGGCGTTCCGCGGGACAATGCGGCCACGTGTCTAGACAGCTCACCGATCTGTCACGTTTCGTTTTCCAATGGTGTCGATGAGTTGGCGAGGGTGATCCGGTCTGACAACCCAGACCTCGGGGAAAACCCTGATGCCGACTGTCCCCGCCTTCTGATGGAGTTACCCCATGCATCGACAGATCGCCGGCAAGCTCACCGGCCGCATCACCAAGTGGATCGTTCTCGTCGGCGTTCTCGTGATCGCCGGCGGTCTCGGCTCGTTCTCCGGCAAGCTGCTCGACGTCCAGGACAACGAGATGTCGTCCTGGCTGCCCGAGAGCGCGGAGTCGACGCAGGCGATCAAGCGACTCGACGCGTTCCAGGACCCCAACGACATGGGGACGACGGTCGTCTACTACAACGAGGACGGCCTCACCGACGCCCAGCTGGCCGCCATCGAGGAGCACGCCACCGAGATCGAGCAGATCGAGGGCGTCACCAACGTGATCACCCCGGCGCGCGCCGAGGCGGCCGGCCTCCCGGTCCACTACGTCTCCGACGACGGCCAGGTGGCCAAGCTCGACTTCACCATCAACCGGGGCGACGAGGTGTGGTACGACCTGCCCGGCGTCGCCGAGGACATCCGTGACCTCACGGAGACCGACGGCGTCGAGGTCTACGTCGCCGGCGCCGGCGGTCAGACCGCCGACCAGGCGGCCGCGTTCGAGGGCTTCGAGGGCCGGCTGCTGCTGATCACGCTGCTCGCGGTGATCCTCATCCTGCTCGTCAGCTACCGCAGTCCTCTGCTCTGGATCCTGCCGATCTTCACCGCGGTGGTGGGTCTCGGGATGTCGATGGGCCTGCTCTACTTCCTGGCGAAGTACGCCGGCCTCACCATCAACGGCCAGACACAGTTCATCATGATGGTGCTGGTGATCGGGGCCGGCACCGACTACGCCCTCCTGCTGGTCGCCAGATATCGCGAGGAGCTCCGCCGCCACGAGGACCGGCACGAGGCGATGGCGTTCGCGCTGCACCGCGCGGCGCCCGCGATCCTGGCCAGCGCGGCCACGGTCGTGGTCGGCCTGCTCTGCCTGATGTTCGCCGAGCTCAACTCGACGGCCGGCCTCGGGCCCGCCAACGCGGTGGCGATCGCCGTCACGTTCGTGGTGATGGTGACCCTGCTCCCGGCGCTGCTGGTGATCTTCGGTCGCTGGGTCTTCTGGCCCTACGTGCCGCACTTCGGAAGCGAGGAGCCCACCGCGTCGGGAGTCTGGGCCCGCATCGGCAACACCATCGAGAAGCGGCCTCGGTTCGTGTGGATCGGGACCGCCCTGGTGCTGGGCGCTCTCTGCCTCGGCTTCTTCCGGCTCGACACGTCGGGCACGCCGTCCGACGAGATCTACGCCGGTGACGAGGTCGGCTCGGTGACGGGCCAGGAGCTGCTCAACGAGCACGACCTGGTCGACGCGAGCACGCCGGTGCAGGTCGTGGCCCCGGCGGCCGACGCGGAGAAGGTGGCGGAGGCGATGACCGGCATCGAGGGTCTCGACGCCCCCATGCCGCCCCTCGTCGAGGGCGACACGGCGCTGATCATGGCCTCCCTGCAGGCCGACTCGATCTCGGACGCGGCCAAGGACGCCGTCGCCGAGGTCCGCGAGCGCGTGCACGCGGTCTCCGACGAGGCACAGGTGACGGGGTGGACGGCGCTGACGATGGACATCATGGAGGCGTCCGAACGTGACAACCGGGTGATCATCCCGATCGTCCTGCTCGCCGTGCTGCTGATCCTGGTGGCCCTGCTGCGTGCCCTGGTCGCGCCGCTGCTGCTCATCGGCACGGTGATCCTGTCCTTCGGAGCGGCGCTCGGCATCTCCGGGCTGGTGTTCGACTTCGTCTACGGGCTCCCCAACGTCGACCCCGGCTTCCCGCTGTTCGCGTTCGTGTTCCTGGTGGCCCTGGGCATCGACTACAACATCTTCCTGATGACCCGGGTCCGTGAGGAGACCCTGCAGCACGGCACCCGACGGGGCTCGCTGATCGCCCTGTCGTCGACCGGGGGCGTGATCACCTCGGCCGGATTCGTGCTGGCGGCGACGTTCGCGATGCTCGCCACCATGCCGATGACGTTCGCCCTGCAGATCGGCACGACGATCGCGCTCGGGGTCCTGCTCGACACCATGATCGTCCGCTCCGTCCTGGTCACTGCGATCAACCTCGACCTCGGCGGGAAGATCTGGTGGCCCGGCAACCTGGACCGCAACGGCAACGCGGTGGAGCCGCCCGCGGAGGAGAAGCAGCCGGTGTCGGCGGGTGTCCACTAGCTAGAACACGTTCCACGAGGTGGGCCGGGGGAATCACCCCGGCCCACGTCTCGTTACCGTGAACGCAATGGGCATTGAGTCGGTGGTGACACCTCAGCAGGTCCGCCGGGCTCTCGCCCGCGCGGAGCGCGGTGCCGCCCTCGACCTCGCCGAGGCCACTGCGCTGCTGGCCGCCACCGGAGCCGACCTCGACCGGCTCTGCGCGGCCGCCGCCCAGGTCCGCGACGCCGGGCTCGTGGCCGCCGGAAGGTCGCGGGTGGTCACCTACTCCCCCAAGGTCTTCATCCCGGTCACCAGGCTCTGTCGCGACCGCTGCCACTACTGCACGTTCGTGGAGACCCCGGGTCAGGCCGCTCGCGATGGCCGCGAGCCCTACCTCTCCCCCGACGAGATCCTCCACATCGCCCGGCAGGGTGCGGAGCTTGGTTGTCTGGAGGCGTTGTTCACCCTGGGCGACCGGCCCGAGGACCGCTGGCCCGAAGCGCGACGGTGGTTGGACGAGAAGGGCTACGACTCGACGCTCGCCTACGTCCGGGCGATGGCCGTCCGGGTGCTGGAGGAGACCGGCCTCCTCCCCCACCTCAACCCCGGCGTCATGTCGTGGGAGGAGCTCAACCGGCTCAAGCCGGTCTCCCCGTCGATGGGGATGATGCTGGAGACGACCTCGCGACGGCTGTTCGAGACCAAGGGCGAGGCGCACTTCGGGTCGCCGGACAAGGACCCGGAGGTCAGGCTCCGGGTGCTGGAGGACGCCGGGCGGCTGTCGATCCCGTTCACGACCGGTCTGCTGGTCGGCATCGGCGAGACGCTCACCGAGCGGGCCGAGACGATCTTCGCGCTGCGGGCCACCGCGCGCCGCTACTCGGCGGTGCAGGAGGTGATCGTCCAGAACTTCCGGGCCAAGCCGGACACGGCGATGCGGCACACCGACGACCTCGACCTCGACGACTACCGGGCTGCCATCGCGGTCACCCGCCTGGTGCTCGGCCCCAAGGCCCGGGTGCAGGCGCCGCCCAACCTGGTCGACCACTCCGAGGGGGCTGCGGAGTGCCGAGCCCTGCTCGAGGCGGGCGTGGACGACTGGGGCGGTGTCTCTCCGCTGACGCCCGACCACGTCAACCCCGAACGTCCCTGGCCGTCACTGGAACGCCTGCGGACGATCACCGCCGAAGCCGGCTTCGAGCTGGCCGCCCGGCTCACGGTCCACCCTGAGTACGTCCGCCAGGGCGAGCCGTGGCTCGACCCTCGGGTCTCCGCCCACGTCGCCGCGCTCGCCGGGCCGGACGGGCTGGCGCGGCCCGGCGTACGCCCCACCGGCCTGCCGTGGCAGGAGCCCGACGGCGGCTTCGCCAACGTCGGGAGGACGGACCTCTACGCCGCGGTGGATGCGGAGGGGCGCACCGACGACCGCCGCTCGGACTTCGCCGACGTCTACGGCGACTGGGACGCCCTGAAGGAGCAGGTGAGCGACCGGGCCGGCGAGATAGTCCCAGACGTTTCGCACGGCGACACGCGGTCCGGGCGTGCCAATCGTCAGGGACTATCCGCGCTGCGGGCGGCCGAGAAGGACCCCGGCAACCTGTCGGACGAGCACGCCCTGACCCTGATGACGGCGGAGGGCGCGCTGCTCGAGCAGGTGGTGCGGCTGGCCGACGACCTGCGCCGGGAGGTGGTTGGCGACGAGGTGACCTACGTCGTCAACCGCAACATCAACTTCACCAACGTCTGCTACGTCGGCTGCCGGTTCTGCGCGTTCGCCCAGCGGCGCACCGATGCCGACGCCTACTCGCTCTCCCTCGACGAGGTCGCCGACCGGGCCGCCGAGGCGTGGGACCTCGGCGCCACCGAGGTGTGCATGCAGGGCGGCATCGACCCTGAGCTGCCGGCCACCGCCTACTTCGACCTCGTCACCGCGGTGAAGCAGCGGGTGCCGGAGATGCACGTCCACGCGTTCAGCCCGATGGAGGTCGTCAACGGCACCGCCCGCACCGGGCTGTCGATCGAGGACTTCCTGATCAAGGCCCGCGAGGCCGGCCTCGGGTCACTGCCCGGCACCGCGGCGGAGATCCTCGACGACGAGGTCCGCTGGATCCTCACCAAGGGCAAGCTGCCGACCCGCACCTGGGTCGAGGTCGTCACCACCGCTCACAAGGTCGGCATCCCGACGACCAGCACGATGATGTACGGCCACGTCGACAACCCGCGGCACTGGGTCAGCCACCTCCGGGTCCTGTCCCGCATCCAGGAGGAGACCGAGGGGTTCACCGAGTTCGTGCCGCTGCCCTTCGTCCACACCAGCGCCCCGATCTACCTGGCCGGCGTCGCCCGCCCCGGGCCGACCCTGCGCGACAACCTCGCCGTCCACGCGATGGCCCGGATCCTGCTGCACGGCCGGATCCGCAACATCCAGACCAGCTGGGTCAAGCTCGGCGTGGATGGCACTCGGGCGATGCTCCAGGCCGGCGCCAACGACGTCGGCGGCACCTTGATGGAGGAGACCATCTCCCGGATGGCCGGCTCCGAGCACGGCTCGGCCAAGACCGTCGCCGAGCTGGTCGAGATCGGGGCCGGCATCGGCCGCCCGGTCCGGGAGCGCACCACGCTCTACGGCTCTCGTTGAGGTCCGGTCGCGACCGCGCGGCCGCTGGTCACGCGCCGTCGGTAACGAAACGATCACGGGACGTTTGGCCCATTTACATGACGGCCGTCACACCATATGTTGTCGCGAACAACAAACGCCAGGCGCAACAACTCCTCAGGACGAGCTGAGCCGGGCATCGGAAGCGAAACAGGAGGCGGTTCGCGTGCAGCGAAAGGTTAGTTTCGCCGTGGTGGGGATGCTGGGGTTCGCCCTGACACTCACCGCGTGCGGTGACGACGACAACGGTGGTTCGGGCAACGACGGCGGCGACAACGGCGGCACCAGCGCCGGCAAGATCGGCGTCATCCTTCCCGACACTGAGTCCTCGGTCCGCTGGGAGGCCTCGGACCGCCCGGAGCTCGAGAAGGCCTTCGAGGCGGCCGGTGTCGAATACACCATCCAGAACGCCGAGGGCGACGCCGAGAAGATGGGCACCATCGCCGACGGCATGATCGCCGACGGCGTGACCGTGCTCGCGATCGTCAACCTCGACTCCGAGTCGGGTGCCGCGATCGAGGAAGAGGCGGCCGCGCAGGGCGTCAAGACCATCGACTACGACCGGCTGACTCTCGGCGGTTCGGCGGACTACTACGTCTCCTTCGACAACACCGTCGTCGGTGAGCTCCAGGGACAGGGTCTCGCGGACTGCCTCGGCGAAGGCCCCGCCAACATCATCTACCTGAACGGGTCGCCGACCGACAACAACGCGACGCTCTTCTCGGCCGGTGCGCACAGCGTTCTCGACCCGATCACCGACTACACGATCGTCGGCGAGCAGGCGGTTCCGGACTGGGACAACGAGCAGGCCGTGACCATCTTCGAGCAGCTCTTCACCCAGGCCGACGGCAAGGTCGACGGCGTGCTCGCCGCCAACGACGGTCTCGGTGGCTCGGTCATCTCGGTCCTCGAGAAGAACGGTCTCGCCGGCCAGGTCCCCGTGACCGGCCAGGACGCGACGGTCGAGGGGCTGCAGAACATCCTCGCCGGCACCCAGTGCATGACGGTCTACAAGTCCGCCAAGCTCGAGGCCGGTGCACTCGCCGACGCGGCGATCGCCCTGGTCAACGGCGAGGAGGCCGAGACCACCGGCACGGTCGAGGACAGCGAGGGCGGCCGCGACGTTCCGTCGATCCTGCTCACGCCGGTCGGGATCACCAAGGACACCGTCAAGGACGTGATCGACGACGGTGGCCAGACGGCAGCTGACGTGTGCGCGGGCGAGTACGCCGCGCTGTGCGCCGAGGCGGGAATCTCCTGACCGTAGGAGACTGACCAGATAGCGAGGGCGCCCGGGTCGGATCACCCGGCCCGGGCGCCTTTCGTTCATCCGAACAACCAATCTCGGCCCAAGGAGTCCCGATGAGCCAGCCGCTGCTCGAGCTGCGCGGAGTCAACAAGAGTTTCGGCGTCGTCCACGTCCTGCACGACGTCGACTTCGCCGTCTATCCCGGCACGGTCACGGCGCTGGTCGGCGACAACGGCGCCGGGAAGTCGACCCTGATCAAGATCATCGCCGGTATCTACGGCCGCGACAGCGGGGACTACTACTTCGACGGCAAGCAGGTCGAGGTCCACGGCCCCCGCGACGTGGCCGCCCTCGGCATCGAGGTCGTCTACCAGGACCTCGCGCTGTGCGACAACCTCGACATCGTCCAGAACATGTTCCTGGGCCGCGAGGAGCTCAAGCGCGGCACGCTCGACGAGCCGGACATGGAGTCCCGAGCCCGGGAAACCCTCGCCTCCCTGTCGGTCCGCACCGTCAACTCGGTGCGTCAGACCGTCGCCAGTCTCTCCGGAGGCCAGCGCCAGACCGTGGCGATCGCCAAGGCGGTCCTGTGGAACTCCCGGATCGTGATCCTTGACGAGCCGACCGCCGCGCTGGGCGTGGCCCAGACCCGCCAGGTCCTCGACCTGGTGCGCCGTCTCGCCGACCGCGGCCTCGGCGTCGTGCTCATCTCGCACAACATGACCGACGTCTTCGAGGTCGCCGACCGGATCACAGCGCTCTACCTCGGACGCGTGGCCGCGGACGTGGCCGCCAAGGACGTGACCCACAGCCAGGTGGTCGAGCTCATCACCGCCGGCCGCTCCGGCGATCTGGGCATCTCCGAGAACCCCGCCACCGCGAGCGTCTGAGGAGGAACGGACATATGACTGTCGAGACCAACGACCAGCCCGACGCGGGAGGCACCGCGGCCGCGGACAAGGCCTTCTCCGGCGACACCGTGCACAACGTCTCCCTGGGCGGCGCCTTCCAGGAGTACGTCGCCCGAGTGCGCGGCGGCGACATGGGATCGCTGCCGGCGATCTTGGGCCTGATCCTGCTGATGATCATCTTCAGCTTCGCCAGCGACACCTTCACCACCACGCTCAACCTTGCCAACCTGGTCACCCAGGCCGGCCCGATCTGCGTGCTCGCCCTGGGCCTCGTCCCGGTCCTGCTGCTCGGCGAGATCGACCTGTCCGCCGGCGTGGCGGGCAGCACGGGCGCCATGACGGCCGGCCTGCTCATGATCGACCACGGCCAGAGCTGGTACGTCGCCACGGCGGCCGCGCTGGCCGTCGGAGTGTTCATCGGCGTGCAGATCGGCCTGCTGGTGGCGCGCCTGGGCATCCCGTCGTTCGTGGTCACGCTGGCGTACTTCCTGGGTCTCCAGGGCGTGATGCTCTACTTCATCGGGCAGGGCGGCTCGGTCCGCTTCAACAACGAGGTGCTCCGCGGCCTGGCGATCAAGAACGTCGACCCGACGGTCGGCTGGATCGGCGCGGCCGTGCTCGTCGCCGCCTACGCGCTGCTGTCGGCGCGCACCTTCCGCACCCAGGTCGCCCAGGGCCTCCAGCACCCGCCCCTCAGCCTGGTCCTGATCCGGATCGGCGTCGTAGCGGCCATCCTGCTCGGCCTGGTCACCTTCTTCAACCAGAACCGCAGCCGCAACCCCAACTTCCCGATCGAGGGCGTGCCGCAGATGCTCATCGTGGTCGTCGTCCTGCTGATCCTGTGGACGTTCATCCTGACCCGCACCCGCTACGGCCGGCACATCTACGCCGTCGGTGGCAACGCCGAGGCCGCCCGTCGGGCCGGCATCAACGTGGCGCGGATCCGGACCTCCGCGTTCGTCGCCTGCACGACGATGGCGGCGGTCAGCGGCCTCCTGCTCGCCGCCAACACCGGCAAGATCTCCCCCGGATCGGGTGGCAGCAACACCCTGCTCTACGCCGTGGGCGCTGCCGTGATCGGCGGGACCAGCCTCTTCGGCGGTAGGGGCCGCGCCGTCGACGCCATCATCGGTGGACTGGTCATCGCGACGATCCTCAACGGGCTGCTCCTGCTCAACAACGCTGCCTGGCTCAACTTCGTCGTGACCGGTGCCGTCCTCCTCCTCGCCGCAGGCGTCGACGCGATCTCGCGCCGCCGTCGTTCCGCGGCCGGGGTCTAGGAACGCCGGGAGCTCGATGAGCACCGACCGACGGGCGGGCACGGGGACCAACCAGGAAGCCGTCCGCCGCCACAACCTGGGCACCCTGCTCCGGCACGTCCACCGTGCCGGGCAGGTGTCCCGGGCCGAGCTCACCAGCGCGATGGGGCTCAACCGGAGCACCATCGCGGGGCTGGTGGGCGAGCTCGAGTCGCTCGGCGTGACCGAGCGGGCCGTGCCGGCGGGCGGTCGGCGGGGGGCCGGCCGCCCCTCGGCCGGCGTCGCCCTGACCGACCACGGTCCGTACGTGATCGCGGTCGACCTCGGCGTCGACCGGATGTCGGTGGCCCGGATCGGGCTGGGCGGCATCGTGCTCCAGCGCGCCCAGGCACCCATCGACGGAGTGGCCGAGGCCTGGCAGGTCGGGGCGTCCGTGGCCACGCTGATCCGCCAGGTCACCGAGGACGCCGCGGCCTCGGCCCCGCTCGTGGGGATCGGGATCAGCGTCCCGGGTCTCGTCCGGCGCAGCGACGGGCTGGTGCGGCTCGCCCCCAACCTGGAGTGGCACGACGTCTCGTTCGGCTCGATCGTGCTCGCGGCGCTGGGGCTCGACGTACCGATCTCGCTCGCCAACGACGCCGACCTTGGGGCGCTCGCCGAGCACGAGCGCGGGGTCGGGGTCGGCGTCGACGACCTGATCTACGTCTCCGGCAACGTCGGTGTCGGCGCCGGGGTCATCACCGCCGGACGCCGGCTGGAGGGAGCGGGCGGCTACGCCGGCGAGATCGGACACCTGCGGTTCAACCCGGCCGGCAAGCCGTGCCACTGCGGCAACCGCGGCTGCTGGGAGACCGAGGTGGGGGCCCACGCCATCGCCTCGGCGATCCGCTGTCCCGAGGACAAGATCCCCCAGCTCGGGGAGGTCCTGGACAGCTTCACCGAGCCGACCAAGGAGCTGCGCGTGATCGGCGGTCACATCGGCTCGGGCCTGGCCAGCATCGTCAACGCCTTCAACCCGCGGATGATCGTGCTCGGCGGCTACTTCCGCGCCCTCTACGCGCTGGTCGGCCCCGAGGTGACCCGCGGGATGACGGAGCGCTCGCTGCCCGCACCCTTGGAGTCCGTGACCCTGGCGCTCCCCGGCCTCGGCGACGACTCGGTGCTGCTGGGGGCGGCCGAGATGGCCTTCGAGCCGCTCCTCGTCGACCCGGTCGCCGCGCTCGGCACCGCCCTGGTGGACGTCCGCGCCCGCCTGGCCGGCTGATCGAGCGGGCGTGAGTTTCACCGGCTAGCCGGTGAACTCACTCACGCCGACAGGTCGAGCTCGCCGGCGAGCAGGTCGCCGAAGGACCACTCGGCAGCACCGAGCGCGGCGGCCTGGATGCCGAGGGCGCCGGGCCGGAGCTCGGGGCGGTGCTGGACCTCCGAGACCAGCCGCTCGTCGAGCGTGCGGCGGGCCGGCCCGAGGACCAGGTCCCCCAGCGGCACGAAGTAGCCACCCAGGACGACCACGCCCGGGTCGAGCACCTGGGTCAGGACGGCTATCCCGAGGCCCACGTCGCGTCCGATCCGGGCGAGGCCGGAGCGCACGGCCACATCGGTGAGGGCACGGGTCGCGACCGCTCGCGAGGTGTCCAGCGGAGTCGCCAGCTCGGTCATGCCGACCTCCTCGAGCATGGCGTGCAGACCGATCGACGCCTCCCAGCAGCCCCGGCGGCCGCAACCGCACTGCGCGTCCGGGTCGCCGACCGGCATGTGGCCGACCTCGCCGGCGAACCCGGTGGCGCCCCGCACCAGCTCGCCGTCCTCGACGATGCCGGCGCCGATGCCCACGGTGCCCGTCAGGTAGAGCACGTGCGGGCTGTCGGTCGCGGCACCGTGGTGGGTCTCGGCGTACGCCGCGCAGTTGGCGTCGTTGCTGACCCGGATCCGGCAGCGCCCTCCCAGCAGGCGCTCGAGCCGCCGGACGAGCGAGTCCCCCCGCAGCGGGACGTTGGGCGCCCAGGCGACGGTGCGGTCGTCGCCGCGCACCAGGCCCGGGACGGCCAGCGTGGCGCCGACCAGCACGCGCCCGGCCACTGCCGGGAGCACGGCCTGCTCGACGAGGTCGAGGAGCGCCTGCTCACGGCGCAGCACGTCGAGCGGCGTGGGGCGGATCTCCACCAGCCTGGTGTCGCCGGCGAGGTCGAGGACGACCACGGCCACGTAGTCGACGTTGATCTCCAGGCCGAGCGCCACGAACCGGTCGCCGTGCAGCGCGACCGGTCGGCCGGGCCGGCCGCGGGCCCCGGCCCGGGACTCCTCCTCGAGCACCGCCCGGGCCCGCTCGAGCTCGGCCACGATCACACCGACGGTGGCCTTGGCGAGCCCGGTGCGGTGGGACAGCTCGGTCCGGGTGGCCGGCCCCTCCCGGCGCAGGCTTCGCAGCACCAGCGACACGTTCTGCCGCCGGAGCCGCTCAGTGCTGGACGGCTCGACCTGGCCCCCTGACTGAGCCATCGGGTCAGCGCACCCCGTAGAGATGCTCGAGGGCGAGCTGGTCGAGGTGCTCGGCGCCGAGCCCGCGGGCGGCCAAGGCCTCGACGTCCGGCAGCGGCCAGGACTGCAGGTCCTGCCAGGTCTCGCCCTCCCCCATCGTGGGCACGCCGAGCTCTGGCACACGCGATGCCTCGAGCGCGGCCTGCACCTCGGGGTCGGCGCGGAACGCCTTGACCTTCTCGCGCAGCACCAGGTAGTTGGTCATGCACGCCTTGGCCGACGACCAGACGCCGTCCTCGTCCTCGGTCCGGGCCGGCTTGTAGTCGAAGTGCACCGGACCGTCGTAACCACCGGCGAGCAGGGTGTCGACCACCCAGAAAGCCCCCCGCACGTTGCCGGCCCCGAACCGCAGGTCCTGGTCGAACTTCGGCCCGTGCTGGCCGTTGAGGTCGATGTGGAAGAGCTTGCCCTGCCACAGCGCCTGCGCGTAGCCGGCGGCGGCGTTGAGGCCGGCCATCTCCTCGTGCCCGATCTCCGGGTTGACGCCGACCAGCTCAGGCCGGTCGAGCGTGCCGATGAACGCAAGCGCGTGGCCGACGGTCGGCAGCAGGATGTCGCCGCGCGGCTCGTTGGGCTTGGGCTCGATCGCGAAGCGCAGGTCGTAGCCCTGGTCGGCGACATAGTCGCCGAGGAGGTTGAACGCCTCCTGGTAGCGGTCCAGCGCCACCGCCACGTCCTTGGCGGCGCCGGTCTCGGAGCCCTCGCGCCCGCCCCAGCAGACATAGACCTTCGCACCGAGCTCGGCGGCGAGGTCGAGGTTGCGCATCACCTTGCGGATCGCGAACCGGCGTACGTCGCGCACGTTGGAGGTGAACGCGCCGTCGCGGAAGACCGGGAGGGTGAAGAGGTTGGTGGTCGCGGTGGTGACCACCAGGCCCGTGTCGGCCAGGCCCTTGCGGAACCGCTCGATGATCGCTTCGCGCGTCGCGTCGTCGCTACCGAAGGGGATGACGTCGTCGTCGTGGAAGTTGACGCCGTAGGCACCGAGCTCGGCGAGCTTCTCCAGCGCGTGAACGGTGTCCATCGGCGGCCTGGTCGCGTCGCCGAACGGGTCGCGAGCCTGCCAGCCCACGGTCCACAGGCCGAAGGAGAACTTGTCCTCGGGGGTCGGTGCGGGGATCTCGATGGTCATCGGATGCTGCCTCTCGTTCGGATCATGCCGGGTGGGTCCAGGACTGGGTGCGGTCGCGCAGGTCGGCGTAGCGCTCACGGACGCCGGGGGCCGACGCGCCCTCGACGGTCTCCCCGCCGGGGAGCGGCCAGGCCGGCGGATCGGCTGCGCCCGAGAGCGCCCAGGCGGCCTGGCGGGCCGCACCGAGCGCGACGTACTCCCCCGCCGGCAGGAAGGTGACCGGCCGGCCGAGGATCGTGGGCGCCAGGGCGCGCAGGGCCGGGCTGGCCGTCGCGCCCCCGATCATGAGCAGCCGCCGGGGTTCCTGGCCGGTGTGTGCGACCAGCTCGTCGACCGCGTCGGCGAGCGAGCAGAGCAGGGCCTCGAACGCCGCCCGGGCGAGGTCGGCGCGGGTCGTGGCCTTTGACAGCCCGGTCCAGGTGCCGACCGCGTTCGGCCGGTTGGGGGTCCGCTCGCCGCCGTAGTAGGGCAGCAGGCACACACCGTTGGCCCCGGCGGGGGCCTCCAGGGCGAGCGCCGACAGCCCGTCGTGGTCGACGCCCAGCAGGGCGGCCTGCAGGTCGAGGATGCCGGCGGCGTTCATGGTGGTGACCATCGGCAGGAACCCACCGGTGGCGTCGGCGAACCCGGTGACCACCCCGGTCCCGTCGGCGACCGGCGTCCGGCTCACCGTCGAGGCCACGCCCGAGGTGCCGACCGAGAGGACCACGTCGCCGGGCTCGAGGGCGAGGCCGAGCGCGGCGCCCATGTTGTCGCCGGTGCCGGCGCTCACCACGGCGCCCCCGACCGTCTCCCCGGCGACCGAGCCCGGTCCGACGACCTGCGGGAGGGCGACCTCGTGGCCGAGTGCCGCGGCGGCCAGGTCGGGTCGCCACTCACCCGCCGCGGTGGCGAAGTAGCCGGTGCCCGAGGCGTCACCGCGGTCGGTGAAGGGCGCGGTGCCCTCCGTGCAGGCGTGCAGTGCGACATAGTCGTGGGGCAGCAGGACGTCGGCGACCCGGGCCGCAGCGGAGGGTTCGTGGTCGCGGAGCCACCGCAGCTTGGTCGCGGTGAACGAGGCCACCAGCACGCTGCCGATCGCATCCGCACAGGCCTGCGGTCCGCCGTGCTCGGCGATCAGGTCCGCGGCGGCCCCGGCCGAGCGGGTGTCGTTCCACAACAGGGCGGCGCGGACCGGCTCACCAGCCGTGTCCCTCGCGACCATGCCGTGCTGCTGGCCGGCGACGCCGACGCCGGCCGCCTGGTCGGCGAGGCCGGTCGTCGCCTCGTCGTAGGCATCGAGCCAGGCCCGCGGATCCACCTCGGTGCCGAGTGGGTGGGGGGCGCCCTGCCGTCGGAGGACCGTGCCGTCCGCGGCGTCGACCAGGAGGGCCTTGGTCGACTGGGTGGAGGAGTCCACCCCCAGCACAGTGGTCACGGTCACATAATAAGTACGAGTCCCGAACTAATGTCAACAGCCTGACGGTCGGGGGTACCTGACCAGCGCTGAGGAACGTCCGCTGCGCCGACCGGCGCCGCGGTGGTTACGGGGGAAAGAGGGGAGCAACTCATGGAGTTCATCCTGTGGATCGCTGCGGTGATCCTGGTCGTCTGGGGCATCGTCACGGCGGTGCGAGGAGCCTGGCTCATGGGAATCGTCCTGATCGTCGTCGGCCTGCTCGTCGGCCCCGGGGGCGTCAGCGTCTTCACCTAGGCCTCAGCCACACATCCAGCCGGCGTAGTCGCTAGGTAGAACACGTTCTACCTGGCGACTACGCTGCGTCTGTGCGCTTCTCGATCAGCACCGCCTACATGCCGACCGCGCAGCTCGTCGAGATCGCCAAGGCAGCCGATCGGCTGGGATACGACAGTCTGGCGATGCCCGACCACGTCGTCGACCTGGAGACGCTGCGCACGCCTTACCCCTACACGCCCGACGGCACCCGGCGCTGGGGCTTCGAGGCCGAGTGGCCCGACCCATGGGTGCTCGCGGGTGCGCTGTCGACCGTGACCACCCGGTTGCGGTTCTTCACCTCCGTCTACGTCCCGGCGGCCCGCAACCCGTTCCAGGTCGCCAAGTCGGTCGGCACCGCAGCGGTCATCTCCGGCAACCGCGTGGCCCTCGGCGTCGGCATCGGGTGGTGCGAGGAGGAGTTCGAGCTGCTCGAGCAGAGCTTCCGGACCCGCGGCAAGCGCACGGACGAGGGCCTGGCTCTGCTCAAGGAGCTGTGGAAGCCCGGCTGGGTCGAGTTCTCCGGCGACTACTACCAGGCGCCTCGGCTCGTCATGGAGCCCACGCCCACGGCGCCGATCCCTATCTACGTCGGCGGGTTGTCCGAGATCGCGCTCGCTCGCGCGGCGCGCCACGACGGCTGGGTCGGCGACATGTACCGGACCGACGAGGCGATGGGCTGGGCCCGGCGCCTCGACGAGCTACGCCGCGGGCGGGGCGCGACCGGCGACTTCGCGGTCATCGTCGCGCTGACCGATGCCTTCCTGCCCGAGCACTTCGCCCGGGCCGAGGAGGGGGGCGTGACCGACTGCATGACGATGCCGTGGATGTACTACTTCGGCACCGAGGCCACGCTGGAGCAGAAGCTGGAGGGCATGACCCGGTTCGCCGAGGAGGTCATCGCTCCGCTGGGGGCGTCAGGACGCTAGGACGACGGTGACCGTCTCGCAGCCGTCGGTGACGTCCAGCGGGTCGACCGACCCGGTGTAGGTCAACACGTCGGCGGGGCCCGGCCCGCAGTAGATGATGTCCACCGACCCGTCGCTGGTGGCCAGGACCCGGTTGTCGCCTGCCTCGGCATAGACCATGTCCTCGCCGGCGCCCAGCGTGATCACGTCGTTGCCGTCGTCGCCGACGACCTTGTCGTTGCCCGGCCCGTCGGAGATCTGGTCGTTGCCCAGGCCACCGTTGATGTCGTCGTCGCCCTCACCGCCGTCGACCAGGTCGTCGTCGTTGCCGGCCGCGAGCTTGTCGTCGCCGGCACCGCCCTCGAGCCAGTCGCCGTCGTTGGTGGTCGTGATCAGGTCGTCGCCCTCACCCCCGATGGCGTGGTCGCGGCCGTCGTTGAGGAGCAGCACGTCGTCACCGGCGCCGCCCTCGGCGGTGTCGTTGCCGCCGCCACCCCGGATCTTGTCGTTGCCGGCCTGCCCGTAGGCCTTGTCGCTGCCGGCACCCAGCGTCAGCTTGTCCTTGCCGGGCCCGCCGTCGACCGTGTCCTTGCCGCCACCGGCGACGATGGTGTCGTTGCCGGCCTTGCCCTTGATCGTGTCGTTGCCGGCCTTGCCCTTGAGGGTGTCGCTGCCGCCCGTCCCGTTGATGGTGTCGTTGCCGCCCGTCCCGTTGATGGTGGCGGCCCGCGCGACCGACGCGCCGCCGGCGACGGCGGCACAGACGGCCGCGGCCGCGAGCGCGCGTGCCCATGGGTGTGACATCGGCGGCCCCCCTACTGCGTCTGGACGATCTCGCAGTTGGAGATGTAGTCGATGTTGGCATCGCCACGGCCACCCACGAAGACGATGGTGTCGTTCGGGCCCTCGCCGCAGTAGATCTCGTCACGCACGCCGTCGGCGGTGACGTAGACCGTGTTGGACCCCTCCTCGCCGAAGACGATGTCCTTGCCCTCGCCGAGGACGATGACGTCGTTGCCGGCGTCGCCGGAGATCTTGTCGTCACCGGGTCCGTCGGTGATGCGGTCGTTGCCGTCGCCGCCGTCGTGGTCGTCGTTGCCGTCGCCACCGTCGATGGTGTCGTTGCCGGCGCCACCCTGGACCTTGTCGTTCCCGGGGCCGCCGATGAGGGTGTCGTCGTCGTTGAGGCCCTTGATGACGTCGTCGCCCTTGCCGCCCTCGGAGTGGTCGTTGCCGTCCCCGCTCTTGATGACGTCGTTGCCACCGTCGCCGTAGGACTTGTCGTTGCCGCCGCCGCCCTTGAGGAGGTCGTTGCCGCCCTTGCCCTTGAGCGTGTCGTTGCCGCCCTTGCCCTTGAGGGTGTTGGCCTTGCCGTTGCCGACCAGCGTGAGGGCCTCGGCGGGCAGCGACATGCTCAGCACGAGCGCGGCTGCCGTGAGGACGCCGACGGCCAGCTTGGGAACAGGGGTCATGGCGTGACTCTAACGACCTGACGCCGCGCCGCCTGTAACGCAACGAGACCTCCCGTCGCTCTTGGGTGTGACGGCGGTCCGCTCGGGCCCGGAGAGGTGGAGTCTGGATGAGCAGGAACAGCACAGGGACCAGGACCATGACGTGGAGGTCCCTCCTCGGCACGGTCGTCGCAGTGGCGGTCGCTGCCACCCCGGCGCTGGCCGGCATGACCAATGCGCCGGCCTCGGCGAGCGCGCCCGAGCGTGCGGTCAAGAACGAGACGACGATCTCGATCCGGGTCAACGACCGCCGGGTCGAGGCAGGCGAGACCACCAAGGTCCGCGGCAACCTCAACATCAAGAAGAGCGACGACGAGCCCGGTCGGCTGGTGACCCTCGAGGCGAAGACCGCGGACGACGCGGCGTTCACCGCGATCGGCACCGCCACGGCCGGACCCCGCGGCGGGCTGAAGCTCCAGGTCGCTCCCGCGGTCACCACCCGCTACCGCTGGTACTACCCCGGCGACGCCGACACCCGCGCCAGCCGCAGCGGAGTCGCCCGGATCGTGGTCGGCCCCGGCCAGGGGGACGGCACCCCCGAGCGGATCAAGACCACGCTGTCGATCCGTGCCACCGACCGTCCCGTGGACCACGACGGCGACAGCCTGGTCCGCGGCAAGCTGCTGGCCCGGGGGGTCGAGATCCCCCACCGCCAGATCCTGCTCCTGGCCCGCACGGCCGGCAACCCGTTCGCACCGGTGGCGACGGCCCGGACCGACCGCGACGGCGTGGTCCGGTTCCCGGTCAGCCCGACGGTCAAGACTGCCTACCGCCTGAAGTTCCAGGGCACGCGACTGCTCCGGCCGGCCCGCAGCGGCGTCGTGCGCATCGGGGTCCGACCGGAGATCAGCGCCTCGGCCTCACCCAGCCCCATCAACCCGGGTGAGTCGAGCACGGTGTCCGGCCTGGTCACCTACGAGGGTGCGCCCTACGTGGGTGCGACCGTCGACCTGCTCGCCCGCCACCCTGGGCGGCACGGGAGGTTCAGCGTGGTCGCGACCGGCACCACGGACCCGCTCGGCGCGGTGTCGTTCGTCCAGTCGCCCCTGCGGACCACGGTCTACCGGCTGCTGGTCCGGCACTCCGAGGGCACTCCCCCGCGGGCCGTGAGCGACAACGTCCGGGTCGTCGTCCGGACCGCGACCTCGCTGTCGATCCGCGGCCGCACCACCCCGGAGGGGTACGCCGTCAGCGGCGTCCTCCGCGGTGGCGGCGGGCCGATCGCGGGCCGCATCGTCTCGCTTGAGCTGCTGGGCGAGGACGGGCTGACCTGGACCGCGATCGACTCGGCCCGCACCAAGAAGCGCGGGAAGGTGAAGTTCCTGGAGCCCATCTCGGAGGGCGCCAGCTACCGCCTCTCGTTCGCGGGCGGCCACCGCCTCGCGCCGAGCGTCAGCGGGGTTGTGGTCAACTGAGATCCGCCGCGACCCCCGGAAGGAGCCGGCGCTGGACGAAGTCCGCGACCAAGCCGCCCACGGACCCGAGATCACGCGCTCTCGGGTCCGTGGGCTGCCCGAGGACGACCTCACCGCCGCCCTCCACGCCGCCCGCTCCGGGGACGAGGACGCCTTCGTCACCGTGTGGAAGACGCTCCATCCGCCGCTGTTGCGCTACCTCCGGGTGCGCGGCGACGACGGTCCCGAAGACCTCGCCTCGGAGACGTGGATGCATGTGCTGCGCGGACTCGAGACGTTCGTGGGTGACGCCCGCGAGTTCCGGGCCTGGCTCTTCACCATCGCCCGCAACCGCGCCGTCGACGCCGGTCGGGCCCGCACCCGTCGGCCGACGGTGCCCGTCGCCGACGTCACCGAGCTGCATCCCGACCCGCATCGGCACCACGCTCCCAGCGCAGAGGACCTTGCCATCACCAACGACGACACGGCCCGCGCGCTGCGGCTCGTGGCCACCCTGCCGGCGATGCAGGCCGAGATGGTGATGCTCCGCGTGGTCGCCGGACTCGACGTGGCCGACGTCGCCGAGATCCTGGACAAGAAGCCCGGCACGGTGCGGGTGACCGTGCACCGGGCGCTGCAGACCCTCGCGCGCGACCAGCGCGCGGCCTCCCCTACAGAGACCTCACGAGAGGTGGTGTGACATGGCCGAGCCGTTCGACGACGACCCCTTCGACGACCAACCGTTGGTGCGATCGCTCCGCGAGCCCGGCACGCCGAGCGAGCTGGCCGACCAGGAGCACTACCTCGCGATGTTCCGCGAGACGCGCGGCGGCAGCAGGGTCACCCCCCTCTCTCCCGGTCCACCACGCCGCTCGGGCGGCCGCGCCGCACGCCGGCTGGGGGCCGGGACCACGCTGAGCATCGCTATCGCCGTCGCGGGCGGCGGCGTCGCCGCGGCCTACACCGCGAACCTGCCCGAACCTCTGCAGCAGTTCGCCCACGACGTCCTCGGGCCGGTCCACGTGCCCCCGCCCACACCGGCGCGCCGGGACCGGGTCGAGACCGCCCCAGACACCGACCCGAGTCCGTCCGACGCGGAGATCCCGACCGCGACCCCGGCACCTGAGCCGACGCCGACCGCTGAAGTCACCAAGCCCGGCAGTGGGGACCCGAAGCCGAGCGGGCAGGCCGACCCGAGCCACGCGGCGTCCGACGACCCGAGCGAGGCGCCGTCCGACGACCCGTCTCCCACGCCGTCCGTCACCCCCACCGCGACCCCCTCGCCGACACCCAGCCCGACCCCCACGCCGACCCCGACCCCGACGCCGCCCCCGGCGCCGGAGGCGCCGGCCCCGGCCACGGTGAGCATCGCCGGCACCAGCCACCGGGTCGACTACGCCACGTCGCCGGAGTTCTCCGGGGTCGTCCGCGACGACGACGGGTCGGCGGTGGCGGACGTCCAGGTCGCGTTGATGCAGCTCGAGGACGGCGTCTGGCGCCGGGTCGCCTCCACGACCAGCAGCGAGGAAGGCACGGTGTCGATGTCGGCGCCGCCGGTCTACGAGAACACGGTGCTGCGCCTGAAGACCAAGGGCGCCAAGAGCGACCGCTGGCGGGTCAGGATGCACCCCGAGCTCACGCTGTCGCCGTCGGTCGCGGACGACACCGTGACCATGGCGGCCGCCGCCACCGGCGGGCAGCAGGGTGACGTGGTCCGCCTCTACACCTGGCGCGACGGCGAGCGCGTCACTCTCGCCACCGGGATCCTCGGACCCGACGGGACCGTCACGTTCCAGGTCGAGCAGGAGACTAAGAAGGCGCGGTACGCCGCCCTGCTCGAGGCGACCGACGAGCACACCGCCGACAAGACATCGGTCGTGGTCACCAAGCCGCAGACGCCGAAGGACGAGCCGACCCCGAGCCGGGGGGCATAGGTCCCGCGGCCCGGTGACCTCCGGCCGTTGGGTGGGACTGCCGGTCGGAGGCATTGTCGAACCATGACCACTGCTGCCGCCCACGACGCCGCGCCGGACCACGAGCGCCCCAGGGCCCTCGTCGTCGTCGAGTCGATGTTCGGCAACACCCAGCAGGTCGGTGCCGCGGTCGCCCTCGGCCTCGACCTCGCAGGCTTCGAGGTCGAGGTGCTCGGGGTCACGACCGCTCCGGCCGAGCTGCCCGCGAACCTGGCGCTGCTCGTGGTCGGCGCGCCCACCCATGCCTTCTCGCTGAGCCGGCCGAGCACCCGGGAGGACGCCGTCCGCCAGGGCGCCGACGCGGAGCGGGCCGGCTATGGCATGCGCGAGTGGCTGGGCGAGTGCCACGACGGCGAGCACCCACCGCCGGTCGCCGTGTTCGACACCCGGGTGAGCAAGGTCCGCCGCCTGCCGATGGCCGCCGGACCGGCGGCCCGCCGCCTGGCCCGGGCCAAGGGCTTCGAAGTCCTGGACCACCCGGCGTACTTCCTGGTCGAGGACATCAGCGGCCCCCTCGCCGCCGGCGAGCTGGCCCGCGCCACGGGGTGGGGACGGCACATCGGTGCCCTGTGCCTCGAGCGCGGCGCGGTCGTCGCGATCTAGCTGCAGCTGCCGCGAGACCTAGGACTAGAGCGGCACCCGCCAGTCGACGGTGGTGCCACCGCCGGGCGCAGAGGTCACCGTGAAGGTGCCGCCGCGCTTGAGCGCCCGCTCGCGGATGTTGCCCAGGCCGCTCTCCCGGGCGTCCTCGGCGATCCCGCGACCGTCGTCAGTCACGACCACCCGGACCTCGTCGCCGACGCTGACCGTGACCGAGACCGACGAGGCATCGGCATGTCGGCTCGCGTTGGACAACGACTCCCCGAGGACAGCCAGCAGGTCCGGGGCAACGAGCGGCGGCACGAGGGTGCGCAGGGGGCCCTCGATGACCAGCGTGGGCCGGAACTTCAAGGTGGCCGCGGCCCGGTCCACCAGGCGTGTCACCTCCGCCTGGAGGTCTGCCGAGTCCGCCAGCGAGCCCAGCGCGAAGATCGTCCGCCGGATGTCCTTGATCGTCCCGTCGAGGTCATCGACCGCCGTGGTCAGGCGCTCGGTGACCTTCGGGTCGGTGGACGAGCGGGCGACGCTCTCGAGTCCGAGACCCACGGCGAACAGGCGCTGGATCACCAGGTCGTGCAGGTCGCGCCCGATCCGGTCGCGGTCCTCGAACAGCACCAGGCGCTGCTGGTCCTCGCGTGCTCGCGCCAGCTGAAGGGCGAGCGTGGCCTGCTCGGCGAAGCTGGCCGGCAGGGCCTGGTCGACCAGCTCCGCCCGGGAGGCGTTCTCGGGCAGCCAGCCCAGTGTCAACGCCCCCTCCACGCCCTTGCCCGACCCGAGCGGTACGACGATGGCCGGACCGAGAGACCCCAGTCCCAGCTCAGCGGCCGGGTCGATGACTCCGAGCTCGGCGCCCAGGTCCTCGACGGTGAGCACGGTCTGGCTGCGGACCACCCGTGCCGACAGGGACTCCGACATGGGCAGCGCGTGGAGCGCGTCGCGGTCGGCGTCGATGCCCGACACCACCTCCATCACGAGCGACTCGGGGTCGCGCCCCACGACCACCCAGGCCACGTCGGCACAGGCCACGGCACGGGCTTTGTCCGCCACGACCTGAAGGGAGTCGTGCTGGGAGTCCTGGTCGGCGAGGACGCCGGTGATCTCAGCGGTCGCCGCGAGCCACTCCTGGCGCATCGCGGCCTCCTCGTAGAGCCTGGCGTTCTCGATCGCCACGCCCGCGGCCGCGGCCAGCGCAACCACGATCCGCTCGTCCTGCTCGGTGAAGTCGACGCCCCCGGCCTTCTCGGTGAGATACAGGTTGCCGAACACCTTGTCGCGGATCCGCACCGGAACCCCGAGGAAGGAGGTCATCGGGGGGTGTCCGGGCGGGATGCCGTAGGACGCCGGGTGAGCGGTCAGGTCGTGCAGGCGCAGCGGCTCCGGCTGGTCAATGATGAGCCCGAGCAGCCCGTGCCCGGACGGCAGGTCACCGATCTCCACGACCTGCTCCTGGGACATCCCGTGGTGGATGAAGGTCCGCAACCGGCGGTCCCGCCCGACATCGAGCACGCCCAGCGCGGCGTACTTCGCATCGGCGAGGTTGCTCGCGATGAGAACGATCCGGGAGAGCACCCCGTCGAGGGTCAGGTCGGCGGCCATCGTCACCACCGCGTCGAGCAGCAGCCGGAGCCTGGCCTGCTCGTCGAGCACCCCGTGAACGCGCGTCAGCAGCTCGCGGAGCAGGTCGTCGAGCTCCACACCGGCAAGCTGTCCCTCGTCAGCCACCTGACAACGCTAGCAACGAACGGGGGCCCGTATGTGCAGGCCGTCCGGCCCCGCCGATTCGGGACCTGCGGCCCCTCCGGGCGGAGTCCCGTCGGGGTGACACTGCCGGACATGGAAACCTCGGAGGACAGACTGCTGATCGACCTCGACGAGGCCGAGTGCCTACGTCTCGCGGCCACCGAGCCGGTCGGTCGACTGGTCTGGACCGGCCCCGCCGGACCCTCCGTCGTGCCGGTCAACTTCACGCTCGAGGGTCGCTCGGTGCACGTCCGCACGGCGGCCTACTCCGCGCTCGCGCGCGAGTGCGACGACAGCCGGGTGGCGTTCGAGGTGGACGCCTACGACCCTGACAGCCGGCTCGGCTGGAGCGTGGTGATGCTCGGCCGTGCCTCGGTCGGGCTGGTCCGTCCCGGAGCCCCCGCCCCCGAGGTGTGGCCGGTCGGCGCCAAGGCCGCCCAGCTCACGATCGACATCGACAAGGTGACCGGACGCCGGCTCCGCCGCCGCAACTGAGCCGCGCTCAGGACTGCTGGTGCTTGGTGGCGAAGATGGCCGCCTGGGTCCGGCTGCTGAGTCCCAGCTTGGCGAGCATCGAGCTCACGTAGTTCTTGACCGTCTTCTCGGCGAGGTACATCCGCTCGGCGATCTCGCGGTTGGTCAGCCCTTCCCCGATCAGCTCGAGGATCTTCTGCTCCTGCGCGGTGAGAGCCTCGAGCTGCTGGTCGCGCGGAGGTCCGTTGCGGACCCGCTCAAGCACGCGGGCGGTCACCGAGGGGTCCAAGGTCGACTCCCCGGCGGCGACCCGGCGTACCGTGTCGACCAGGTCGTTGCCGCGCACCTGCTTGAGGATGTATCCGGCGGCCCCGGCCATGATCGCGGAAAACAGCGCCTCGTCGTCGTCGTAGGACGTGAGGATGAGTGCCTTGATCGTCGGGTCGACCGACCGGACGTCGCGGCACACCTCCATGCCGGTGCCGTCCGGGAGCCGTCCGTCGAGGATCGCCACGTCCGGCCGCAGGGCCGGGATACGGCGGACCGCCTCTTGGGCGAGGCCGGACTCGCCGACGACCTCGATGTCTCCCTCCGACTCGAGCAGCTCCTTGATGCCGCGTCGGACGACCTCGTGGTCGTCGAGGAGGAACACCCGGATCGGGGACGTGTCGTTCGCCATGTGCACACCGTAGACACCATCCCCAGGAAGACACAGGCTCATCGGCCTCCGTGGACGGGACCAAGGTCCCTGCTCCCCCGCCCTGCGACGGCACAGAGTTGGCACATTCCACGCAGGAATCCCCCGTACGAGCGAGAGCAGGTGCGTCATGCTGGTCCGCGAGGTCATGACCGACCAGGCGGTCACGGTCACTCGTGACACCTCCGTCAAGGAGGCGTTGGCGCTGCTCGAGCGGCATCAGATCACCGCGGCCCCCGTCCTCGACGTCGCCGCCCGGATCGAGGGAATGGTCAGCGAGGCCGACCTGATCCGCGACCTCCTCCAGCCCGACCAGCGCACCCACGAGTGGCCGACTCAGGAGGAGTGGCGTGACCGCCCCCGCGTGGTCGGCGACGTGATGTCGACGCATCCGGTCACCGTGGCCCCGGAGACCGACCTGGCCGCGGCGGTCGAGCTGATGACCACGTTGGGGATCAAGAGCGTCCCTGTCGTCGATCGTCACCATCGCCTGGCGGGCATGCTCAGCCGCAGCGACGTGGTCCGCGTCCTGGCGCGCTCCGACGACGAGATCGAGCGCGACGTCGACGCGATGCTGACCGAGGTGGGCCTCGGCGACTGGCTGGTCGCGGTCAACGACGGCCAGGTCGACCTGTCCGGACCCGAGGACTCGCCCTACCGGATGACCGCCCGGGCGGTCGCCGAGTCGGTGCTGGGTGTGGTCGCCGTGCAGGTGAAGACGTGACGGGTCCCTCGGAGGAGGTGCTGCGCACGCTGGTCGAGCTCGCCTGCCGGGCCCCCAGCGTGCACAACACCCAGCCATGGGTCTGGCGCACCACGGATGACGGCCTGGACCTCTACGCCGATCCGTCCCGGGTCCTCGATGCGAGCGACCCACAGGGACGCAACCTGGTGATCAGCTGCGGGGCCGCCCTGCACCACGCGCAGGTGGTCGCGGGTGCCCTCGGCTGGAAGGCGACAGTGGCCCGGTGTCCCGACGGCCCCGGATCCAAGTCCAACCGGCTGGCGACCATCTCGCTAGCACCCGGCGACGTCGCCGACGACGCGGGTGAGGTGCTGCTGTCCGTGCGCGAGCGATGCACGGACCGGAGGCGGTTCACATCGTGGCCGGTCCCGGAGGAGATGCTGCACGCGTTCGCCCGGACCGCCGGCGCCTGGGGCGTCCATGCGGTACCGCTCGTGGACGTGACCGACCGCTTCCGGCTCGACCGGCTGGTCGACCGCGCCCGCGAGCGGCAGCGCCGCGACCAGCGGGTGGCACAGGAGCAGGAGACCTGGATCGACCACGGGCCGACGGACGGGATCCCCTCCGCGGTGCTGCCCGCGGAGGACGCCTCGACCACGCTGGCCAGGTCGTCCCGGTTCGACACCGGCGTGCTCGACGACCCGAACCCGGAGCTGGAGACCTCCGACGGGGTCGTGCTCCTGTGCGGCTACGCCGAAGGGCCGGAGGACTGGCTGCGCACCGGCGAGGCGCTGAGCGCCCTGTGGCTGCGGGCCACGCTTGACGGCCTGTCCGTGGTGCCGCTGAGCCAGGTGATCGAGGTCGAGGAGACGCGGAGCTCGCTCCAGAACGAGGTGCTCGGCGGCCTTGCGGTCCCCAACCTCTTGGTGCGACTCGGCTGGCAGGCCCTGAGCCGCAGCCAGCTCACCCGGACCGGTCGGCGGCCGTTGGACGAGGTCCTCGACCCGCGATGACCGGCACGAACCCTCGCCCTCCACGGGACCTTGGTCCCGCGCCGCAGAGTCCTCGGCCCGTGGGGGCGGGCGGCGCCTCTCCCTAGCGTGCTTCGAAGACCGCGTAGCTCTCGGCCCGACCGAGCTGACCCAGGAGAGACTCCCTCGTGGACCCGACCGATATCGCCCGGTGGCAGTTCGCCATCACCACCGTCTACCACTTCCTCTTCGTCCCCATCACCATCGGTCTCTCGGCGATCATCGCCGGCTACCAGACCGCCTGGCTGCGGACCCGCAACGAGCAGTGGCTGCGGCTGACGAAGTTCTTCGGCAAGCTGTTCCTCATCAACTTCGCCATCGGCGTGGTGACGGGGATCGTGCAGGAGTTCCAGTTCGGGATGAACTGGAGCGACTACTCCCGGTTCGTGGGCGACGTCTTCGGTGCCCCGCTGGCCGTCGAGGGGCTGCTCGCGTTCTTCCTCGAGTCCACGTTCCTCGGGCTCTGGATCTTCGGCTGGGACCGGTTGCCCGAGAAGGTGCACCTCGCCTGCATCTGGCTGGTGCACATCGGCACGCTCTTCTCGGCCTACTTCATCCTCGCCGCCAACTCGTGGATGCAGAACCCGGTTGGCTTCGGCTACAACGAGGAGACCGGCCGAGCCGAGATGACCGACTTCGCCGCGGTCCTGTTCAACAAGGTCCAGCTGGTGACCTTCCCGCACGTCGTGCTGTCGGCATACATGACCGGCGCCGCCTTCGTCGTCGGCGTCGCGATCTGGCAGCTGCGCCGGCACCGCAAGCCGGAAGACGCGGTCGACACCGGCGACGCCGGGCTCTACCGCAGGGCCGCCCGAACCGGAGCGGTGATCCTGCTCGTCAGCGGTCTGGGCGTGCTGGTCAGCGGCGACGTGCAGGGCAAGATCATGACCGAGGTCCAGCCGATGAAGATGGCGGCGGCCGAGGGGCTCTACGAGACGGAAGACCCGGCCGCGTTCTCGATCCTCACCATCGGCAGCCTGGACGGTTCCGAGGAGAAGTTCGCGATCAAGATTCCGCGGCTGCTCTCCTTCCTGGCCAACGGCAGCTTCAGCGGCGAGGTCCGGGGCATCGACGAGCTGCGCGCGGAGTACCAGGAGACCTACGGCCAGGACCCCGGCGCCGGCTACTACTCGCCCGGTGACTACACGCCCGTCATCCCGCTGACCTACTGGACGTTCCGCCTGATGATGGGGCTCGGCCTGGTCGCGATGGCCGTCGGTGCGTGGGTGCTCTGGGCCACCCGGCGGGGCCGGGCGCCGGACGGGCGGCTGTTCCTGGCCGCCGCGGTGTCCCTGCCGTTCCTGCCGCTGCTCGCCAACTCCTTCGGATGGATCTTCACCGAGGTGGGTCGCCAGCCCTGGTCGGTCTTCGGGCTCCTGACGACCGAGCAGTCCGTGTCCCCGGGGGTCAGCACCGGTGAGGTGCTCACCTCGCTGATCCTGCTGACCCTGGTCTACGGGCTCCTGGCCGTCGTGGAGGTGAGGCTGCTGCTCACCTACATCCGCAAGGGGGCCGAGCCGCTTCCGGAAGCCAAGGACGACGACCCCTCCGACCCCGACCGGCCGCTGGCCTTCGCCTACTGAGAGCGGAGAGACAATCATGGAGCTCACCACCGTCTGGTTCATCCTGATCGCCGTCTTGTGGGTCGGCTACTTCTGCCTCGAGGGCTTCGACTTCGGCGTCGGCATGCTGCTGCCGATCCTCGGGCGCTCCGACACCGAGCGTCGGGTCCTCATCAACACGATCGGCCCGGTCTGGGACGGCAACGAGGTCTGGCTGCTGGTCGCCGGCGGAGCGACGTTCGCTGCCTTCCCGGAGTGGTACGCGACGCTGTTCAGCGGCTTCTACCTCCCCTTGCTGCTGATCCTGCTCGCGCTGATCGTCCGCGGGCTGGCGTTCGAGTACCGCGCCAAGCGCGAGGACGACGACTGGCGCCGCAACTGGGACCTGGCGATCATCGTCGGCTCGTTCGTGCCGGCGCTCCTCTGGGGCGTCGCGTTCGCCAACATCCTGCGGGGCGTGCCGATCGACTCCGAGATGGAGTACGTCGGCGGGTTCTTCAACCTGCTCAACCCCTACGCGCTGCTCGGCGGGGCGACCACGTTGTTGCTGTTCCTCACCCACGGCGCGATGTTCATCGCGCTGAAGACCGACGGTGAGATCAGGGTCCGGGCCCGCGAGCTCGCCCTGCGGGTCGGCCTCGCTGCCGCCGTGGTCACCGTGGCGTTCCTGGGCTGGACCCAGGCGCGCACCGGCTCGGTCGGCTCCGCGGTCGCGTTCGTGCTGGCTGCCGTGGCGCTGGTGGGCGGGCTTTTGGCCATCACCCGGGTCCGTGAGGGCTGGGCCTTCATCGGCACCTTCGCCGCGATCGGCCTCGGTGTGGCCGGGCTCTTCCTGGGCCTGTTCCCCGACGTGATGCCGACCAGCCTGTCCGACGGCCTGGGCCTGACGACGACGAACGCCTCGGCCACCGACTACACGCTCAAGATCATGACCGTCGTGGCGGTGATCTTCACGCCCGTGGTGCTGGCCTACCAGGCCTGGAGCTACTGGGTGTTCCGCAAGCGGATCGCGGTGCACCACATCCCCACCACACAGTCGATGTCCCGGCTGTGAGGCCGACCGACCCCTGGCTGCTGCGCCAGCTGAGGCCCGCGCGCGACGCCCTGCTGGCCGTCGTGGGCTACGGCGCGGTGTCCAGCGTCGTGGTGATCGCCCAGGCCTGGGCGGTCACCGCGCTGGTCATCGCGGTGCTGGACGGCCGCTCCGTGACCGTGCCCGCCGCACTGGTGGTCCTGCTCCTCCTTGGCAGGTCACTGGTGGGCTGGCGCGGCGAGGTGGCGGCCGCCCGGGCTGCGACCACGGTGGCGAGCTCCCTTCGGGGACAGCTCGTCACCCGGGTCGTCGGGGGCAGCCCGGGCGAGGCCGAGGCGGCGCCTGGGAGCGGCGCCGCCTCGGTCCTCCTCACTCGCGGCGTCGCGGCCATCGAGCCCTACGTCACGCGCTACCTGCCGGCGATGGTGCTGGCGTCGTTCCTCCCGGTCCTCACGGTGCTGGTCATCGCCAGCCAGGACCTGCTCAGCGCGCTGATCGTGGCGGCCACCCTCCCGCTCGTCCCCGTCTTCGGCGCGTTGGTCGGGCTCGCCACCCGGGACCGGGCCCGGTCGCAGTGGCGGCAGATGGGCGCCCTGTCGGGGCACTTCCTGGACGTCGTGCGCGGCCTGCCCACCCTGGTCGCGTTCCGCCGCGCCCGTCCCCAGTCCTCCCGGATCGCGGAGGTCAGCGACCGCTACCGGCGCGCCTCGCTGGAGACGCTGAAGATCGCCTTCGCCTCCTCGCTCGTGCTCGAGCTGGTCGCCACCCTGTCGGTGGCCCTCGTCGCGGTGACGACAGGCGTCCGGCTCGCCGGCGGATCCCTCGACCTGCACACCGCGATGGTCGTGCTGCTCCTCGCTCCCGAGGCCTACTGGCCCCTGCGGCGGGTCGGCGCGGAGTTCCACGCCGCTGCCGAGGGCACCGCCACCTTCGAGGACGTGCGTGCCCTGCTGGAGGCCGACGGTCCCTCGCCCGTCGACGCGGCCGCCCCGGCCGATGCGGCCCTCGTGCTGGGCGGGATCACCCTCACCCACCCCGGGCGCACCCAGCCGGCGGTCGACAACCTCGTCACGGCCATCCCCTCGCGCGGGCTCACCGTCGTGACCGGTCCGTCGGGCTGCGGGAAGTCGACCCTTCTCGAAGCGATCGCCGGGCTGATGCCGCTCGGCGACGGAGAGCTGATCGCCCAGGGCCGGCCGGTCGGCGGACCGGCCTGGCAGGCCCAGGTCGCCTGGCTCCCCCAGCGGCCGCACTTCGTGGCCGGCACCATCGCCGACAACCTGCGCCTCGGCGCTCCCGACGCCTCCGAGCAGCAGCTCTGGGACGCGCTGGCCCAGGTGGCGCTCGAGGAGCGGGTGCGCGCCCTGCCCGGCGGGCTGGACGAGCCCCTCGGCGAGGACGGCACCACGCTCTCGGCGGGCGAGCGTGCTCGTCTCGCCCTCGCCCGGATCGTCGTCGCCGACCGGCCGTGGATGCTCCTCGACGAGCCCACGGCACACCTCGACGAGCTCACCGAGCAGGTCATCACCGACACGCTGCTCGCCCTGAGCCGGCGCGGTGCCGTGGTCGTCGTGGCCCACCGGCCGGCTCTCGTGGCAGTCGCCGACCATGTGCTCGCCCTGCCCGCCCCGCCGCCAGTGCCGCCGCAGGCGGTGGTCCCGGCCGCGACCAGGACCCGCCGCCCCGAGCCGACCAACACCGAGCCGGCCCCCACCATCGGCTTCGGCCTGGCCACCCTGCTCGGCGGGCTGGCGTCGGCCTCGGGCGTCGCCCTGACCGCCACCGCCGGCTGGCTGATCGTGCAGGCGTCGTCCCACCCGGCCGTGCTCACCATGCTGGTCGCCATTGTCGGGGTGCGCACCTTCGGCCTGGCCCGTCCGGTGCTGCGGTACGCCGAGCGGCTGCGCTCGCACGACGCCGCGCTGCGGCTGCTCGCCGAGCGCCGGGTGCGGGTCTACGACGCCCTGGTCCCACTCACTCCGGGCCGGCTCGGCAGGCGGCGCGGCGACGTGCTGTCGTCGGTGGTGGACGACGTGGACTGCGTCGTGGACCGCGAGCTGCGCGTGCTGATGCCGGTCCGCGGCTACGCCGTGGCCGCGCTGATCGCCACCGCCGTCGCGACCTACCTCCTGCCGGCCGCCGGCCTCGTCGTCGCGATGTGCTGCCTGGTCTCCTCGCTCGCGTTCGTGGTGGCCAGGCTCGGCGCGCGCCGCTCCGAGCGGCTGGCGGTCGAGACCCGGGCGGCGCTGTCCGCGGCGGCCGTCGAGGTCGTGCAGACCGCCCGGGAGCTGCGCATGTGGCAGGCCGGACCGACGGCCGCGGCCCGGGTCGTCGAGCTCAGCGACCGGCTCGGCCGCAGCGCGCAGCTGAGCGCATCCACCACGGCCGCCGCCCGAGCGCTGGTGCCCGCCGCCGCCGGGGTCGCGATGGCCGCGATCGCCTATCTGGCGGCCGGACCCGTCGCCGACGGACGCCTGTCCGGCCCGATGATGGCGCTGCTGGTCCTGCTGCCGCTGGCCCTGGCTGACCCGGCGACTGCGCTCGCTGACGCCGGCACCCTGTCCGTCCGCACCGACGCGGCCGCCGACCGGCTGGCCCGCTGGGAGCACACCGCCCCGGCGGTCCGCGACACGGTGCCCGGCCCGCCGCCCACGTCCCACGAGCTCGCCGTCGAGCACGCCCGGGCCCGCTGGGACCGGGGGGCCGGTCCGACCCAGCCTCTCGACCTGGCAGTCGCCGAGGGTGAGCGGGTGGTCCTGGTCGGCCCGTCCGGGTCGGGCAAGAGCACGCTCGCCGCGCTGGCGATGCGCTTCCTGGACCCCGACGAGGGCGAGGTCTCCCACGGCGGCCGGCCGCTTCGCGACGTCGCCCTGGACGACGTACGCCGGATCACCGGCCTGGTCGACGACGACCCGCACGTCTTCGCGACCACGCTGGTCGAGAACGTCCGGCTCGCGCGCCACGAGGCCACCGATGCCGAGGTCGCGCAGGCGCTCACCGACGCCCGTCTCGGCCCCTGGGTCGCGTCGCTGCCCGATGGCCTCGACACCTGGGTCGGCGACGGCCACGCAGGCGTCTCCGGCGGCGAGCGGGCCCGGATCGCCATGGCCCGCTCGCTCCTGGCCGACCAGCCGGTGCTGGTGCTCGACGAGCCCGCCGCGCACCTCGACCACGCCACCGCCACCGAGCTCGCCGCCGAGGTCCTGTCCGGCCCGCGGCGGCGTTCGGTGCTCTGGATCACCCACGCGGACGTCGGCCTCGAGCTCGCCGACCGCGTGGTCCGGCTCGACGACCCGGTGTTCGGAACGGCGGGTCGACCCGAAGGGGGGTTGCCCGCGCACCGCGAACCGCGATACCTCTGAGAGGGCAACCATGACAACCACCACAGGCGGGACCACGGGCGGGGCAACCGTCGGCGCGGGCATCGGGCCCCGGACGCCCTACCTCATGCTGGGACTCGCCACCCTCGGGTTCGCGGTCAACTTCTGGGCCTGGGCGCTCATCAGCCCGCTCGGCCCGCTGTTCCGGGAGCAGGGCACCCTCGGCGACCTGAGCGAGTCGGACGTCGCGCTCCTGGTCGCGGTCCCCGTCATCGTCGGTTCGCTCGGGCGGATCCTGGTGGGTGCGCTCACCGACCGCTACGGGGGCCGGGTCATGTTCCCGGTGATCTCGGCGGTGACGATCGTGCCGATCCTGTTCATCGCCTTCGTCGCCCTCGAGTCGTTCGCCCTGCTGCTGGTGGGCGGGTTCTTCCTCGGCATCGCGGGCACGGCGTTCGCGGTCGGTGTCCCGTTCGTCAACGCGTGGTTCCCGCCCGAACGGCGAGGGCTGGCGGTCGGGGTCTTCGGGGCCGGCATGGGCGGCACGGCCATCAGCGCCCTGACGACGGTGAAGCTCTACACCAACGTCGGGGACAAGGCGCCGTTCCTGATCACCGCCGCCGTCCTGGCCGCCTACACCGCTGCCGCCTGGCTGCTGCTCCGCGACGCGCCGGGTCGTGTCGTCCCGACGACCAGCCTGGCGGCCCGGCTCAACGCCAACGCCCGGCTGTCGATCACCTGGCAGGCGTGCATCCTCTACGCGGTCGCCTTCGGCGGCTACGTCGCCTTCTCGGTCTACCTGCCTGCCTACCTCAAGACCGCGCACGGGCTCACCCCCGCCGACGCGGCCAACCGGATGGCCGGCTTCGTCGTGGTCGCGGTGCTGATGCGCCCGGTGGGCGGCTGGCTCTCCGACCGGTTCGGCCCGATCCCCGTGCTCTCCGCCGGCTACGGCGTGGTGGTCGTCTGCGCCGCGATCTCGGCCGGCACCCCGCCGCTCGACGGTGTCGGCACCGTGGCCTTCCTCGCGATGGCCGCCGCGCTCGGCAGCGGCAGCGGCGCCACCTTCGCGCTCATCGCCCGGGTGACCGACCCGACCAGGGTGGGTGGTGTCACCGGCCTGGTCGGCGCGGCCGGTGGTCTCGGCGGCTTCGTGCCGCCGTTGATCATGGGCTACGTCTACGGCCGCACCGAGTCCTACGCCATCGGGCTGATCCTGCTCTCCGTCACCGCCGCACT
This sequence comes from Nocardioides dilutus, assembly GCF_054779555.1. NCBI lineage: Bacteria > Bacillati > Actinomycetota > Actinomycetes > Propionibacteriales > Nocardioidaceae > Nocardioides > Nocardioides dilutus. The sequence continues at coordinate 1,703,852 of NZ_BAAGYA010000001.1, read as the reverse complement.
GACCCTGCTCCTCACCCTGACTGTGGTCCGCCGGACCGCCGCCGCCCACGACTCCTCAGGAGGACCCCCCTCGTGACGCCTGCCCGCCCTGGACTCGACGACCCGATCTCCGACCTGCTGGTCGGCACCCGGCGCTACTTCACCAGAGCGGACGTGAGCGACGACCTGCGCACCATGGTCAGGAAGGGCGGCCGCGGGGCCGACGAGTTCTACCGGGACCGCTGGAGCCACGACAAGGTCGTGCGCTCGACCCACGGGGTCAACTGCACCGGCTCCTGCTCGTGGAAGGTCTACGTCAAGGACGGGATCATCACCTGGGAGACCCAGCAGACCGACTACCCGTCGGTGGGGCCCGACAAGCCGGAGTACGAGCCGCGCGGCTGCCCCCGCGGCGCGGCGTTCTCCTGGTACACCTACTCCCCCACCCGGGTGCGCTACCCCTATGTCCGCGGCGTGCTGCTGCAGATGTACCGCGAGGCCAAGTCGCAGCACGGCGGCGACCCGGTCAAGGCCTGGGCGCACATCGTCGACAACCCCCAGCGCGCCAAGGCCTACAAGTCAGCCCGCGGCAAGGGCGGCCTGGTCCGCGCGACCTGGGACGAGGCGACCGAGATGGTCGCCGCGGCCTACGTCCACACCATCCGCAAGTGGGGCCCCGACCGGGTCGCCGGCTTCTCACCGATCCCCGCGATGTCGATGGTCTCCCACGCCTCGGGCGCCCGGTTCACCTCGCTGGTGGGTGGCTCGATGCTGAGCTTCTACGACTGGTACGCCGACCTGCCGGTCGCCTCGCCCCAGGTGTTCGGCGACCAGACCGACGTCCCGGAGTCCGGTGACTGGTGGGACGCGGGCTACCTGGTCATGTGGGGCTCCAACGTGCCCGTCACCCGCACCCCCGACGCCCACTGGATGACCGAGGCCCGCTACCGCGGCCAGAAGGTCGTCGTGGTCGCGCCCGACTACGCCGACAACGTGAAGTTCGCCGACGAGTGGCTGGCGATCGCGCCCGGCACCGACGGGGCGCTGGCCGTGTCGATGGGCCACGTGATCCTCAAGGAGTTCTTCGTCGACCGGGAGACGCCCTACTTCGCGGACTACACGAAGAAATACACCGACCTGCCCTACCTGGTCTCCCTGGACGAGGTGGCCGGCGCGCCAGGGACCTACCGGGCCGGCAAGTTCCTCACCGCCGCCGACCTGCCGGCGCACGCCGCGGAGGAGAACGCCCACTTCAAGACCGTCCTCCTCGATGCCCGGACCAACGAGCCGGTCGTGCCCAACGGCTCCCTCGGCGACCGGTTCGGTGACGCCGGCGTCGGCAAGTGGAACCTCGACCTCGGTGAGGTCGACCCGCGGCTGTCAGTGCTCGAGCCGGGCGGCGAGACCGTCTCGGTCGAGCTGCCTCGCTTCGACGACGTCGACGGGACCCCGGGGTCGCTCCCCCGCGACATCCCCGTACGCCGGATCGGCGACCGGCTGGTCACCACGGTGTTCGACCTGATGCTCGCCCAGTACGGCGTGGGCCGCGACAGGCTCAGCGGCTATGCCGCGTCCTACGACGACGCGACCGCGCCCTACACGCCGGCCTGGCAGGAGGCCATCACCGGCGTGCCGGCGTCCGCCGCCGCCCGGATCGCCCGGGAGTTCGCGCAGAACGCCGAGGAGTCCAAGGGCCGGTCCATGATCCTGATGGGCGCGGGCACCAACCACTGGTTCCACTCCGACACGATCTACCGCGGCTTCCTCGGGCTGACCACGCTCACGGGGTGCCAGGGCGTCAACGGCGGCGGCTGGGCCCACTACGTCGGCCAGGAGAAGTGCCGCCCGGTCACCGGGTGGGCGCAGCTGGCCTTCGGCCTGGACTGGAGCCGCCCGCCCCGGCAGATGATCCACACGGCGTACTGGTATCTCCACACCGACCAGTTCCGCTACGACACCTTCGGCGCCGACACCGTCGCTGCCAAGACCGGCAGCGGGCTGCTGGCCGGCATGAGCACGGCCGACGTGATCGCCAAGAGCGCCCGGATGGGCTGGATGCCGTCCTACCCCACCTTCAACCGCAACCCGCTCGACCTCGCCGACGAGGCGGGTGCGGCCGGCAAGCCGGTGGCCGAGCACGTCGTGGAGCAGCTCAAGTCGGGTGACCTGCGGTTCGCCGCGGAGGACCCGGACTCCCCGGAGAACTTCCCGCGGGTGCTCGCGATCTGGCGGGCCAACCTGCTCGGCTCCTCCGGCAAGGGCAACGAGTACTTCCTCAAGCACCTGCTCGGCACCGACAGCTCGCTGCGCGCGACGGAGGCGTCCGAGAGCCAGCGGCCGCAGGAGGTCGAGTGGCACGACAGCGCCCCCGAGGGAAAGCTCGACCTGCTGCTCACCCTCGACTTCCGCCAGACCAGCACCACGATCTTCAGCGACGTCGTGCTGCCGGCGGCCACCTGGTACGAGAAGCACGACCTCAACACCACGGACATGCATCCGTTCATCCACTCGTTCAACCCGGCCATCGCGCCGCCGTGGCAGACCCGCACCGACTGGGACGCCTGGCAGACGATCGCCACGAAGTTCAGCGAGCTGGCCGCCGGTCGCCTCGACACCCGCAGGGACGTCGTCGCGGTGCCGCTGCTGCACGACACCCCGGACGCGATGGCCAACCCGCACGGCGTGGTCCGCGACTGGAAGCCTCGGCCGGGAAGAGAAGCGGAGTGCGAGCCGGTCCCGGGCGTGACCATGCCCAAGATCGTCGAGGTCGAGCGCGACTACACGGCCGTGGGCGCCAAGATGCAGGCGCTGGGGCCGCTGCTGGAGAAGCTCGGCACCACGACCAAGGGCGTCACCTACGACGTGACGAAGGCCGTCGACTACCTGCTCCACAAGAACGGGCCGGTCCGCGGCGGCGCCGCCGACGGGCGTCCCTCCCTCGTGCGCGACATCCACGCCTGCGAGGCGATCCTCGCCCTGTCCGGCACGACCAACGGGGCGCTCGCCACCCAGGGGTTCAAGACCCTGGAAAAACGCACCGGCACGCCACTGCACGACCTCGCCGCCGAGCACGAGGGCAAGCAGATCACCTTCGCCGACACGGTGGCCGCGCCCGTCCCGGTCATCACGTCCCCGGAGTGGTCCGGGTCCGAGACCGGTGGCCGCCGCTACTCGCCGTTCACGATCAACGTCGAGCGGCTCAAGCCGTGGCACACCCTCACCGGGCGCCAGCACTTCTACCTCGACCACGACTGGATGACCGAGCTCGGGGAGGGGCTGCCGGTCTACCGGCCACCGCTCAACATGGGGGCGCTGTTCAGCGAGCCGGACATCGGCTCGATGGGTGAGGACCACGGGCAGGCGAGCGTCACCGTCCGCTACCTGACCCCCCACAACAAGTGGTCGATCCACTCGGAGTACCAGGACAACCTGTTCATGCTGTCGCTCTCGCGCGGCGGCCAGACGATCTGGATGAGCGACAAGGACGCCGCCAAGGTCGGCGTCGAGGACAACGACTGGATCGAGGCGGTCAACCGCAACGGTGTCGTCGTGGCCCGCGCGATCGTCTCCCACCGGATGCCCGAGGGGACCGTCTACATGCACCACGCCCAGGACCGGCTCATCGACGTGCCGATCGCCGAGACCTCGGGCAAGCGGGGCGGCATCCACAACTCCCTGACCCGGATCCTGGTCAAGCCCAGCCACGTCATCGGCGGCTACGCCCAGCTGTCCTTCGCCTTCAACTACCTCGGTCCCACTGGCAACCAGCGCGACGAAGTGACCGTCATCCGCAAGCGGAGCCAGGAGGTGACCTACTGATGAAGGTCATGGCCCAGATGGCGATGGTGATGAACCTCGACAAGTGCATCGGCTGCCACACCTGCTCGGTCACCTGCAAGCAGGCGTGGACCAACCGGACCGGCACCGAGTACGTCTGGTTCAACAACGTCGAGACCCGCCCCGGCCAGGGCTACCCCCGGCGCTACGAGGACCAGGAGGAGTGGAAGGGCGGCTGGACGGTCAACAAGCGCGGCCGGCTGACCCTCAAGGGCGGCGGCCGGCTCCGCCGGCTGCTGACGATCTTCTCCAACCCCAAGATGCCGACGATCCAGGACTACTACGAGCCCTGGACCTACGACTACGCGACGCTGACCGACGCCCCGGCGCAGGAGCACACCCCCGTCGCCCGGCCCAAGTCGCTGCTCAGCGGCAAGGACATGAAGATCACCTGGTCGTCCAACTGGGACGACAACCTCGGTGGGTCGGCCGCCACCTTGGAGCACGACCCGATGCTGAAGAAGATCGGGGACAAGGTGAAGTTCGAGTTCGAGCAGACCTTCATGTTCTACCTGCCGCGGATCTGCGAGCACTGCCTCAACCCGTCGTGCGCGGCGTCCTGCCCCAGCGGCGCGATCTACAAGCGCAGCGAGGACGGCATCGTCCTGGTCGACCAGGACCGGTGCCGAGGCTGGCGGATGTGCATCTCGGGCTGCCCCTACAAGAAGGTCTACTTCAACCACCGCACCGGCAAGGCCGAGAAGTGCACGTTCTGCTTCCCGCGGATCGAGGTCGGCCTGCCCACCGTCTGCTCGGAGACCTGCGTCGGCCGGCTGCGCTACATCGGGCTCATGCTCTACGACGCCGACAAGGTGCTCGAGGCCGCCTCCACGCCCGACGAGCACGGTCTCTACGAGGCCCAGCGCGAGGTGTTCCTCGACCCGAACGACCCCGAGGTGCAGCGCCAGGCCGAGGCCGCCGGCATCCCGCGCGACTGGGTCGAGGCCGCGCAACGGTCGCCGATCTACGCCCTGGTCAACCGGTTCAAGGTCGCGCTGCCGCTGCACCCGGAATACCGGACGATGCCGATGGTCTGGTACATCCCGCCGCTCTCGCCGGTGGTCGACGTGGTCAAGGACACCGGCTACGACGCCGAGGACAAGGGCAACCTCTTCGCCGCCATCGACGCGCTGCGGATCCCGATCGAATACCTCGCCGAGCTCTTCACGGCCGGCGAGGTGGCCCCCGTCGACCGGGTGCTCAAGAAGCTCGCTGCGATGCGCTCCTACATGCGCGACATCAACATGGGCCGGGAGCCGGACCCGTCGATCCCGGCCGCGGTCGGCATGACGGAGGAGGAGATGTACGACATGTACCGGCTCCTCGCCATCGCGAAGTACGACGAGCGCTACGTCGTACCACCGGCGCACGCCGAGCAGGCGCACTCGCTGGAGGAGCTGGCGACCGAGTGCTCGGTGTCGGAGTACGGCGGGGGCAACCCGGAGATCTTCGGCGAGGGGTCGGGCGGGCTGACGCCGATCGCGGTCGAGAACTTCCAGATGCTCCGCGAGCGGCAGACGTCGGACTCGCTGGCCGCGCCGGACGACAAGGCGGCCCGGGTCAACCTGCTCAACTGGGACGGCAAGGGCAGTCCCAGCGGGCTCTTCCCGCCCCGCGACGACGAGCCCGCCGACAAGAGGGAGACGCCGTGAACCGGCGCGAGCTGACCACGGCCTGGCAGGCGGCATCACTCCTGCTCGGCTATCCGGACGAGGAGCTGCTGCAGCGTCTCGACGCCATCGAGCGGGCCTCCGCCGGGCTGCCGGACCGCCTCGGCGGCCCGCTCCGCGCGTGCGTCGTCCACCTCCGGGAGACCCCGCTGGTCGAGCTGGAGGCGGACTACGTCGAGACCTTCGACACCCGTCGCCGGCACAACCTCTTCCTCACCTACTTCGCGCACGGCGACACCCGCAAGCGCGGCATGGCGCTGCTGCGGTTCAAGCAGACCTATCTCGCCTCGGGCCTCGAGCTCACCGACACCGAGCTGCCCGACCACCTCTGCGTGGTGCTCGAGTACGCCGCCACCGTCGACCCCGAGCAGGGTCGCCAGCTGCTGCTCGACCACCGCGCCGGGCTCGAGCTGCTCCGGATCGCGCTGGCCGAGGCCGGGTCACGCTGGGCGGGCGCGATCGAGGCCGTGACCTCCACCCTGCCGCCGCTGCGGGGTGACGAGTGGGAGGCCATCCGCCGCCTGGCGGCCGACGGGCCACCCGAGGAGGAGGTCGGCCTGACGCCGTACTCCTCCGGCCCCACGGCGCTGCCGATGCCGTCGTTCCCTGCCCCGTCCGTGGGAGGAGCCCGCTGATGGAGACGTTCCTCTGGGTGATCGTCCCCTACCTGTGTCTGGCGACCTTCGTCGTCGGGCACTTCTGGCGCTACCGCTACGACAAGTTCGGCTGGACCACCAGGTCCTCGCAGCTCTACGAGGACCGGATGCTGCGGATCGGCTCGCCGCTGTTCCACTTCGGGATGCTCGGCGTGGTCGGCGGTCACGTCATCGGGCTCCTGGTCCCGCGCAGCTGGACCGAAGCGGTCGGCATGGACGACCACCTCTACCACTATGTCGCGGTCATCGGCGGGCTGCTGGCCGGCATCGCAGCGACAGTGGGTCTGGTCATCCTGATCTACCGGCGCCGTACGGTCGGGCCGGTCTTCTCGGCCACCACCCGGATGGACAAGGTCATGTACCTGTTCCTCGGCGCGGCGATCGTGCTGGGCATGTGGAACACCATCGCCGGCTCGATCTTCACCCTGGGCGGTGAGTACAACTACCGCGAGGGGGTCTCGGTCTGGTACCGCTCGTTCCTGGCCTTCAACCCCGAGCCGGAGCTGATGGCCGAGGCCCCGCTCGGCTTCCAGCTGCACGCCCTGGTGGCGTTCGCGCTGTTCGCACTGTGGCCGTTCACCCGGCTCGTGCACGTCTTCTCGGCGCCGGTCGGCTACCTGACCCGGCCCTACATCGTCTACCGCTCCCGCGACGACCAGCAGCTCGGTTCACACCGGCCGCGTCGCGGCTGGGACCGGGTGGGGTGAGCGCCGGTGTGTGAGCACTGCGGGTGCCGTCAGGTGGCCCCGATAGCCGAGCTGATGGACGAGCACACCGCGCTGCTCGACGAGGCCTACGAGGTGCGCAGGACGCTCGGCGAGGGCGACCCCGGGCGAGCCATGGAGCTGCTCAGGACGCTGGTCGGCCACCTCGACCAGCACGTCCATCGCGAGGAGACCGGCATCTTCCCGGCCATCCGCGGGACCGGGGAGTTCACCGACGAGGTCGACGAGCTCGAGACCGAGCACCGCGACCTCGACGCCGCCGTCGAGGCGCTCGACATGCACGCACCGGACTTCGCCCAGCGGGTCACCGACCTGCTGCACACCCTCGACCTGCACGTGGAACGAGAGAACCTCGGCGTCTTCCCGGTCGCGGTCGTGACCCTGGGCGCCGACGGGTGGGACACCATCGACCGGGCGCACGCCGCCACACCGACGTTCCTCGGAAGGAACTGACATGGAGCCGATCTCGCTTGACGCGCTCATCGCCGAGCTGTTCGACCGCGCCCGGCAGGCCGGCTCCGGCCGGGCCGCCCACAACCTGTTGGCCGGGCAGGAGCATCCGCTCAGCCAGACGGTGATCGCGATCCTCGCCGGCCACGGGCTCGGCGAGCACGAGAGCCCTGGCGAGGCCACCCTGCAGGTGCTCCGTGGCCGAGTGACCTTCACGGCCGCGTCGGGCTCGTGCGACCTCGCCGCCGGCGACTTCCTGCCGCTCCCGCGCGAGCGGCACTCCGTCGACGCGTTCGAGGACTCGGTGCTGCTGCTGAGCGTGGTGAAGTAGGCGCGCAAGCGATCTCGGGCTGGGCGTGGTGCCCGCGCGCGTAGCCGATCGAGTCTCGGCGTCAAGGACGTCGCTTCGCTCCGCCGCTGCGCGGTCGGCTTCGCCGATCCCTGACTCCGAGCCTGTCTCGATCGGCTGGCGGCGCGCTTGGCGGCAGGGCTCCGCCCCGCCGCCCGCATGCGCGGGCACCACACCCGTCACACCGGCCCCATCCCGGGCTTAACGCATGGATTGCACGCACCAGCCGCGTGCGATCCATGCGTTAGGGGTGGCGGCCGCGCATGCGGCGGCGCGGGCTGGTACGCGCGCGGCCGCCACGCACAGCCCGCAACCGCCTCAGGCCAGCGGCCGCAGCTGCCGCGGAGCGGTGGGGTCGGGCCCGATCGGCGCGGCCAGCCGCATCTTGACGTCGACCACGGCGCAGCCGTGCTCTCCCACCAGCACCGGGTTGATGTCGAGCTCGGCGAGCTCTCGTACGTCGGCGGCGAGCCGGCCCACGGCCAGGACCATCTGCTCCAGGCCGGCGACGTCGGCGGGCGCCGAGCCGCGGTAGCCCTCGAGCAACGGCCAGATTCGCAGGCTGCGCAGCGCCCGCGCGGCGTCCGCGTGCGAGAGCGGCGGCACCAGGAACACCCGGTCGTCCCAGACATCGGTCGCCACGCCACCCGCCGCGACCATGACGAGCGGCCCGAGGGCCGGGTCTCGGACCACACCGAGGGCGACCTCGACGCCGGTGGCCATGGGCTGCACCAGGACCGGCGGCACGGTGCCCAGCTCGGCGGCGAAGTCGGCGACGGCGGCCGCCACCTGGAGGTCGCCGGAGACGCCGATCCGCACCAGGCCGCGGTCTGTCTTGTGGACCAGCTCGGGGTCGGCGACCTTCATGGCCACGGGGTAGCCCATCCGCTGCGCCGCCTCGACGGCGGCCTCGGCGCCGAGGACCGTCTCGCCGAGCGCCTTGATCCCGTAGTCGGCCAGCAGGGCCCCCGCCTGCTCGGGTGGCAGCCAGCCGTGCGCGGCCGTCGCGTGCAGCAGGTTGGCGGCGTGGCGCTGCACGTTGCGCCGCACCTCGGCGTCGGTGGGGTCGGCCGGCTCGCGCGGGGCGGCCAGCCACTCGGCGTAGCGCACCACCCGGCTGAGAGCGCGCACCGCGGAGGCGGTCGTGCGGTACTGCGTGACGGCCGCGCCGTCGGCGTCCGGAGCCTCGAGGCCCCCGAGCGGCACCATCAGCACGGGCAGGTCGGGGTGGGCCGCTCTGGCGCGCAGCATCGCGCGCAGCGACTCCGTGCCGTCGGTCACGGCGGTCGCGACGGGCACCAGGAGGAGCGCGTCGATCTCGCCGGAGCCGAGCATCTCGTCGACCAGGCCCGCCATCGCCTCGGGGGGCGCACCGGCGCCCGCGTCGATGGGGTTGCCGGTGCCGGTCGTGCCCTGCACCAGCGCAGACATCCGCGACTGGACCTCCTGGGACAGCTCAGGCACCTCGAGGCCGAGCTCCTCGGCGGCGTCGGCGGCCAGGACCCCCATGCCGCCCGCGTTGGAGACGATGCCGAGCCGGCGACCCTTGGGCAGCGGCTGCTCGTCGAGCAGCAGCGCGGTGCGCGCGAGCTCCTCGGCGTCGAGGCACTCGATGACGCCGGACTGGGCGAACAGCGCGCTGACACCGACCGCCGGCGACGCGGCGGCCGCCGTGTGCGAGGCGCCGGCCCGCTTGCCGCCCGAGGAGCGGCCGCCGACCACGGCGAGCAGCGGCTTGCGCTCGGCGAAGCGCCGGGCGAACCGGCCGAACTTGACCGCGTTGCCGAAGGACTCGAGGTAGAGCGCGGCCGCGGTCACCTCCGGGTCGTCGTACCAGGCGGCGAGCAGGTCGTTGCTGGAGACGTCGGCCTTGTTGCCCAGCGAGACGAACGTCCGGACCCCCAGCCCCACCTCGCGCGCGAGGTCGAGCATGACGATGCCGACGCCGCCGGACTGGCTGGCGATGGCCAGCCCACCGGCGGGTGGCACCGAGTTCTGGAACGTCGCGTTGAGGCGCACCTCGGGGTCGTTGCACAGCAGCCCGAGGCAGTTGGGCCCGATCAGCCGGATGCCGAGTGCGCGGGCCGTCGCCGCCAGGGCGTGCTGGCGCGAGGCCCCGTCGGCCCCGAGCTCGCCGAAGCCGGACGACACGACCACAGCGGCGCGCACGCCCGCGGCGGCCGCGTCCCTGAGCACGCCGTCGGCGGCGGACGCCGGCACGCAGAGCACGACCAGGTCGAGCGGGGCGGGTACGTCGCCCACGGAGGGGTAGGCGGTGACCCCGGCGATCTCGGTGGCCCGCGGGTGCACCGCCGCCACCCGGCCCTGGAACCCGCCTGACTGGATGGCGCGCAGCACCGTGGCGCCGATGCCGCTCCCGTCGGACCGGACGCCGACGACGGCGACCGAGCGCGGGCGCAGCATGGGCGCCAGGGAGGCCGCCTCGGCGCGGAACTCCCGCAGGTCAGCACGGGCCAGGATGTCGGCGCCGGCCTCGGTGGTCAGCCCGACGATCACGGTCGACCCGTCCGAGGTCCGCGACATCGACAGACCGGAGTCGGTGAAGACCTGGAGCATCGCCCGGTTCTCGCTCAGCACGTCGGCCTCGAGGTGGGTGAAGCCACGGTCCCGGGCGAGTGCGGCGAGGTGCTCGAGGAGGAGCGTGCCGACGCCCTGGCCCACGGTCTTGTCGGCGACGAGGAACGCCACCTCGCAGGTGCTCTCGTCGATCGGCTCGGCGGTGCCGAGCCCGACGAGCTCGCCGCGGACCTCGGCGACCAGGGACAGGGTGCCCTCGCGACGCAGCACGTGGTCGACATAGTCGTGGGCGGCCTGCCGCGAGGGCGCGAAGAACCGCATCCGGATCGCGTCGTCGGACACGTCGTCGTGCAGGGCGTGGAGGCTGGCGGCGTCCTCGGACCGCAGCGGGCGCACGACTGCCAGCGTGCCGTCGGCGAGGAGAACGTCGGCGGGCGCCAGGGTGCTCACAGGGTCCGCCCGACCGCGAGCATGGCGTCGAGACTGCCGCGGCGGCCGATGGCCCGGCCGCTGAGCTCGGTCCACGGCATCTGCAGGACACAGTCACGGTCACCCCCCGCCCAGGGACGCGGCGGCGGGGCACCCACCTGGGCGGTCGGCGGTGAGTCGAGGATCTCGCCGACGCCCCGGGCGATGACGCTGAAGCCGCTCCAGTATTCGTGGTCGACCGCATCCACCTCGAACACCAGGTCGGCTCCGGCGCCGTGGCGAGCCAGCGCACTGTCCTGCCCGGTCCGGACGACGACCGCCTCGCCGTGCACGACGTAGTTGACCGGGAAGATCTCGGGTCCGCGAGGCGACACGAAGGCGAAGCGTCCGAAGACGCCGCGACGGAGGAGGCGCTGGCAGGTGGGCGGGTCGAGCTCGTGGATCTCCGGCATGGGCCTCAGTCTGCTCGACGTCCCACGGCAGCCAGGAGGGTCCTTGGTCCCGCGCCGTCCGGGTCCGGGGGCCGTTCTGCGCGTGCGCGGCGTTGGGGACGCTTGGGACACACGTCCGGCTGACAGGAGCATCCATGAACCAGCCCGAGCACGCGATCGTCGTCGGCCTGCCCACGGACAATGGCGAGGCTGCGCTGACCTTCGCCGTCGAAGAGGCCCGGCGCTCCGGTTCACCCGTGCACCTCGTGCACGTCCTCCAGATCCCGGCGGGAGAGCCGTACGCCGGGGTCTACACGGCGGCGAAGGAACAGGCGCTGGCCGTCGTCGACGCCGCCCAGAGCCGGGCCCTGGAGCTGGCGAACGGTGATGTCTCGGTGACCAGCGAGCTCGCCGACTCCGGCACGATCGTCGGTGAGCTGGTGCACCGCTCGGAAACCGCCCGGATGGTGGTGGTCGAGCACCGCGACCTCGGCCGGCTGCGGCGCCTCTTCACCGGGTCGAGGAGCAGCGGAGTCGCCGCCCGCGCCCACTCCGCCGTGGTGGTCGTGGCCGCGAAGTGGCAGCCCACGAAGCGTCGCAAGCAGGTCGTCGTGGCCGCGGTGCAGAACGTCGATGAGGCCGAGAACCTCCTGCGCGCGGCGTTCGAGGCCGCTCGCGAGCGCGGAGCCGACCTCGTCGTGCTGCACGCGTGGTGGCTGGCCAACGGCTACGACGACCTGGTGGTCGACGGTGCCGCGCTGGACGAGGAGGAGCGGCGCTTCAAGGACGAGCTCGCGCCCCTGCTCGACCGGCTCAAGGCGCGCTACCCGATGGTCGGCACCAGCGTGGACGTGCGGCACGCGCCGCCAGTGGAGGGGGTGCTCGCCGCCGCGGCCCTCTCGGACCTGTTGGTCATCGGCCGCCGGCACCACCTGCTGGCGCTGGGCGGTCACCTCGGTCCCGTGTCGCGCGCGGTCATCGGCCACAGCCCGGTGCCGGTGCTCATGACCCCGGAGCCCGAGCCGGTGTTCGCCACCGTGCCGTGACCGGCCGTGACCGGCCGTGACGGGTTCCGAAGGGCCCGACGGGGCCAGGACGAAGGTCACCCTGACTCGGTGACTCCCGGCACTGAACCAGGCGGGGCACAGCAGTGAGGCTTACGGCATCGGATCTAACCCACACACAGAGAACAGGAGGTCATCTCGATGACCACCCACACCCCACACAGCGCGGCCACCGCGACTGTCGAGGACCAGGTAGTCACGCCCTACGCGGCGCGCGTCCTGGCCGTGCTCCGCATCGCCTTCGGCCTCACGTTCCTGTGGGCCTTCTTCGACAAGCTGCTGGCCCTCGGCTTCTCGACCGGGCGCGTGGTCAACGAGGAGACCGGCGCCGAGACCGTCGACCGCTTCGGCGACGCGGCCTGGATCCGCCACCTGGGTGCCGGTTCGGAGGACATGGTCGGCAACCCGACCCTCGGCTTCCTGAAGTTCGGTGCGGACGGCCCCTTCAAGGGCTTCTACAACGACATCGCCGGCCAGACCTGGACCAACTGGGCCTTCATGCTGGCGCTGCTCGGCATCGGCCTGGCGCTCACCCTGGGCATCGGCATGCGGATCGCCGCGATCTCCGGCGCGATTCTCTACCTGATGATGTGGACGGTGGCTCTGCCCCCGGACAACAACCCCGTGCTGGACGACCACATCCTGGGCGCCATCACCGTCGTGGCCCTGGCCGCGCTGAACGCCGGCGTCACCTGGGGATTCGGCCGGGCGTGGCAGCAGACCGAGCTCGTCAAGAACACCCCGATCCTGCGGTAACCCCTCGCCGCGATCCATCAGGCCCCGGACCCCGAGTAGTCCGGGGCCTGATGCTGCTCCCGACGGCTTGCAGGGACGGTTAGCGCGGCCGCCGTTCCGGGCACCGCACGGGGGGAGGAAGTCGAGACTCGAGACTCACGAGCTCGAGACGCACACCACCGCGGCGCAGGCCGCGGCAGTGCCCTGGGGAGGGACAGCACGATGTGGGAGACGGCGAACGCCGAGGACGAGCCCGACCACCTGACGCACGAGATGCCGTGCCCGCTCTGCGGGCACCCGCCGCACCACTACCTCGCGTGCGGGCCCGACTGCGACTGCGAGCCGGAGGGGATGCCGGGCGAGCGGCTGCTGACCGGCTGAGGCCTGCCCCGTTCTCGGGGTTTCCGCCTACGCTCGCCGAGCATGAGCGGTCAGGTGTTCTTCGAGACCGGGCGGCTGACCGTCCGCGCCATGGTCGACGCCGACGTGGAGCCCTTCGTCGCCTACCGGTCCGACCCGGACGTCGCGCGCTACCAGAGCTGGCAGGACTACTCCCTGGAGCAGGGTCGCGCGCTGGTCGCCGGCATGCAGGATCTCCGGCCCGGCCTCCCGGGTGAGTGGTACCAGTTCGCCCTCGTGGACGCCTCAGGCGACCTCGTCGGAGACCTCGCCGCCTGCGTCGACGCCGACGAGCACCGCCAGCTGGAGGTCGGGTTCACCCTCGCCCCGGAGCACCAGGGCAAGGGCTATGCGACCGAGGCGCTGCGCGGGCTGCTGGCCTACGCCTTCGACACGATGGGGATGCACCGGGTGGTCGCCGTGACAGACGCCGACAACGCCGCGGCGGCCGCCTTGTTCACCCGGGTCGGATTCCGCAAGGAAGCCCACTTCCGCGACAACGTCTTCTTCAAGGGCGCCTGGGGCAGCGAGTTCGTCTTCGCGATGCTGGCGTCGGAGTGGGCGGTTAGCGTCGAGGGATGAGCATCGAGGTCCGTCCGGCCCACAGCTTCCCCGATCTAGCGGCCGTCCTCGGGCCGAAGAAGAACCCCGACGCCAACGTCTGCTGGTGCCTGAGCCACCGGGTCGACTCCAAGACCAACCGGTCCCTGGTCGGTCGCGAGCGTGCGGCCTACGTCGAGAGGCTGTGCCGCCGCAAGGTGCCGCCGGGCGTCCTGGCCTACGACGACGGCGCGGTGGCCGGCTGGGCCGGGATCGCGCCGCGCGCCGAGCTGCCGGTCGCCCGCTCGACGAAGATCCGCGCCGTCGACGACCTGCCGGTCTGGAACATCTTCTGCGTCCGGGTCCAGCCGGGCTTCCGGGGCCGCGGCATCTCGCACGCCCTGGTCGCCGGCGCCGTCGACCTCGCCCGCGAGCACGGCGCGCCTGCGGTCGAGGCGATCCCGGTCGACAACCGGGGCGAGAAGGTCGACCTCACCATGGCCTTCGTCGGCACCCGGGCCCTGTTCGAGAGCGCCGGCTTCACCAAGATCGCCGACACCGCGTCGGTGAGCGGCGGCTTCCCACGCGTCGTGATGCGGCTTCCGCTAGGCGGTCAGCCGCGGCCGGACCCGCTGGCGCACGGCGTGTGAATCGGCAAGCCGGCGTCGATCGAGCTCATCGGCCCCGTCCCCATGCCGCGCGCGCTGTTCGTCACCCCTGACCCCGCTGTGCGGACCAGGATCGGCGCGATGGCCACGAATCCGACGCGACCATCCACCCCCAGGGCAAGAAGGCGAAGAACCCGAACCACTCGTTCCCCGAGCCGGAGCTCTCGGTCACGTCGGCGAGGAAGTCGTGGTCATAGGTTTCGAGATACAGCGCCGACCGTCTACGGCCTGGCTCTCCTGGCAGTCGCCTCGGCCACGGGCTTCGACGGCCCCCCTCGTCGGCATGGCGCTCGCCGGGCTGGGCGGCGTGGCGCGCGCTGCGTCGACGCTCGTCGGTCTCACGCCGGCCCCGACGGCTGGCGGTCGTGGCCGATGCGTCCTAGGTGGGTGTCCTTGAAGTCGGTCTCGTACTTCAGCCCGTAGCCCAGCGCGCGGTCCATGCCGATGTGGGCGAACCACACCAGGGCCACGCCCTGCCACAGCGGCTCGTCCGCGACGAGCGCCAGCGCGCCGAGCAACGCGGGCGCCGGGTAGGAGTGGGCGAGGTTGTAGGTCCAGGCCCCGACCCGGTTCGACGCGGCATAGCCGGCCATGAACACGTCCGGCACGAAGAGCAGCAGCGGCACCAGCCACCACGGCTCGTCGAGCCCGGCGAAGTACGCCGCGAGCGCGGCAGCCATGAGGACCACGCCCTCCGAGCGGAGGATCCGAAGCGGCAGACCGGAAATCGCAGACATCTGGGTCATGGCACGAGACTGCCAGTCCGCCTGTTCGCGGCGGACCTCAGGCGCTGGCGGGGAGCATCTCTCCGGCCGACCTGATGACGACGTCCACGGTGACCCCGCGACGCGGCTCGTAGCCGACCGTCGAGCCGACCTCGGCGCCGACGATCGCCCGGCCCAGCGGGCTGCCGGGGGTGATGGTGTCGACCCCCGCGACGGCCTGCTCGACCGAGCCCACCACGTAGGTCTCGTCCCCCTGGCCCAGGTCGATGACGACCACGTCCCCCACGGAGACGACGCCCTCGACGTGCTCACGACGCAGACCATCGGCGATCTCGAGCTCCACGCTGGCGATGCGCTCGTCGAGCAGCTGCAGCCGGATGAGCGCCTCGACGTTGGTGGCCCGGTCGGCGACGTCGCCGTTGTTCTGCAGCCGGGTCTCGGCCAGGACCTCGGCGCGTTCGGCACGGAGCGCGTGGAGCCGGTCGGTGAGGAGGGTGGTGCTGTCGGCGGCGACGGGGATCGTCATGACTTCGGGGCCTCTCGGGGGTGGTGGCGGCGGACCGGGGATGCCGAGCGGTTCCCGCTCGGAGAGCTGTCCAAACCATCGGGACCACGATCTGATTCCTCGATCGTCCGGATTCCTCGATCGTCGAACCGTTCCCGCCGTTCGACGACCACAATGGCGCCGTGAGCGAGTCCGTCCGGCCCGACGACGACGAGCACCTGGCCACCGGCTGGGAGCCGGACGTGCCCGTCGAGGACACCCTCGTGCGGCAGGCGGCCAACCTGCACGCCTCGTGGCCGGTCACGGTGGCGAAGGCACTGGGCCGGCCCTGGCGGCGGACCGACGATTGGGCCGGCGCATTCATCGCCGACCGCGGTGAGCTCGCCAACCCGTCCGTCCTGCTCCGTCCCCCGGGCGACCTCGGCACGCTGATCGGACAGATCTCCGAGATCGTGCCCGCCACCTCGCCGTTCTTCCTGCTCAGCCCGTGGCAGGCGCCCGACTTCGCGCCCCACGGCCTGGTGCGGCTGGGCTACCCGCCGCTCATGGTGCGCCAGCCCGCGGCGTACGACGTGCCCCCGCGGGACGGCGTCGAGGTCGTCGAGGTTCACGAGCCGGACGACCTGGCGGCCGCGGAGCGAGTGCTGGTCGAGGGCTTCCCGATGCCGGACGTCGAGCCACTGTCACCCGGTGACGTGCTCCACCACTCGATCCTCAGCCCCTCGACCCGGGTCTGGCTCGCCCGGGTCGACGGGGAGCCGGCCGCGGTAGCCGCCGCCCACCTCCACGGCGGCGCCACGCTCGTGGAGTACGTCGCCGCACTCCCGGCCGCCCGCGGCCGCGGCGCCGGCTCGGCGGTGACCTGGGCGGCGACACTGGCCGAACCCACGCAGCCGGCGATGCTCATCGCCAGTGACGACGGCCGCCCGGTCTACGAGCGGATGGGGTTCGTGGCGGTCGAGCGCTGGGCGGCGTGGGTCAGGCCGGCGCGCTGACGCGGAGCGACCGATCCGGGCTCGTCAATAGCCCATTCGCGCGATGGCAGCCGCCGCGCACCGACCTAACGTTGACTCCGTGAACCGCAGCCGCGGCACGCGCCGCCCTCACCCGACCCTGGTCGTCGGCCTGGTGGTGGCCCTGCTGGTCGCGGTGCTGTCGGCGTGCACCGACTCCTCCGACCCTTCCGACCCACCCGACGGCGAGCCCACGTCCGGGCTGGTGCCGCGGGCGGACGGCGTCCCGGCGGTGACCGAGGAGTCGGTGGTCGCGGGCCTCGCCTCGGTGGGGGTTGCCGTCGTCGACCCCGAGTCGGGCGAGCAGGTCGAGGAGGTCACCGGCGAACCGTCCCCCGTCACCGTGCGAGCCGACGAGCTGCCCGCCCTGGTCGCCGGCATCCAGACGCTCACCGGCCTGACCGCCGAGCAGCTCGACGGCCTGGCCGGCTGGCCGGCGCTGGAGGGTCCGGTCGGCCAGCTCACCCCGAGCCTGATGCTCGCCGGCTGGCTGGCGGGTGCGACGACCCCGGCCAGCGACCTGGGCCGTGAATGGATGGGCGGCCAGGACGTCCGCGAGCCCTCGTCCCTGGTCGTGCCGGCCGGGGTGCTCGACCTGTTCCTGAGCGACGTGCTCCCCCGGCCGTCGGAAGGCGTGTCGCCGAACGCCTCGCCCGCGGCGTACGTCGGCACGACGAGCAGCCAGAGTGTCTGCGAGCAGTTCCAGTCGTTCGTCGCCGACTCGATCAACAAGGTCTTCGACGCCATCGGCCGGCTGCCGAACGTGAGCGGTGACTCGATCTTCATCGACATCCTCAACGGCGTCATCGACCTGCTCAACCTCGGCAAGGACGCGCTGCGCTACTTCGTCATCAACGGCACCAAGGTGCTGCTGAAGCCGGTCGTGGACGCAGTGGCCGCGGTGGCCGGAGTGGTCGCGCTCGCCACCTTCGCGGTCAAGACCGTGCTGCCGTGGACGGGCGAGATCCAGCCCGAGCCCGGTGCGCCGACGCTCGGCACCGCGCCGGTCGAGGGCAAGTGGACGCTGACCGTCAAGAGCCCTGGCCCGCAGGAGTGGCCGGCCCAGGTCGCGGGCTGCGCCAGCGCGGCCGGCGTGACCCTGCCGAGCCTGAAGCCCAGCGAGGCCGACGTCGCCTGGCAGGTCGTCTCGCAGCGGCCGAAGATCCTCGTGACGCCCGGCGCCGCCGACCCCAAGCTGTCGGCGGACGGCACCGCCACCATGGCCTACCTGACGACGGTCGAGCCGCCCGAGATCGCCTCGGGCGAGGCGCAGTACGACGGCACGGTGCGGGTGCAGGCCACCGTTCACCGCACCGACCTGGGCCGCTTCAGCGACACCCTGCTCAAGCTGTTCGTCGGCTACCTGCCGGCGTTCCTGCCGGAACTCGTCAAGGAGACAATCGCCAACCTGCTGCGGCCGATCCTCACCGAGGCACTCGACAAGCTGGGTTCGATCCGCGACCTTGCCGTCCTGGGTTTCCTGTTCCCGATCTACCACGAGAAGGACGACGAGACGCCCTCGCCATCGCCGTCCCCGTCGGACGAGGACGGGACGCCGTCGCCCACGCCCTCCGAGCTGCCGCCCGGGGAGGCGTTCTGCCGGGGGTTCATCAAGATGCTCGAGTACCGCGAGTCCCAGGGCACCGGCGGCCTCGACAAGCAGGTCGCCCGGCGCCAGGTCAAGATGCTGCGCGCGATCCTCCCGCTGGGGACGCCCCAGCAGGCGGCCGACGGCGAGGTGCTGGCCATCATCTGGCAGATGTGGGTCGACGTCGACCCGACCAGCCCGACCCAGAACCCGGGTGCCATCGGCCAGGCGATGATCGACCTGGGCTACATCGAGGCCGGGGGTCGCATCGCGAAGTCCTGCAAGATCTCGCTGGACCGCATCGGCGTCGGCTGACCTGTCTGGCCCAGCGTCACGCGTCGAGCCGCTCCAGGAGGCTGCCGAGGAGCCGGCGCAGCTGGCGGGTCTCGGTCGCGTTCAGCCCGAACGACTCGGCCAGTCGCGTGGGGACGTCGGAGACCTTGTCTCGCAGGTCCCACCCTGCGCCGGTGACCGCGACCAGCACCCGCCGCTCGTCATCAGAGTCACGGGAGCGGGTCACCCAGCCGGCCTGCTCGAGCCGCTTGAGCACCGGGGTGAGGGTCCCGGAGTCGAGCCGGAGTCGGCTGCCCAGCTCGCCGACGGACAGCGGCTCGCCGTCGCCCCAGAGGGCGAGGAGCGTGAGGTACTGCGGATAGGTCAGGTCGAACTCCCGCAGCAGCGGTCCGTACGCCTTCGTGACGGCCCTGGTGGCGGCGTAGAGCGGGAAGCAGAGCTGGGCATCGAGGTCGAGCTGGGGGTGACGGGACACACAGTGATCATACCTTGCACAATTCCATTGTGCCCAATTAGATTGTGGGCATGAAAACTCTCTACACGACCACCGCCGTCGCCACCGGAGACGGCCGCAACGGCCACGTCCTGTCCACGGATGGCCTCCTCGACACCGACGTGCGCATGCCCGTCGAGCTCGGCGGTCCGGGCGGCGCCACCAACCCCGAGCAGCTCTTCGCGGCCGGCTACGCGGCGTGCTTCCACTCGGCGCTGAAGCTGGTCGCCGGCGCGGACGGCGTCGACGCCACGGACAGCGAGGTCGTCGCCGACGTGTCGCTCGGCGCACACGCGAACGGCGCCTTCGGCCTGTCCGTCGCGCTCGAGGTGAGCATCCCCGGCACCGACCGCGACACCGCCGAGAAGGTCGTCGCGCGCGCTCACGAGGTCTGCCCCTACTCGAACGCCACCCGCGGCAACATCGAGGTCGCCCTCACCGTCGCTTGACCGGTGGCCGCGGCGTCCGATGACGCAACCCAGTCCCCATGCACGAGGCGCCCCGGCAGTGCCGGGGCGCCTCGCTGCACTGCAGCATGCAGCTACTCGACCGTGATCTCCATGGTCCGGTCGTTGTCGCTGTCGGGGTGCTGGATGTTGACCCAGGCCCGCCGCTTGTCGGTCGGGTCGAAGTAGAGACCGGTGAACTCCGAGCCCACGGTCCCGTTGGAGGCCCAGCGGCCCAGCCCCTCGCCGGGGTCGAGCAGGTCGCCGTCGAGGTTGAGGTCGCGGGCGAACCAGATGTCGTCGTCCACGCCGCCGTTGCGGTCCTCGATGACGTAGATGTTGTTCTCGGCGTCCAGCGCGAGGTTGTCGGGGCTGGTGAGGCCGCTGCCGACGGGTGCGCCGGTGGCGAGGTCCGTCGACGCCCGGTTGGCGAAGACCGAGATCTTCTGGGCCGCGAGGTCCATGACGTAGACCTCGTTGGTCGTGGTGGTGGCGACGTACATCCGCTCCACGCCCTTGACCGTCTGCACCTGCAGGTCCTCGGGGCGCTGGTAGTCGGTGCCCTTGAACGCCGGCAGGTCGGTCGTGTTGCGGCCGTCGACCGAGGTCACGCCGCCCGGGTCGGTGATCGTCAGGGCACCCGGGAGGGCGTCGCCCTCGGCGTCGGTGATCGGGACCCAGGTGTAGGCACCGGTCGCGTTGGGGGTGGTGCCGTCGCCGACGCGCAGCACGAAGGTCTGGCCGGCGTCGAAGTAGCCGGCGCGGCCCTTCTTGATGTCGCACCAGCGGGCGGCAGGTGTGTACTTGTAGAGGCTGCCGCCGTTGAGCTCGTCGATGAAGTACATGTTGTGCCGCTTGTCGAACTGCACGCCCTCGTGAGAGACGCGTGGGATCACGTTGCGGTGCTCCACGACGGCGTCCTCACCCGCCGGGTCCGTGATCGAGTCGGCGGTCAGCGGGTTGGTGAGCTCGAAGAACCGGCCGTAGGGGTTCGTCGTGCAGCCGGCGGCCGCCGTGCACCAGGACTCCTCGGCGGTGACGTAGGTGCCCCACGGCGTCCAGTACGACGCGTCGAAGGCGACGTGGCCGCCCGGCGCCGGGCTGTACCAGAGCGTCTCGGTCTCCTCGGTGGCCAGGTCGGTGCGCTGGATGCCGGCCTGGCCGGACTCGAACGGGGTGAAGAGGTGGCTGCCCTTGTGCGGGCCCGTCTCGTTGACGGTGATCATGTCCCAGACGCCGCTGTTGGGCTCGCCCTTGGCGAGCTGCTCGTCGACCGAGGCGATCGACCGCTGCTTGATCGCCGCGCTGCCGAAGGTGATCGGCGCCGCTTCGTCGGCGGTGGGACCGGCCGAGCTCGCGAGCGGGGTGAAGTCGTCGAAGCTGGTGTTGGCGGCGCCGGCGACACCGGCGGAGGTGGCGATCCCGGCGAGCACCAGGCTGCCGGCGACCGCGAGGCCCAGGGAGGGCTTGTTCATGTGGGGAGTCCTCTGCGTGATCAGTACGTCGTCACCCTGACGACGCACCAGATCTATTGGCGCCGCGTGACTACGACGCGACGCCGCCGCGAACCTCCGGTGAAGTGCTCGGGGCCAGCCCACGCGGTCGCAGCTCGAGCTCGAACCCCTCGGGCATCAGGGTGAGCCGTTCCCTGATCCTCAGCTCGTAGGCCGGGTCGCCGACGATGTCGTAGCGGTGCAGCAGCCGGGCGAGCACCAGCACCGCCTCGTGCAGCGCGAACTGGCGGCCGATGCAGGCCCGCTCGCCGGTGCCGAACGGCTTGTAGCTGTGCGGCATCCGGCCCCGGGAGCGCTCGGGCAGGAACCGGTCCGGGTCGAAGCTCTCGGCGTCCTCGCCCCACGCCGCTGGGTCGCGGTGAACGGCCGGGATCAGCACGATCGCCCAGTCCTCGGGACGCATCCGACGACCGGCCAGCGTGGTCTCCTCGCGTGGGCTGCGGGCGAACGCGGGCGCTGTCGGCCACAGCCGCAGCGTCTCGTCGAGCACGCGGCGTACGTAGCGCAGATGGGCGACCTGCTCGAAGGTCGGCACAGCGTCGGGGTCTGGGCCGAGCAGCTCGTCGACCTCCGCCCGAGCCGCGGCGAGCACGTCGGGGTGCTTGGAGAGGAAGTAGAGCGCCAGCGAAAGCGCCCCCGACGTCGTCTCGTGGCCGGCGACCAGGAAGGTGAGGATCTGGTATCTGATCGCCGTGTCGTCCAGCCGCTCCCCCGTCTCCGGGTGCGCCTGCTCGAGCATGATCCGCAGCAGGTCCTCGGGACCGCGGTCGCCGGCGGCCATCGCGCGACGACGGGCGCCGATGAGGTCGTCGAGCAAATCGTCGATGTAGGCGAGCTTGTCGGCGTTGCGGCGCTGGATGCGGCGACGGACGAGCCCTGCGCCCGGCACGCCGGCGAGCGAGCCGAGTCGACGCCCGGTCTCGAGCGCGGTCACCATCGCGGGCACGAACGGGTGCGTCTCGGCCTGGGTGAAGGAGCCGAAGTCGCGGCTGAACGCCGCCCGCGCGATGGTCTCCATGGTCAGCTTGGTCATCGCCGAGGCGACGTCGACCGGGCCGTCGGCGGGCAGCGCCGCGAACAGCTCGTCCACCGCCTCGAGCATGATGCCGTGGTAGCGCTGCATCGCCGGCTTGGTGAACGCCGGCAGCAGCAGGTCGTGGGCGGTGCGCCAGTTGGGCTCGGTGTTGTAGGCCGTGAACAGGCCGTCGCCGGCGAACTCGCGGAGCGCGACCAGCGCCGGCGGCAGTGCCTTCTCGAAGCGCTTCTCGTCGCAGAGCTCCGCGGCCAGCTCGGCGCTGGCGGCGAAGACGAACTTCTGGCGGAAGACCTGCACCTCGAACAGCGGCCCCAGGTCGCGGCTCCACTCCAGGATCGTCTGCAGGGCGCTGGTCGGCTTCAGCCCACGCACGTCGCCGAAGAACCGGTCCCGTCCGGGTCGGTGCGGCAGCGTCTGCCCGGACCAGTCGTTGGCCATCGCGAGCTCCTTGTTGGACGTTGGTTCAACAAATCTACGCGCTATTGAACCGGCGTCAAGTAACGTACGGTCCATGACCCGGCGCCGCCTCTCGCCGCAGGACCGCCGCGCCCAGCTGCTGGCGCTCGGTGCGGAGCTGTTCTCCTCCCTGCCCTACGACGAGGTGCACATCGAGAAGGTGGCCGAGCAGGCCGGGGTCTCGCGCGGGCTGCTCTACCACTACTTCCCGACCAAGCGTTCCTTCTTCGCCGAGCTCGTCCGCGAGGGCGCCGCCCGGATGGCCGCCGACACCGAGCCCGACCCAGCCATGGAACCGCTCGACCAGCTGATGACGGGGGTGACCCGCTATCTCGAGCACGTGCGTCGCCACCGGCACATCACCCGCGCCATCTACCGCGGCGCCGCCAGCGCCGACGCCGAGGTGCAGGCGCTGGTCGAGGAGTCGACCCGGCTCTTCGAGGACCGGATCGTGGCCGTGCTCGAGCCGGACCGCGCCGGGTCCGAGCTGCTGGGCATCGCCGTCCGCTCCTGGGTGGTGCTGATGCGCGCCGCCGCCCACGAGCTCCTCGACCACCCCGACGTACCCGTGGAGCACGTCCGCGACCTCTGCGTCAGCGCGTTCGCCGGGCTGATGCTCGCGCTGCCGGGCGAGGCCCGGCCGAGCCGGGTGGACGAGGTGCTGGCGGGGATGCCGGCGGGGATGCCGGCGGCGACATCGGCGTAGCGTCGCCACCATGGAGTCCTACGCGAGGGGCGAGACCGACACTCCCCTGCTCGAGCAGACGATCGGCGACAACTTCGGGGCCACGGTGGCGCGTTGGCCGGACCGCGAGGCGCTGGTCGAGTGCGCCACCGGCCGCCGGTGGACGTGGGCCGAGCTCGACGCCGACGTCGACACGCTCGCCCTCGGCCTGGTCCGCGCGGGGATCGGCAAGGGCGACCGGGTGGGCATGTGGTCGCCCAACTGCGCCGAGTGGACGATCACGCAGTTCGCCACCGCGAAGATCGGCGCGATCCTGGTCAACGTCAACCCGGCCTACCGCACCCACGAGCTCGCCTACGCGCTCAACCAGTCCGGCACCAAGCTGCTGATCTCGGCCGAGGAGTTCAAGGGCAGCAGCTATCGGGAGATGGTCGAGGAGGTGCGCGACGACGTCCCGGCGCTGGAGCAGGTGTGGTTCCTCGGCAGCCCCCAGTGGGAGGCACAGTGGACCGACCACAACGTGCACGACCCGGGTGTCACGCTGCTGGAGGCGCTCGACTACTCGCTGTCGGACCTCTCACCGGACGACCCGATCAACATCCAGTACACGTCGGGCACCACGGGCTACCCGAAGGGAGCCACGCTCAGCCACCGCAACATCCTCAACAACGGCTACTTCACGACCGAGCTGATCAACTTCACCGAGCAGGACCGGCTCTGCATCCCGGTGCCCTTCTACCACTGCTTCGGGATGGTGATGGGCAACCTCGGCTGCACCTCCCACGGCGCCACCATGGTCATCCCGGCGCCCGGCTTCGATCCCGAGCTGACGCTCAAGGCGATCGCCGAGGAGAGGTGCACCGGCGTCTACGGCGTCCCGACGATGTTCATCGCCATGCAGAACCACCCGACGTTCGCCTCGCATGACCTCGAGTCGCTGCGCACCGGGATCATGGCCGGCTCGATCTGCCCGGTCGACGTGATGAAGCGCTGCATCGACGACATGGGCATGTCCGAGGTCGCGATCGCCTACGGCATGACCGAGACCTCGCCGGTCTCCTGCCAGACCCGGGCCGACGACGACCTGGACCGGCGTACGGCGACCATCGGCCGGGTCCACCCGCACCTGGAGATCAAGATCGTCGACCCCGCCACCGGCGAGACCGTCGAGCGCGGGCAGCCGGGCGAGTTCTGCACCCGCGGCTACTCGGTGATGCTCGGCTACTGGGACGACCCCGACAAGACCGCCGAGGCCATCGACGCCGACGGCTGGATGCACACCGGCGACCTCGCCGAGATGCGCGAGGACGGCTACTGCAACATCGTCGGCCGGATCAAGGACATGGTCATCCGCGGCGGCGAGAACATCTACCCCAGCGAGGTCGAGGCGTTCCTCTACCAGCACCCCGACATCGAGGACGTCCAGGTCATCGGCGTACCCGACGAGAAGTACGGCGAGGAGCTCTGCGCCTGGATCCGGATGCGCACCGGCGCCGAGCCCCTGGACGCCGACGCCGTGCGCGAGTTCTGCTCAGGCCGGCTCAGCCACTACAAGATCCCGCGCTACGTCATGGTGGTCGAGGAGTTCCCGATGACCGTGACCGGCAAGATCCGCAAGGTTGCGATGCGTGAGGAGTCGGCGGCGCGGCTCGGCCTCGGCTGACCTTCGGATGAGGAGCTCCCACCTGCTGAAGGGACCCGCCCCGGTCCTCGTCCTCGTCCTCGCCGCCGCGGTCGCGGGTGCGCTCCACGGGGACTTCACCGACCTCGTCGTCTACCGGTACGGCGGCCAGGCGGTGCTCGACGGCGTGCCGGTCTACGAGTTCGACGTGGCGGAGACCGGGCTGCCGTTCACCTACCCTCCGTTCGCGGCGATCGCCATGGTGCCGCTGGCGCTGCTGCCGGGGTGGCTCGCCGGGGCGCTCTGGACGGGGGCGTCGGCGGGCGCGCTGGCGGCGGTCGTCGTCGTGGTCCGCCGCGCCCTCGCCCGGCCTGCGCCAGGGTGGCTGGTGGCGCTCGTGACCGGCGGCGCGCTCGCGCTGGAGCCGGTGTGGCAGAACGTCGTGTTCGGACAGGTCAACCTGTTGCTGATGCTGGCGGTGCTGGTCGACCTGGTTCGGCCCGAACGACGCTGGTCCGGCGTGCTGGTGGGCATCGCCGCGGGCGTGAAGCTGACCCCGCTCGTGTTCGTCGTGCTCCTGGTGCTGGTCGGTCGTCGCACGGCTGCGGGCCGGGCGGTGCTGGCTTTCGCCGGCACGGTCGCGGCCGGCTTCGTCGCGATGCCGGGCTCGGCGGCGACGTACTGGACCGACGGTCTCGTCGACGCGAGCCGCGTCGGCCCGCCGGCGTTGACGCACAACCAGTCGGTGTATGGCGCGCTCACCCGGCTCCTCGACGGCTCGCCGTCCGCGGCGCTGTGGCTCGCGGTCGCGGCGCCGCTCACCCTCGCGGTCCTGGTCGTCGCCGCCGGGTGGTGGCGGCGCGGCGACCGGGTGCTCGGATCCTGCCTGGGAGCGCTGGCCATGCTGCTCGCCTCGCCGGTCTCGTGGTCGCACCACTGGGTGTGGGCAGTGCCGGTCGCGCTGGTGCTGTGGGAGCGGAGCCGGTGGGCGGCCGCCGCGTGGACGGCGGTGTTCGTGGCCCGCCCGATCCTGTGGCCGCCCTGGGGCGGGGGTCGCGAGTATGGATGGGGCCCGCTCGAGCACCTGGTCGGCAACTCCTATCTCCTCGCGGCCCTGTGCCTGTGTGCATGGGCAGCATCCAGCCTCACCAGGAGGTCGGATCAGGAGCCGGCGACCGCCTAGGTCGACGTCGCGGTCGCCGCTTCGCGCACGGCCTCGGCGACCGCGGGCGCGACGCGGGGGTCGAACACCGAGGGGACGATGTAGCTGGCGTTGAGCTCGGTCGGCGACACGGCGTTCGCGATCGCGGAGGCGGCCGCGAGCATGACCGCCTCGGTGATCTCGTGGGTGCCGGAGTCGAGCATCCCCCGGAAGAACCCCGGGAAGGCCAGCACGTTGTTGATCTGGTTGGGGTAGTCGGACCGCCCCGTCGCGACCACCGCCGCGGTCTGCCCGGCTGCGATCGGGTCGACCTCGGGGTCGGGGTTGGCGAGCGCGAAGACGATCGCGTCGTCGGCCATCGTGGCGATGTCGTCGCCGGTGAGCAGGTTGGGCGCCGAGACGCCGATGAACACGTCCGCCCCCGGGATGGCCTCCTTGAGCGAGCCGACGAAGCCGTCACCGTTGGTGTGGTCGGCGATCCACTGCCGGGCCGGGTCGAGGTTGTCCTGTCCGCGGTGCACCGAGCCGTTCCTGCCGCAGGCCACGATGTGTCGCGCACCCTGGGCGTGCAGCAGCGCGATGACCGCGTGTCCGGCCGCTCCCACCCCGCTGACCACGATGCGCACCTCGCTGAGGTGCTTGCCCACCACACGCAGGGCGTTGGTGAGCGCGGCCAGTACGACGATCGCGGTGCCGTGCTGGTCGTCGTGGAACACCGGGATGTCCAGCTCGGCGCGCAGCCGCGCCTCGATCTCGAAGCAGCGCGGCGCGGCGATGTCCTCGAGGTTGATGCCGCCGTAGACCGGGGCGATCGCCTTGACGATCTCGATGATCTTCTCGGTGTCCTGGGTGTCGAGGCAGACCGGCCAGGCGTCGACGCCGGCGAACTGCTTGAAGAGCGCCGCCTTGCCCTCCATCACCGGCAGCGCCGCCGCCGGGCCGAGGTTGCCCAGGCCGAGCACCGCCGAGCCGTCGGTCACCACGGCGACCGTGTTGCGCTTGATGGTGAGCCGGCGTGCGTCCTCGGGGTTCTTCGCGATCGCCAGGCACACCCTGGCCACCCCCGGTGTGTAGGCACGCGAAAGATCGTCACGGTGCTTGAGCGGCACCTTCGGCACGACCTCGAGCTTGCCGCCGAGGTGCAGCAGGAACGTGCGGTCGCTGACCTTGCGGACCTTCGCGCCGTCGATCCTGTTGAGCGCCTCGGTGATCACGTCGGCGTGGTCCATGTCCGAGGCGTCGCACGAGACATCGACGACGAGCCGGTCGGCGAGCGACTCGGCCACGTCGAGCGCGGTGACCGAGCCCCCGACCCCGGTGACGGCGGCGACCAGGTCTCCGGTCGCCCGCGCGGACGAGGGCACCTCCATCCGGACGGTGATCGCGTAGCCGGGACTGGGATTGGCCATGTCGTCCTTTCGGGTCGTGTCTGCTCACCAGTCTCGCGCAATCCTCGTGCCTTGGCCCGGGCCCTTCGACCCTTCTGTTCCGCCAAGTGGGCGCGCTTGAGTATGGGCATGGGTGTCGTCACCGTCGATCACCTCCACAAGTCATACCGCCGCCTCGTGGCCGTCGACGACGTGTCGTTCGAGGTCGAGGCGGGCGAGATCTTCGGCATCCTCGGGCCGAACGGCGCGGGCAAGACGACAACCGTCGAGTGCGTGCAGGGGCTCCGCCAGCCAGACATGGGCACGATCCGGGTGCTCGGGATGGACCCGGCCGAGGAGCCGAGGAAGCTGCGGCAGCGCATCGGGGCTCAGCTGCAGGCCTCCGCACTCCCGGGGCGACTGAAGGTGGCTGAGTCGATCAAGCTGTTCGCCGCCTTCGCCGACCACCCAGCTCGCCCCGACGAGCTCCTCGCTCGCTGGCGGTTGGAGGACCAGCATGACCAGAGCTTCGACAGCCTCTCGGGCGGTCAGCGACAGCGGCTGTTCATCGCGCTGGCGTTCATCAACTCACCTGAGGTGGTCTTCCTCGACGAGCTGACCCAGGGACTCGACCCCCAGGCCCGGCGAGCGACGTGGGAGCTCATCGAGGAGATCCGGGAGAGCGGCACGACCGTCGTGCTGGTCACCCACTTCATGGACGAGGCGGAGCACCTCTGTGACCGGGTGGCAGTGGTCGATGAGGGGAGGGTGGTCGCGATCGACAGCCCGCAGGGCCTGATCGACGGACTCGGGCTGGCCTCGGTGGTGCGGTTCACCGCCTCCGACCCCGACCTCGACTGGCTGCACAACGTGAAGGGGGTCGAGACCATGGCACGCCGGGGGGATGCCGTGGAGCTCCGCGGGAGCGGCCCGATGCTCGCCCTCGTGGCGTCAGAGCTCGTCGCGCGCGGAATCCTGCCGCTCGACCTCCGCGTGGACCGCCCCACCGTCGAAGACGCGTTCCTCGCGTTGACCGGACGAAGCATTCGGGAGTGAGCGGATGCGTGGCTACCTCGCCCTGACGCGCATGGAGCTGCGGTTGCTCCTGCGTGAGCCCTTCGCGGTGGTCTTCGTGCTGGCGTTCCCTCTCATGATGATGCTGCTCCTCGCCGCTGTCTTCGGGGACGACCAGGCCGACGCCCAGGAGATCGAGAACGGCATGCTCATCTGGCGCGGTGTGCCGCCGGCCGACTACTACACAGCGGCGTCCGTGGCCGTGATCGTCGCCGCGCTCGGCCTCATGACGCTCCCCATCACGCTCTCCGGCTACCGCGAGCGCGGGATCCTGCGGCGCTTCCAGGCGTCATCGGTGTCGGTGTCGACCCTGGTGGGCGCGCAGCTGACAGTGGCGCTCGCGACGTTCGTGACCGGCACCGTGGTCATGTATGTCATCGCCAGGATCGCGCACGGCGCGATGTTCCCCGAGGACGTGCTGGGGGTCCTCGTGGCTCTCCTCACCGGGACGGCTGCCTTCGGGGCGATCGGACTCCTGCTCGCCACTGTCGTCCGGACCAGCCGCTCGGCGCAGGGCATCGGGCTGTTGTTGTTCTTCGCGATGTGGCTCATCTCGGGCACCGCACCGCCGCGTGCCGTCCTACCCGGTGGAGTCCGCGACTTCGGCAACCTGTTGCCCCTCAGCCACCTGGTCACCGCCTTGCAGGACCCGTGGTACGGGTTCGGTTGGAGCGGCGTCGACCTTGCGGTCCTGGCCGGGTTCGCTGTGGCGGCCGGGGTTCCCGCACTGTGGCTCTTCCGCTGGGACTGAGAGCCACGTCGGCGACTACTCCGGGGGCGCGCTCCCGTGGCGGTGCGCCACCTTCCAGGTGCCGTCCTCACGCCGGTAGATCTGGGTCGCGCGCAGGGTGTAGGTGCGCGGGACACCGTCGACGGTCGCGGCGATGTGCTCGAAGCCGACCGTGTAGGCGGTGTCTCCGGACACCTCCGCGTCGACGATCTCGAACTCGTAGGACGTGCAGTCCGAGAAGCGCTCCGCGAGCCGGGCGAAGAGCTCGTCGAGCTCCTGCTGGCCGGTGACGTTCTTGGCAGCGCCCAGGATGCTGACCGGTTCATTGCGTGACCAGATGACCCGGCGTGGCCCGGCGTCACCGTTGTGGATTGCGATCTCCGCGTCCCTGAGTGCCGACTGCACCCAGGCGATGAACTCATCACGCTCGCTCATGACGGCATGATCGCACCCGGGTCCACCTCAGCGCGGGCGGTGCAGGTTGCGCAGCCAGCCGCCGTCCAAGGGCGTGGCGCGCCAGGTCGCCGCCGCGGTCCGCGCGGGCAGCGAGCAGACGAGGTCCATCCGGTGCGGTGACTCCAGGAAGATCACCTCGACCCGGAGGGTCTGGTCGTCCAGCCAGCCACCGGCGGCCGCGACCGGCACGCCGTCGCCGTGGACGTCGAGCGGCGTGGAGACCAGCCACTCGCCGGTGCCCACTGCGAAGGTCAGCGTGTTGTCCGGCTCGCTGATCGTGACCTCGAGGCGGCCGGCGGCGCGCCCCAGGGCGACCGCGGTCAGCGCAGCGCCCATCCCTCCGCCGGTCGGGGTCACCGTGAACGGCGCCGCGAGCCAGTCGTCCCACTGCGCCGGACCCGGCTCGGCATCCGGGGTCGGCAGGCCGAGCCCACGCAAGCGCTCCTCGAGCTTGGGCTGCGCGTCCTCGTCCGGCTCCGCGGCGTCGAGGCCCGGGAGCAGGTGCTCCCACACGTGGTCCAGCACCGTCTGCATCGCCTCGGTGCCGCCGGTGATCGCGACCACGGCATCCTGCTCGGGCAGGACGATGCAGAACTGGCCGAAGGCGCCGTCGCCGCGATAGCCGTGGCGGGCCATCCAGAACTGGTAGCCGTAGCCCTGGCTCCAGTCGACGTTCTCCATCCGGGTGGCCACCTGGCGGGACGTCGCCGCCGCGACGTACGCCTCCGGGATCAGCTGCTGTTCACCCCAGCGGCCCCGCTGCAGGTAGAGCTGGCCGAGCTTCGCGACGTCCTCGGTGCGGGCGAAAAGCCCGCTGAAGCCCTGCTCCCGGCCCGGCGGGGTGCACAGCCACCCGACCTCGCCGATCCCGAGCGGGTCGAACAGGCGTGGACGGAGATACTCGCTGAGCCGCATGCCGGCCTGGCGCTGGATCACCGCCGCCAGCGTGTAGGTACACGGCTGGCTGTAGGCGAAGAGGCTGCCTGGGGGCTCGTCGGGCGGCACCATCAGGAACCCGCGCACCGGCTCGTCGGGGTCGCCCGCCAGGGCCTCCGGCCACATGTCGCGGTCGTGGCCGCTGGCCATCGAGGCAAGGTGGCGCAGCGTGAGCGACCGGTTGCGTGGGTCGGTGATCTCGTCGGCGAACTCGGGGAAGTGCGAGACCACGGTGTCGTCGAGGTCGAGCAGACCCTCGTCGATGGCGAACGCCAACGCGGTCGAGGTGAAGCTCTTGCTGATGGAGTAGAGCAACCGGGTCCGCTCCGGCGTGTGCGGGGCCCACCAGCCCTCGGCGACGACCTGACCGTGCCGCAGGACCAGCAGGCCGTGCAGCTCGACGGCCGGGTCCGCGTCCACCGCGTCGACGAACGCCAGGACGGCGGCCGGGTCGACGCCCTGCGCCCCCGGCGTACTCCTCGGGAGATGGCTCACCTGCGCCAGCGTAGACGCGGGCTACGGTGTCGAACATGAAGGTCACCGTCGTCGGCTCCGGCAACGGGGGTCTCGCGACCGCGTTCGACTTCGCGCACCACGGTCACACCGTGCGACTCTTCGACAGTCCTCACTTCCCCGACCACGTGGCCGAGGTCGCGGCGGCCGGTGGGATCCACGCGGCCGGTCAGATCGAGGGCTTCGCCGAGATCGTCTACGCCGGTCACGACGGCGACGAGGCTCTCAACGGGGCCGACCTGGTCGTGCTCGTCGGCCCGGCCTACAGCACCGAGCACCAGGCCGCCTTGGTCACGCCGCACCTGACTCCCGGGCAGGCGGTGCTGATCTGCCCGGCCTCGTGTGCTGGTGCGATCACGTTCAAGCGCACCGTGGGCCTGACCCTTGACGACGAGTCGATCACCGTGGGCGAGACCAGCACCCTGCCGTACGCCGTTCGCATCGTCGCGCCGGGCCGGATCAACGTCTTCCACAAGCTGGACGGCGGTGTGTTCGTCGCGGGCATCCCTCGTTCGGGCACCGAGCGACTGCTTTCGCTGATCCAGGATGTCTATCCCGGGACGGAGGCCGCCGACAGCGTCTTCCAGACCACGCTGCAGAACGGCAACCCGGTCATCCACCCCGCCGTGACCCTCCTCAACACCGGGGTCATCGAGCGGAACGGCGGCGAGTTCCTGTTCTATGAGGAGGGGGTCACCGAGGCCGTCGGCAGGGCGATCGAGGCGGTCGACCGCGAGCGGTTGGCCATCGCCGACGCGCTCGGGGTGCGGGTGCTGTCGGAACCCGAGCTCGGGGTGGTGCAGGGATACATGCGTGAGGCCAACTACTCGACCGGCTACTCCACCGCCCCCGGCTTCCTGGGGATCGGCGCTCAGAGCCACCTCGACAACCGCTACCTGACCGAGGACGTCGGCTACTCCCTGGTGTTCCTGAGCGACCTGGCCGGCCGCCTCGGCGTCGAGACGCCGACGATGGAGGCGCTGATCACGATGGCGTCGGTCGTGCTGGGCCGGGACTTCCGCGCCGAGGGGGCGCGCACCCTGGCGAGCCTGGGCCTCGACGGCATGAGTGCAGGTGAGCTCGCCGCCCTCTGATGGGGAGCGCCTCGTCACAGCGACGGACCGGCATTGCCTTCGACGTGGGTCACGGGGACGTCAGAGACGCCGGCGATGCGGTGCGGCAGGTCCCGGATCAACCACCGGGACAGTCGCCGCGGCAGCGTCGACACGACGACGCCGTCGAAGTGCTCCTCGTGGAGCAGCTCCTGGACTCGGCCGACTGCCTGGGCGTCGACGACCTCGCCGTTGGCCTCCACTCCGGACCGCCGCAGCCGCGCGAGCTCATGCTCCAGGCGACCCTCGGCCAGCACTCGGGCGATCCGGTGCGCGTCGGGGACGTAGCGATCGATCGGAGGGTAGTCCCACTGGTGAGTGCCTTCGCTGTCAGTGACCGGCACGACGAATCGGAAGACACAGGAGCCGGCGCTGGCAAGGTCGTCCAGCTTGGCGGTCAGCTGTTCGCCGCCGATCGTCTGGTTGGCCACGATGAGGTAGCGGGCCATGTGAACGCCCCTGATGGTTGGCTTTGTCCGAGCTCGGGCCTGACCCCAGCGTCCTCCCCGGCGGGATGCGTGACAAGGCATCCGTTCCCCGAATTGAGCACCTCGCTGCTAGCGAGTCCCGCTCAGCCGTGCGATCTCCGTCGCTGTGGAGCGGCGCGCTTCCTGGTCCGGGACCGGGTGCCGCTCGGCTCGAAGCAGCAGCCCGAGGGTGACCAGCATCAGGGGAGCCCAGACCCACAGCACTCCACCGAACGCCAGCTGCCCGACGTGGAAGCCGATGAGGGCGATGAGGCCCATCTGGGTCCACCGCCCTCCGCTGAGGACGAGCACACCCGCGACTGCCTCGGCGATGATCAACAGGGAGATGAACAGACCCTGGTGGGGTAGCACGAGCGACTCCCAGGTGTCCCTGACGAACGCGAACGGGGATGGCTTCGCGAAGTCGTCGTAGTAGTCCGAGTCCGCGGCAAGGTAGGCCGCGTTGACGGCCGCTCCGAACACGATGAAGAGGACACCCACGGCCCAACGGCCCACCTGCATGGCACGTCGGCTGCGCCCTGCCCGCAGCGCGGCAACGAAGGCCACGCCTCCCAGCACGAGCCACATGATCCTTTCCATGACCCACTCCTCCCCCAGGTTCAACCCGACTGTGCTCGTCTGGATCGACGATCAGTAGGAGCGAAGGTCCCCAAGTGGAGTGATCCTGCGCCCTTTTAGGTCCATGGACCCTGCCGCCACCTCGGGTTCCTGGTCCCTAATGGTGACCATCAGTCCTGGGTGGCGGGCCGACCCTCGGCCTGCGGGTCTCGAGAGAGGACCAGCGATGGACGATCGAACGCGCCCGACCCGCCAGGAGGTCCTCCAGCTCGCGGAGAAGTACGTCTGCCCGGATCGGGTCCGGATGCTGACCGGTTTGCACGCGGACCTGGTGATCGGGAAGCGCGAGGGCTACCGGATCTGGGACCTGGACGGCCGGGAGCTCCTCGATCTCCACCTCAACGGCGGCACGTTCAATCTCGGCCATCGGCATCCCGCCCTTGTCGAGGAGCTGCGTGCGGCTCTGGACCGGCTGGACATCGGCAACCACCACTTCCCGAGCGTGGAGCGGTCGTTGCTGGCCGAGCAGCTGGTCGCCCTCACACCCGGCATGCGCTACGCGGTGTTCGGGAGCGGCGGGGGTGAGGCGGTCGACCTGGCCCTCAAGAGCGCGCGCAGGGCGACGGGCCGAACCCGCGTGGTGTCCGCGACCGGGGGCTACCACGGGCACACCGGGCTGGCCCTCGCCGCGGGCGACGAGCGGGCAGCTGCAGCGTTCGGCTCCACCGGCGCTCCGGGCGAGTTCGTGCACGTGCCCTTCAACGACGCGGCTGCCGTCGAGGCCGCATGTGCCGCGGGCGACGTGGCCGCGCTCATCCTGGAGACCGTGCCGGCCACCGTCGGCTTCGTGGCACCGACGCCGGACTACCTGAACCACGTCGAGGCGATCTGCCGCCGCCACGGCACGGCACTCGTCCTGGACGAAGTGCAGACCGGGCTGGGCCGGACCGGGCCGCTGTGGGCCTTCGAGCGCTATCAGGTCCAGCCCAACGCGGTGGTCACCGCCAAGGGCCTGTCCGGCGGGTTGTTCCCGATCAGCGCCACCTTGCTGGACGAGTGGCTCGGCGGCTGGCTGGAGGAGGACGGCTGGGGCCACGTGTCGACGTTCGGCGGCGCCGAGCTCGGCTGCCCGGTGGCGCGGCGCGTCCTGGACATCACCACCGACCCGGCGACGACGGGGCACGTCGAGTCGCTGATCTCGACGTTCTCCGCAGGCCTGGGCGAGCTGCGCGGCCGCCATCCCGAGTGGCTGCTCGAGGTGCGCCAGACGGGGCTGGTGATCGGCTTGCAGTTCGCCCATCCGCAGGGCGGGATGCTGATGACCGGGGCGCTGATGTCGGCGGGAGTCTGGGC
The DNA here is from genome assembly GCF_054779555.1 of Nocardioides dilutus. Taxonomy (NCBI): domain Bacteria; kingdom Bacillati; phylum Actinomycetota; class Actinomycetes; order Propionibacteriales; family Nocardioidaceae; genus Nocardioides; species Nocardioides dilutus. The sequence goes on along the minus strand of NZ_BAAGYA010000001.1, from coordinate 1,669,257 downwards.
GATCTACGCCGGGTTCGACCCGTCGTGCCTGCAGTTCAAGCCGGGGCTGCTGCTGAGCGACGACGACGCGCGGACGGCGCTTGCCGCCCTGGACACGGCCTGCGCGCAGCTGGCGGGTGCCGTCGCCGATGGATGAGCAGGCGGACGCGGACACGGCGTCGCTGGTCCGTCGCCTGGTCGCCCTGGAGGAGACCCTGATCCCGGCCCGCGCCGAGTCCACGCCCGGCCTGAGGATCCTCGGATACGGCGAGGTCAGCGCAGTCCTGGTCCTGGCCGACATCCCCGGGCTGGCGCTGAAACGGATGGCCGGTTTCGCGGACGTGTCGGCCGCCGAGACCTACCGGGAGCTCGTGACCGACTACATCGCAGCGGTGCGCAGCGCCGGCGTACCGGTCCTCGAGACCCGGGTGCTCGTCGTACCCAGACGAGGGCGAGGTCCCGTGACCTACCTCGTCCAACCGGAGGTCGCCCAGGACCGGCTCGGCCACCGCATCGTCTGCACGGCCGACGACGCCACGCACGAGCAGCTGCTGCACCGGGTCATGGACGCGGTCCTCACCGTCCGTGAGAACGCCGTCGAGGACGTCGCGGTCGACGCCCAGCTCTCCAACTGGTACCAGCCGTCGGCCGACGACGTGCCTGTGCTGCTCGACGTGGGCACGCCGTTCCTCCGGCGGAACGGACGTCAGGCCATGGACGCCGAGATCATCCTGTCGACCGCACCCGCGCCGCTGCGCCCGATCTTCCGTCGACTCGGAACCGTGCATGCCTACTTCGAGGACTACTTCGTGCCTCGCACGGCGGCCGTCGACCTGGTGGCGAACTACCACAAGGAAGGTCGGCCTGATCGGATCGATGCCGCGCTCGGGGTGGTCAACCAGCGGCTGGAACCACTCGGGGCATCCCCGATCACACGGCGGGAGGTGGACCGCTACTACCGCTCCGACGCCCGGCTGCTCGGGTTCTGGCTGCAGGCTCGTCGGGTCGAACGCGCGGTGCGTCTCCGCACCGGCCGGGGCTACGACTTCGTCCTTCCGGGCAGGATCCAGCGGTGACACCGGCTGAGAGGCCGGCGCATCGCGAGCCACGACGTTCTCGATGACCGCGCGGGGGACCTTTCACATGGCAGGTGGCCTGCCCGACGCCCGCAGCGCCGCCGGGCCACTGCCTGCGGTCGCCCACGAGCCCGACACCGTGATCACCGCGAGGGCCGAGGTGGGCATCGGTGCCCAGTCACCCGTGAGCAACAAGATCAGGTCCTCGAGCCCGGGGTTGTGACCGACCAGGACCACTGTCTCGAGGTCGTCAGGAAGCTCCCGCACGACGGCGAGGAGCTCATCGTCTGACGCGGCGTTCACCCGATCGTCGATCCGCGTCCGCGGAGACATGTCGAGGACTCCCGAGACGAGGTCCCAGGTGCTCCGAGCGCGGTTGGCGGGTGAGACGACAGCGAGGTCGACCCTGTCGATGTTCGCCGCCAGCCATCTCCCCGCGTCAGGTGCCTGACGACGGCCGCGCTTGGCCAGCGGCCGGGCGATGTCGGCCTCGCCGCCGGACCAGTCCGACTTCGCATGCCGGAGCAGGATCAGCGTGCGCTCAGTCATCCGGGTCCCCGACGGCACGCAACAGCGCCCTCACAGCGAGGGGCGCTTTCGTCGGACTGGGAGTCGTCAGCTCGGCTTGGCGTACGCCGCGACGCCGGTGTCCAGCATGACGCAGGGCTCGTCGCCGACGACCCACGCGTCGTGTCCCGGGTCGAGGTCGACGACGTCGCCCGGGCCGATGTCGATCTCCTCGCCGTCGTCCATCCTGACGGTCATCCGACCGGACGTGCAGATCCCGGTGTGGTGGGTCTGGCACGAGTCGGTGCCGGCGATGGGCTTGACGTCGTTGGACCAGCGCCAGCCTGGCTCGAAGACGCCTCGGCCCAGGGTGAACTCACCGAGGGTGACCACGTCCACGTGGCCGTGGTCCTCGAACGGGCGTACTTCGTGCGGGCTCTCGATGCTCTGCTTCGCGGTCATGTGTCCTCCTCGAGCCTGGCCCCACCTCAGGCCTCCCCCTTGTTGGCCTCGGGCCTGAAACCACAGTCCTCCTGGGAGGTACACGTGGCAAGACATCCGGCCTACGAATGCGGGTCACCACCCGAGCTCACGCAGCCGTGCGTCGCCGATCCCGAAGTGATGGCCGACCTCGTGGACCACTGTGCGGCGCACCTGCTCCACGACCTCTCGTTCAGTGCGACAGCGCGCGCAGATGGCGCGCCGGTAGATCGTGATCCGGTCGGGCAGCACACCGGCGTAGGCCGTCGTACGGCGCGACAGGGGAATGCCGCGGTAGAGCCCCAGCAGACCCGGCGGTCCCTCATCGTGCTCCACGGTGACGGCCACGTTGGTCATCAGCTCCCCTAGCTCGTCCGGCAACCCGTCGAGAGCCTCGCTCACCATCGCCTCGAATCGCTCCGGATCCACCTCGACCACGTCGCGATTGTCCGTCAGTCATGGTTGCAGCAGAACGAGCCCGATCGTGCGGTGCGGCAGCCGTCCCGTCTACGGTCGGACCGTGCGAGAGCACCGCGTGCCGGTCCTGACCGATCCCGAGGTCGCGCCCGACGAGAGGCAGATCAGCTCCGCGCTCGGCGGGGCGATCGAGCCATGGCAGGTCCTCGAGACCGCTCTTGCCGGCCCACCATTCGGCCTGACCCTCTCGTGGCACTACTTCCGCGATGGTGGGTGGCTTCGCAAGGCGCTCCGGGGCACGAAGAACGTCGCCTGGCTCGCGGTGTGGAAGGACTACGCCACTGTGACGTTCTACTTCGCTGCCAGGCACCGCGAGGGCCTGGCTTCGCTCTCGATTGCGGACGACCTCCGCAGGCAAGCCGCTGAGGCCGAGATGACAGGGCGGATGTTGCCGTTCGTCATCGAAGTTCGGGCGCTGCCGGACGTGGACGCGGTCCTCGAGGTGATGCGCTACAAGCTCGCAGCCAAGTAGGCCAGGTGCCCCCGCGGCGATCGCTCAGCCGGGGTAGAGGTCGACGCCGGGTGGGGCGTTGAGGATGATCCGGGCCTCACCGGCGCTGATCCGGCGGGTGCCGCGGTGGTCGACGAGGAACCCGAGCCCGTGCGGGGTGAGCCAGACGTATCTACCCGGGCCGCATTGTCGGGCGCGGTAGCCGCCGTGGGTCTTCCAGCGGTGATGTCGTCGGCCGAGCGGGCCGGAGTTGTGGGTGCCGGTCTGGCCCGGTGGCCCGCCTCGGATGTTCTGTTCGGCGTCGTAGGGCGTCGGGTGGTCGTAGTCGACCGCGCGGCTGGTGGAGGTGGCGTAGGGCCACTAGTCGCCACCGCTGGTCAGGTGGACCCGTTCCTTGAGGGACTCGGGGTGCTCGTAGGCGGTGGTGCGGACCGGGTCGTGCAAGTCGATCACGGGCTTGACGACCAGCTTGGTGCGGGCCAGCAGCTCGGCCAGGGACGCGTAGGTCTGGGGTCCGAGACCTTCGGCCCGGGCGACGCCGGTCGCTCGGCCGTTGACCGCGGCCTCGTGGAGATGGACGTAGAGCACCGCCTTGGGCGCCAGTGGGGTCAGGTCGAGCTCGCGCAGCGCGTCGAGGAGATCGGCGGGCATCGCCATCGCCCGGTTGTGCTCGACCTCCGGGCTCTCCTCACCCAGGTCGAGGTCGAGGGTCTCCTGCTCGTCGCGGTTGTCCAGGAGCAGCGCGAGGAGCTCGGCGGGTCGCGCCAGCCACCCGAAGGCGATCGAGCGGAGCTCGTCGGCCTTGGCGTCGGGGTGACGTGGGGCGATGATCTCGGCGACCCGGGCCAGGGTCGCCTCGATCCACACCACGTCTCCCGCCTCGCAGCGGGCGATCACGGTGCGCAGCCCGAACTCGTCGGTGCGCGAGGACGACACGTAACGGCGGCGGCGCTCGGCCTCGACCCGGGCCTGGTGCAGCTCGGGGTCGGCCTCGATGATCTTGGCCTCGGCGACCTCCAGCACCCGGCCACCGGACTCGTGGGCGATCATCCGCGCGACCGACCTGTCGACCACCGGCATCACCGCCAGCGGCAGGTGGCTGGAGATCCTGGCCACCCGGCGGGCGATGTGGACCTCGGCCTCCCCGGCCTGCAGGACCTTCCACGTCTCCGGCATCCGGTAGACCAGGTTGAGGGTGTCGACCAGCGCGTTGAGCGTCGCGGTCGCGCCGGTGCCGCGGGTCAGCGCGATCTCACCCAGGCAGAACTCCTGCACCTGCGGTGCGCCCTCGCCGGCCAGCTCCAGCAGCCGGTCCCGAGGGTTGTCCGGCTCTCCCGAGTGAGCCCGAACCCACTCGAGAAGGATCTTGAGGTCACGGACCTCGGCCAGCCGACGAGCCCGCACCGCCTCCGACGAGGCGGCCAGCAGGCCCGCCTTGTCGAGTCTTGTGAGGTCGTCGTCCATGGCAAGAACGCTAAGGGTGACCACCGACATCGACCGATGCGGCCGGACGGGGTTCTGCACAGGTCCGGGTTCTCGGCGGTACTTCGGCCGGCCGCACCAGTCACCGGCATGAAAAGGGCCGCGTGGCGGGAACGTCGATCTACGACTTCATCGTCGAGCATCTCGACGAGGCAGGGCGACTGAGCGACCCGGGCCTGCGTCTCCCCGACGAGCCCGAGGCCACCGACGGGATCAGGTGGGCGCCAGGCGCGATGGACGGCGTCCTGGGTCACCACGCCAGCGGGAACGACGCCGCGAAACGGGCGAACGAGGTCGCTGCGGCGTTCGTGAAGGCGTGCGAGCGCGGGAGCCAGCGACGGCTGAAGAAGCTGTACGACGCCGTCGACGACGACAGCGCCATCGGCTACCTCGACGCGATGATCGAGCGCCTCGTCGACCTGCAGCCGGACCGAGCTCGGCTGCACGAGATCGCCCGCTGGCTGGCCACGACGTCGGCGGACCGGAGCCCGGTCAAGGTCGGCATCGCGCTGCTCGGCGTCACCGGGCTGGTCGGCGAGGTCGGCGTCGTCAGGGCGCTGGGCGCGCACGAGGAGTTCACGCTGTTCGCGGCGGTGGCCCTGACCAACGGTCTCGAAGACCCCGAGAGCGAGCTGTGGGCGCTGGCCAGCACGGTCGACGGCTGGGGCCGGATCCAGTGCGTGGAGCGGCTGCGCGGCACCACCGACCCGGCGATCCGCGCGTGGATCCTCCGGCAGGGCTACCGCAACTCGGTCATGTACGAGTACCTCGCCCACATCGCCGCCACGACCGGAGGGCTGCTCGAGGCCCTGCGTGACGGGACACCGGACCGCGAGCTGCTCACCGCCGCGGGCGAGATCCTCGAGGCACTGTGCGTCGGCGGCCCGGCCGAGGACATGTCGGACTACGTCGACGGCGCGGACGCGGTCGAGGCCTTCCTGGGGCAGATGACCACCCGCGCCGAGACGCTGCGGGACTTCCAGTCGATCGCGTCGATCGCGACGTTCCTCGACGGCGAGGAGCAGTGGGACATGCTGGCCTCGATCGGGTGGACCGCCACCCGTAGGGAGGCATTCGAGCGGGCGTGCGAGGAGATCCTCGGCCGCGACTCGTGGGATCCCGTCATCTACGCCGGCCTCGACTCCGACGACGGCGCCGACTACTGGCTCGCGGAGCAGGCGGCGCGGCGCCGCGGCCTCGACATCTTCGACATCCAGGTCGCGCGCATCCGGCGGGAGCCGCTGGGCGGTGGCTGGTTCACCGCCTGGCAGGGCGCCGACGACGTCCGCGCGGTGACGCTCGCTGCTCTGGCGAGGGAGCTGCTTCCGCTCGACGAGATCGCCACCGGCCCCAGCGACGCGATGGGTCTCGGCCCGGGGTGGCAGGCGCACGCAGCGCTCGACTGGAGCCTCCAGGCGCTCCGCGACCACCCGGGCATCGGCGCAGAGCTCGTGCTCGCGGGTCTGCGGAGCCCTGTCATCCGCAACCGCAACATGGCGCTCAACTGCCTCAAGGAGTGGCCGCGCGAGCGATGGCCCGAGGGCGCGATCGAGCTGGCTCGGCGGCTGGCGGAGTCGGACCCCAACGAGCAGGCGCGCGAGTTCGCGGCCGAGGTCCTCGCGGGTGCGTGACCTGCCGGGCTCGTGACCCCGTCAGCAGCAGCGCGCCTGCGGGTTCGCCTCACGATGCTCGGCCCGGTGACGCTCGAACTCCCGTCGACTGACCGGCTCGGTGCCGTCGGCGCGGCACGCGGCGACGTACTCGTCCCACTTGGCCTCACCGGTGGCCTGCCGGACGTACCAGCGCAGGCCGCGCCCGGCACGGAGAACCGCGTCCCTCACCGCCGATCACTCCCAGCGAGAGCACCGACCCCGGCATGGGTGGCCTCCCACTCGCGGACCGCCTCCTTCTCCTCCTTGGTGGCGAAGAAGTCCGACGGAGCGACGATGTCGGACGGCGTCGCCGGGACCTCGGTGGTGGGCAGGCCGCCGGCGCGGATGGCCTTGACCCAGATGACCAGTGCGTTGACGACGATGACGATCACCAGCAGCGCGAAGATCGCCTGCAGGGTGCCGTTGACGGTGGAGTTGGTGACGATCGTCTGCATCTCGTCGAGGTCCTTCGCCGGCGCCAGCACCTCGCCCTCGTCGATCGCGGCCTGGAAGGTCGACCGCTGCTCGAAGTAGCCGATCTTCGGGTTGTCGGAGAAGACCTTCTGATAGCTCGCGGTCATGGTGGTGACGAGGTCCCACACGAGCCCGACGCCGGGCACCCAGGCCCACTTCACCTTGCCGTGCTTGATCAGCAGGGTGACGCAGAGGGTCAGGGCGATCGCGGCGAGCAGCTGGTTGGCGATGCCGAAGAGCGGGAACAGCTGGTTGATGCCGCCGAGCGGGTCGGTCACACCGACGTAGAGCATGTAGCCCCAGAGCCCGACGACGATCGCGCTGGCCGACCAGGAGGCGGGCTTCCACGACAGGTCGGCGTACCGAGGCCAGACGTTGCCGATGGTGTCCTGCAGCATGAACCGGCCCACGCGGGTGCCGGCGTCGACGGCGGTGAGGATGAACAGCGCCTCGAACATGATCGCGAAGTGGTACCAGAACGCCGCCAGCCCGCCGCCGAACGCCTCGGTGAAGATCGCCGACATGCCGAACGCCAGGGTCGGCGCGCCGCCGGTGCGGGAGATCAGGGACTCCTCCTCCACCGACTGGGCGGCGGCGGCCAGCGTGTCCGGGCTGATCGAGAAGCCGAGCGATCTCACGAACTCCGCGGCGGCCCCGGGCTCGCCACCGGTGGCTCCGGCCGGGGAGTTCATCGCGAAGTAGAGGCCGGGGTCGATGACCGAGGCCGCCATGAGCGCGCTGATCGCCACGAACGACTCCATCAGCATGCCGCCGTAGCCGATCATCCGGACGTGGCTCTCCTTGGCCACCATCTTGGGCGTCGTCCCCGACGAGATCAGGGCGTGGAAGCCGGACAGCGCGCCGCAGGCGATGGTGATGAAGACGAAGGGGAACAGCTTGCCGGCGAAGACCGGGCCGTCGCCGTCGATCGCGAAGTCGCTGACCGCCTCGTTCTGCAGGACCGGCGCGGCGAAGACCAGGCCGACGGCGAGCAGGACGATCACGCCGATCTTCATGAACGTCGACAGGTAGTCGCGCGGGGTCAGCAGCATCCAGACCGGGAGGATCGAGGCGACGAACCCGTAGACGACGAGCCCGACGGTCAGCTGCTCCCCGGACAGGGTGAGCGCGCTCTCGAGGCCCAGCTGCTCGACGTACCCGCCGCCGATGATCGCGAGCAGCAGCAGCCCGACGCCGATCGCGGTCACCTCCGCCACCCGGCCGGGCCGCAGGTGGCGCAGGTAGAAGCCCATGAAAAGCGCGATCGGGATGGTCAGCGCGATCGAGAAGACGCCCCACGGCGACTCAGCCAGGGCATTGACGACGACCAGCGCCAGCACGGCCAGGATGATGATCATGATCGCGAAGACCGCGATCAGGGCGGCGACGCCGCCGACGACGCCGATCTCCTCGCGCACCATCTGGCCCAGGCTCTTGCCGTCGCGGCGCATCGAGAAGAACAGCACCACCATGTCCTGGACGGCGCCGGCGAAGATGACGCCGACGATGATCCAGATCGTGCCGGGCAGGTAGCCCATCTGCGCCGCCAGCACCGGCCCCACCAGCGGCCCGGCGCCGGCGATCGCGGCGAAGTGGTGGCCGAACAGCACCCGGCGGTCGGTGACGTCGAAGTCCTTGCCGTTCTGCAGCCGCTCCGCCGGCGTCGCTCGGGTGTCGTCGACGCCGAGCACGCGGTAGGCGATGAAGCGGGCGTAGAAGCGATAGGCGATGGCGTACGACGACAGCGCGGCGAACAGGATCCACAGCGCGGAGACCTCCTCCCCGCGCGACAGCGCCAGGACGCTCCAGCAGACGGCGCCGACCACGGCGACCGCCCCCCAGATCGCCATGGACTTCGGACTCATCCGCGGCTTTCCGCCGGGGGTGCTGGTGCGTACGGGCGTGGTCATCGACATGGCGGACTCCTCGAGCGTCCTGCGGGCCGGCAGGCCCCTGCGTCGGGTCGGTATCCGCTCCGGTCCACAGCATGCGGCCGCAACGCGCCGCGATGGCTCATCGTGATCGGCCTGAGACGAGTCACCATTCTTGGGGTTGACCCACTTGCACGGCGAGATGACGCTCGGAACAGGACGGTCTCGAGTGACCGGACGTCCAGTTCGGGAGCGAGGCCGGGGGGGGTCATCGTGAGTCGATCTGCCGTGGTGTCGAACGGTTCGGGCCGCCGGTCAGCAATGGGGCAGGCGCTCCGCAGACGAGTCGGTCGGGCCAAGGTGGCGCTGGCGTCGGCGATCTCGGTGCTGGCCGGCGGAATGGTGCTCATAGCGGTGTCGTCGCAGGCGGAGGGGGCCACCACTCAGCCCGGGTTCTCGGAGACCGTCGTGTTCAGCGGCCTGTCGAACCCGACCGCCCTTCGGTTCTCCCCCGACGGCCGGGTCTTCGTGGCCGAGAAGCGCGGCGTCATCAAGGTCTTCGACTCCCTCACCGACCCGACTCCCGACGTCTTCGCCGACCTCAACGTGAACGTCCACAACTTCTGGGACCGCGGGTTGCTGGGCATGGCGCTGGATCCGGGGTTCCCCGCCGACCCGTATGTCTACGTCCTCTACACCTATGACCACGAGCTCGGCTCGGCCGCGCCCGCACCTCGATGGGGCACTCCCGGCGTCTACTCCGACCCGTGTCCGACCCCGCCAGGCGCCACTGCGGACGGCTGTGTGGTCAGTGGGCGGCTGTCCCGGCTGACGGCGAGTGGCAACACGATGACGGGCAGCGAGCAGGTGCTGGTGGAGGACTGGTGCCAGCAGTACCCCAGCCACTCGGTCGGCTCCGTGGAGTTCGGGCGCTCCGGAGCCCTCTACGCCAGCGGCGGCGACGGCGCGAGCTTCAACTTCACCGACTGGGGCCAGGACGGGTCCCCGCTCAACCCCTGTGGTGACCCGCCGGGTGGCGTGGGCGCCACCCTCTCCCCGCCGACGGCGGAGGGCGGCGCGCTGCGCAGCCAGGACCTCCGCACCTCCGGCGACCCCGTGAGCCTGGACGGCACAGTGATCCGGGTCGACCCGGCGACCGGAGCCGGCCTGCCCACCAACCCTCTGGCCTCGTCCCCCGACCCCAACGCCCGCCGCATCGTCGCCGTCGGGCTGCGCAACCCGTTCCGGGTCACCGAGCGGCCCGGCACCGACGAGCTCTGGGTGGGTGACGTCGGGTGGAACGACTGGGAGGAGATCAACCGGCTCCTCCCGTCGACGACGGTGACCCGCAACTTCGGCTGGCCCTGCTACGAGGGGGTGGGCCGCCAGGCCGGCTACGACGGCGCGAACCTCAACATCTGCGAGAACCTGTACTCGTCCCCCGGCGCCGTCACGGCGCCCTACTTCGCCTACCACCACACCGCGCGCGTGGTGCCCAACGAGACGTGCCCGACCGGCAGCTCGTCGACGGCCGGGGTCCAGTTCGCGTTCGCCTCCGGGCAGAGCCCCTACCCGGCGGAGTACGACGACGCGCTGTTCTTCGCCGACTACTCCCGTGACTGCATCTGGGTGATGCCCAAGGGCGCGGACGGCAACCCGGCCCCGGGCCTCGTACGCACCTTCGTCGCGGGCGCCGCCAACCCGGTCAACCTGCAGATCGGCCCGACCGGCGAGCTCTTCTACGTCGACTTCGACGGCGGCACGGTGCGGCGGATCAGCTACACCAGCAGCAACCAGCCGCCGGTCGCCGTCGCCACCGCCTCACCCACCACGGGCGCCGCCCCGCTGACCGTGAGCTTCGACGGCTCGGCGTCGAGCGACCCGGATGCCGGCGACACCCTGGGCTTCGCGTGGGACCTCGACGGTGACGGGGCCTTCGACGACTCCACCGCCGCGCAGCCGGCGTTCACCTACACCAGCTCCGGCGTCTACACGGCGACCCTTCGGGTCACCGACCCCGACGGCGCGACCGCAACGGACTCGGTGGTCATCACGGTCGGCAACACGGCCCCGTCAGCCGTCATCAACACACCGGCGGCCGGCACCCTGTGGGTGGTAGGCGACACCATCAACTTCTCCGGCGGTGCGACCGATGCGCAGGACGGCACCCTGCCGCCGTCAGCGCTCTCGTGGGACCTGGTCCTCCAGCACTGCCCGAGCAACTGCCACTCGCACCCGTTGCAGAGCTACGTCGGCGTCGCCGGCGGTTCGTTCGTCGCTCCGGACCACGAGGCGCCGGCCTACCTGGAGCTCCGGCTGACCGCGACCGACTCCGGAGGGCTGACCAGCACGGTGACCCGCAGGCTCGATCCACGGATGGTGACGCTGACCTTCCAGACCGTGCCCGGCGGACTCAACCTGATCGTGGGCGGCACGTCGTCGAAGTCCGCGTTCTCCCGCAGCGTCATCGTGGGATCCAGCAACACGGTCAGCGCCATCTCCCCGCAGGCCAAGGGGAAACAGACATACAGGTTCGTGTCCTGGTCCGACGGCGGCGCTCAGTCCCACACGATCGTCGCTCCGGCGACGGCTACCACCTACACGGCCCGCTACAAGTGAGGGCCGTCAGCTCTCGATGAAGATCGCCAGCGTCTCGGGACGGACGCCGTCGTACTCCATCGCGGCCGCGCCCGCTTCGCTCTCCATGAGCGCCTGGAAGGCATCCATGTCCGCAACGTCCAGGCTCAGACCGACGTGGTTGGGTCTCGTGGGGTCGACGTAGGTGCGGATGTCGCTCGCGATCGAGGCGAGCACCTCCTCGCGTTTGGGTGACGCGAGCCAATGGGCGACATCGTCGACTTCGTGGGTGGCAATCAGTCTGGGCATGCCAACTCCTTGGGTGGAGGGCCCACCGGTGCGGGGCCGACAAGCACGCTACTCGCGGGTCGCGGGCCGGCACCATGGTCGGCGCACGGTCAGCCGCGGGGTGGGTTCCACGGCCCGACGCCGCCGAACCGCTCCGGGGTGATCCTCGTGACGAAGCCCGCCGGCGGGTTCGGCATCGGTGGGAACACGACGTCGGGCCCGAGGTAGGTGTGAGCCAGCCGCTGGAGCATCTCCGGAGCGCCGCCTTCGGTCACCCGGGCCGTCCCGTAGACGACCAGGTATTCCAGCAGGCCCCAGTCGTTGACCCGCGTGGTCGGCACCGTCACTGCGACACGAGGGTCGCGACGCAGGTTGCGCAGCTTGCGCTGGTCGGAGAGCGTGGCCAGGACGATCTCGTCACCGTCGAAGTCGACCCAGGCCGCCGTGACGTGCGGTGAGCCGTCCGCGTCGAGCGTGACGACCTGGGCCACCGCGTCGCTCGCCAGCAGCTCGCGGACCGCATCGTGGATCGATATCCCAGCCACGCTGCGCAGCCTACCGACCCCGGACGCCATCGGCCTCCCGTCGGACCCCTGCGGCGGTCAGCCCGCCGCAGGCTACTTCGATCCCGCTGCCGCCAGCCTCGTGGAGATCGGCTCGAGCAGGGTGATCAGCTCGTCGAGCTCTCGCGGCTCCAGTCCGTCATACGGGGCCTCTGCCAGGACGTCGGTCAGTGACTCGATGCGGTTCTTGGTCGCCCGCCCGGCGTCGGTGAAGCGACCGGAGGCATCGAGGAGGCCGCGGTCGCGCAGACCCTCCATGACGTCGGCCAGGCGTGCCTGCGGGAGGTGGTGGATGCGTCCGAACGACTCCGCCGGGTAGATGCCGCTGGCGAGGGCGTTGAACACGTGGGCCTCGGTCCCGCCGATCCGCTCCGAGACCAGGGCAGCGACATGACCGTCCCCGCGATGCTCGCGGAGCATGTTGGCCGCGTGCCAGAGCCGGGCCACCGGCTCCTCGGGGATCGGGAGGGTTCGGAGCGCGGCGTACATGACCCGTCCCTCCGTCGGGGCGCTGGTCGAGGCCTTGGCGAGGAGGTCGGCCGCCCGGGCGAGCTCCGGGGTCTCGACGAGGTCGCCGAGGATCCGCCGCAGTGCCGCCACGCAGCCCTGCTCCCGCGCGGCGTGCGCCGCCTCGGGCGTGGTCGTCTCCCAGACCTTGGGAATGTGGCGGGCCACCTCATCCTCGGCGAAGCTGTAGAACGCGGCGTGCACCACCTCGGCCGGAACGCGACCGAGCGGCGCAGACCGTCCCGCGAAGTAGCCGTCCCAGTAGTTGCGGAAGCCGAGCGTCGCCATCGAGTCGTTCGGTTCCTGGGCGAAGAAGTTCACCAGCGCGATCGGCTCGATGAGCTCGAAGAGGCGGCGGGCGACCGGTTGCGGATGCGGCATTCGTCTCAGTGCACCACGCGGTAGCGCACATGGGTGGCGTACGGCGAGCTGACGACCTTGACCACCTCGAGGTCGACGTCCTTCTCGAACCCGTCGAACAGCCGCTTGCCGGCGCCCAGGATGACCGGGGCCGTCGAGATGACCAGCTCGTCCACCCGGCCCGATGCCAGCCCCTGGCGGATCAGGTCGGCGCCCCCGCCGAGGCTGACGTCGCCGTCGCCGGCGGCGTCGATCGCCTGGTCGAGGGCGTTGTCGAACCCGGAGACGAACTGGAAGCCGCTCTCGGCCGGCGGCGGGTCCTCGAGCCGGTGCGTCAGCACCATCAGCGGTCCGCCGAACGGGTTGGTGCCGCCCCACGCGCCGGCGGCGTCATACATCCCGCGACCACAGACACCGGCCCCGAGCCCGGCGACCATCTCGTCGAAGAACTCCTTGTCCGGACCGTGCATGGCGAAGTCGTGGCCACCCTCGTAGGTCCACGGCCCACCCATCACCCAGTAGTGCAGGCGCTCCCCGCCGCGACCCAGCCCCTGCCCGGGGTGGTCGTCAGGACCGGTGACGTAGCCGTCGACGGACGTCGTGATGGATGCGATGACCTTGCCCATGGCTTCTCCTCGAACGGTGTTGGCCATGACGACCCGCGAGGGCGACTGGACTCATCGCAGCACGTAGCCTCGCCCCGTGATGGTTCGGGTGCACGTCGCGCTGCTGACAGTGATCGCGCTCCTCCTCGCCGGACACCACCCCGAACCAGCCCGAGCTGACCCTGCCCGGATCGACACTGCCTGGACCGACACGGTGCCGGCCGCGGACCAGGCGCAGGTCGTGAGGTCGGCCACCGTGCGGCTCGTGTCCGGAGAGCTCCTCCGGGTCCTCACCCGAGCAGACGGATCGGTCGTGTCGACGCTGCTGGCCGGCTCCTCCCACGCACGCGGGGCGCTGGTCCGGTGGCGCGCCGGCGCCGACACGTTCGTGCTGCCGCAAATGCCGCGGTCGATGCTGCGCAAGCTGGACCTGTCGTTGTTCGACGTCACCAGGTTGGAGACCTACGGCGACCGGGTGCCGGTCACGGTCCGCTTCGAGGCCGACGCAGTGGTCCATCGGTTGCCGGGCCTCCGGCTCGATCGCACGAGTCTCCGCGCGACGTCGAGGGCGCGTGTGGTGCAGGGGTCGTACGGCCGCGGCTTCCCTGGCCTGTCAGCCGATGACCTCGCTGGTGTCGCGTCGATCCGCCTCGCCGACCCCGGCAGGAGGGCACCGGGGCGGACCGCGCAAGACGACGCTGCGACGCACCGGGTCACCGTGACCGTGCGCGACCGCAAGGGCGATCCTGTGCCTGGCGCCGTGGTCACCGTGTCAAACGTCGCGGACGGCTCGATCTACCAAGACGTCACCGGGGATCAAGGGGAAGCCCGGTTCGACGTGCCCCAGGGTCCTTACAGTGCGATCGGCTTCACCTTCCGCCGCCTGGTGATGGCCCCCGAGTTCGACGTCGCATCCGACCTTGGTCTCGCTCTCGACACGAGCGCAGCCACCGTCAAACCCCACGTCAGCCTGCCGGGCCACCGCGTGGTGGACTCTGCTCTCAGCCTGACCCGGACTCCCGACAGCGGGTTCGGGATCCCGTTCAGCTTCTCCGGCCCGCGCTTCTTCATGCGGGTCCAGCCAGCCCCCGCCGACGTGGCTCATGGGGCGTTGGGGACCGGGGTCTCGGCGACTCTCGCGCCCAAGGGGACAGGCGGTGAGCCCTACGACCGGCTGGCGATCACCGCCGACGTCGCGCAGGGGGTGCCCGACAGCCTCACCTTCGAGCATCGACGCCGAGACTTCTCCACGGTCGTCCAGTGGCTGTACGCGAACGGTCCCCCGGGACTGCGCCAGTCGTTCTTCGGCGCCTTCGGACGCATCCCGAACGGCTTCATCGACATGTTCACGGGCCACGAGTTCGCCGTTCAGGTGCCAGGCAGGCGCGTGGTGTTGTTCCAGGCCGGCGACGACTCGTCCTACCAACAGACGGTGATGCCGCTGGCCACCCCCGCGGACGGCGACGACCTCTCCCAGCTGATCGCGGTGGGCCGCTTCCCCCGTGCCGGAACGGTGCGCAGGATCGACTTCGCGCACGGTCCGGTCGGCCCGGGCTACCGGGGCGGGGCAGCCCGGGCCGCTGACGTCATCCGACGAGAGAAGGGCCGCCTGGTCGGCAACGTTCCCCTCTTCGACAGCTCCGGGGCCGCGCTGATCGGCGTCGCCGACAGACAGAACGCCGAGTGGTCATTGAGGTCGGGGCACGACCTCCTTGCCCGCGGCCGTGGGGACGCGCGACTGCGCGTTCCGGTGCCCAAGGGGCAACGCGCTTACGTCCTCACGGCCACCTCGCGGCCGGACTCCTCCAGCTGGACCCTCTCCACCCTGGTGCGCGACGAGTGGACCTTCCGCTTCGGCGGGGAGCGCATCGCCGCGCCGTTGCTGAGTCCTCAGTACGCCCCGCCCGTCTCGTTGAGCGGAGCCATGCCGGCGGGTCCGACCTCGTTCCGGCTGGCCTTCCGCTCACTGACCGAGGCCGACCTGCCCATCACCAGCGCGCGCATGCAGTGGTCGACGGACGACGGACGCTCCTGGCGCGACGCGCGGCTGACACGGCTCTCGCGGACGTCGTTCCGGGTGGCCTATGACAACCCGAGGGCCGGCGCCGGACGCCGGTTCGTGTCGTTCCGCATCGTCGCCAGCGACGGTCAGGGCGACCGCGTGGTGGAGACGGCGATGCGGGTATACCGCCTGGGCTGATCCGACGTCCCTGCATGGGATGCGAGTGTCCAGGCCAGGCGGCTGACCCGGGCACCGGACCTTCGGACCATTGCCCCTAGCCCGGCGGAGTCCGAGCGGCAAGGCTGTGCTCGTGACGAAGGAAGGGGATGGAGGGACCGCGAAGGCACGCACCCGA
Organism: Nocardioides dilutus; assembly: GCF_054779555.1. NCBI lineage: Bacteria > Bacillati > Actinomycetota > Actinomycetes > Propionibacteriales > Nocardioidaceae > Nocardioides > Nocardioides dilutus. The sequence goes on along the minus strand of NZ_BAAGYA010000001.1, from coordinate 1,653,551 downwards.
GGGGCATGGCTGCCGCCGCGCTGGTTCATCGTCGGGTTCTGGCACGGCCACCGCGCGCTGCTGCGCGCGACCGGCGGCCGATTCGGTCTCTGGCGGCCGAAGCCGGGCGGCTGGGGCACCCTGCGCCTGACCACGACCGGGCGTCGTTCGGGCCAGCCACGGCAGGTCGTGTGCGGCTACATCGAGGACGGTCCCAACCTCGTCACGATGGCGATGAACGGCTGGGGCCCGGCGGAACCCGCGTGGTGGCTCAACCTGCAGGACAACCCCAACGCCGTCGTCCAGACCCGCGACGGCTCCCGCCCGGTCCGGGCGCGGCGCGCCGAAGGCAAGGAGCGCGAGCGGCTGTGGTCACGCTGGGCCGAGATCGACAAGAACCTGGAGGAGTACGCCGCCCGCCGGCCGAACGAGACCGCCGTCGTGGTCTTCGAGCCACGTGACGACGACGAGCCCGGCGCCTGAGCAGACGCGGAGGATCAGCCCGCCGTTGCCATCGCCGACGCCCGGCGCGGTGCCACGAGCCGCCCGGCCAGGAGATCCCGCACCGCGCTTTCGACGTGGGCCGGGATCTGCTCGCGAGGCGTTCCTGCCAACAGCGCACCCCGGACGGCTCGCCCGACGCACCGCATGACCGATCCGGCCGGGAACTCCGGGTACTCGCCGACCATGCGCAGGGTGAGTGACATGAGCTCGTCGTGCACGTTGATCACGGCTCGCTTCGTGGCCGAGCTCGCGTCCACCATGTGCGTCGCTGCCATGGCTCCACACCCCCTCGTGATTTGGGGTCAATCCTTGGTCGTGGCAGAGGACTCCGAGCAGGGGCCTTGGCCATCCGGGCGATGGGACTTTGGTCCAGACGTGTCGGCTGCCGGCCGCCCTGGCGGTCGGGCGGTCGACGAAACTTCAGTGGTCCATGTCGAGAGACCCGCGAGCCGTTCGACGTACGTGCGACAAGCAACGCCCCCGCTACCACTAGGAGTGATCGAGATGCCCCGCTTCATGGGATTCGTCAGGATGGAAGAGGGCGTCGGCACGCCGCCGCAGGCGCTGTTCGACGCGATGGACGTCTACATCGGCGAACAGGCCGCCAAGGGTGTGTTCCTCGACGGTGGCGGTCTCTACGGGACCGAGGACGCCGTGAACTTCGTGGTCCGCCAGGGCGAGGTCAGCCGGGTCGACGGACCCTACGCCGAGGCCAAGGAGGTCGTCGGAGGCTGGGCGATCCTGCAGTACGACACCCTCGAGGAGGCGGTCGCCGACCAGCGGGAGTTCGCCGAGCTGCACGCGAAGCACTGGCCCGAGGTCACCGTGATCTCGACCCTGCGCCAGATCTCCACAGGCCCAGAGGCGCCCGCCGACTGAACGGGGCTCACTACGCTGGCAGCGTGCCGGCGGCGAGCAGTACGGATGGCCCGACCGAGGCCGTCTTCGCCGCGTGGCGGGCCGACTCGGCCCGCCTCGTCGGCGCTCTCACTCGGATGACCCGCGATGTGGCGCTCGCCGAGGACCTGGCACAGGACGCACTCGTCGCCGCGCTCGAGCAGTGGCCCGCGACCGGCGTGCCGGACAACCCGAGCGCGTGGTTGATGACCACTGCGAAGCGGCGCGGCATCGACCACTTCCGCCGCGCCGACACCCTGCGCCGCAAGCTCGCAGAGCTCGACGACGCCCGCAGAGGAGAGGAGGCGCAGATGCCCGACCTCGACGGCCAGGTCGACTACATCGAGGACGACGTCCTGCGGCTCATCTTCCTGTCCTGCCACCCCAGCCTGACTGCCGAGTCCCGGGCCGCCCTGACGCTGCGACTGGTCGGGGGGCTCACGACCGCCGAGATCGCCCGCGGCTTCCTGACCACCGAATCCACCATGGGTCAGCGCATCTCGCGAGCCAAGAAGACGCTGTCCGCGGCGCGCGCCGAGTTCGAGCTGCCCACTGGGCCGGAGCGGACGAGGCGTCTCGACGACGTCATGGCCGTGATCTACCTGATCTTCAACGAGGGGTACGCCGCCACCGCCGGCGAGGACTGGATGCGTCCCGACCTGGCGGGCGAGGCGGTCAGGCTCGCGCGCATGCTGGCGGCTGTCGCGCCCGACGAGCCCGAGGTGCTCGGGCTTCAGGCGCTGATAGAGCTGCAGGGCTCGCGAATGGCGGCCCGACTCGACGAGGACGGCGCGCCGGTGCTGCTGGAGGCCCAGGACCGGACGCAGTGGGACCAGCTGATGATCCGGCGCGGGAGGGCCGCGCTGCAGCAGGCCGAGCGGCTGGCCGCCGGCGGGAAGCCGGTGGGCAAGTACTTCCTGCAGGCCTCGATCGCCGCGGAGCACGCCCGCGCAGCGCGCGCCGAGGACACCAGCTGGCGCCGGATCGCGCAGCTGTACGACGTCCTCGCCGACGCCGCGCCGGGACCGGTCGTCGAGGTCAACCGGGCGGTCGCCCACGGGCGGGCGTTCGGCCCGGACGCGGGGCTCGCCGTACTGGAGGCGCTGGACGCGGGTGCGCTCGGCGACTCGCCGCTCGTGCCGAGTGTCCGCGGAGACCTGCTCGAGCGGGCCGGGCTGCACGCGCAGGCCGGCGCGGCGTTCACCGATGCGGCCGCGCGCACCAGGAACGAGAGCGAGCGTGCACTTCTGCAGCGTCGGGCCGCCCAGAACCTGGCGCGCGCGGGGAGGGACGAGAGACCACTCCCGAGGTGACTAGTGGCCCTATCGCTGTCCAGTGACGCCGCCGATGCTGGAACGATCCCAGAAGCCAGCGACTCGAGGAGGGGTCATGGTCGTATTCGTGATTGTCGTCGTGGTGATCGTCGGCATCGGCATCGGCCTCTACCTGCGCAGCTGGCTCGGCGAGGAGTCGCGGCGCGAGGCGCACCTGAGAGACCCCAACACGCACACCGTCGCCTATGCGATTCCCAACGGCGTGGATCCCGTGACCGTCGAGTCCGCGTTGGCGCGAGCTGGTCTCAACTCCGGGGTCGACCGCATCGGCATGACCGAGTGCGTTGTCATCGAGTGCACTGAGTCGCAGCGTGAGCAGGTCCGAGCTGTCATCGAAGGCGTCCCCATGAATGCGTACGACGGCTCGCAGCTCCAAGCGGGGCACGTCGTATTCGAGGACGAGCGCTGACGTCGCCGACGGCCCTCTGCAGCTTGAGCGGACGATTGCTCAGCGGGCACGAAACCCTGGCGGTTCGTGTACACAGGAGGCAGGACGGCGATGGAGGACGCTCGTGCGCGTGGTCGAGAACGTCGTCATCAGCGTCCTGTTGAGTGGCCTCGCTGCTGTCGCGGCTCTGGTGGCCACCTTGCCCATCCAGGGCAATGACAGCGACCCGCCGGCCTGCGCTTCCATCGTGAACCTCAGCGTGAGTTGCTCCGAGTCGGCCTCCTGGCAGGCCTCTCTCATCGTCGCGATGGTGACTTTCGTGCTGGTCATGGTCATCGTCACCTGGGCTGGGCGACGACCCAGTAAGGCTGTGCAACCCACCTGAATTGACTGCCGCGCTCGCACTCAAGGCGGCAGATGAGGGACGGTCGGCTCCCCGTCGGCTCATCAAGGGATCCAGACGAACCTGCAGTTCCCATGCCGAGTTCACCTCGGGGAGTGCGGGTTGAGCGACATCCCTTGATGAAACTGTGGCGACCTCAACTCGGCAGGTCCGTGCGTCCACTCAGGCGGAGAGCAGGTAGGCACGGGACGCCACAGGTCCGGGACACACTGCGGATGGCCCGGCATCTGGATCTAGGGTCGTGATGGTGAGCGATCTCCCCGTCCTCGACGCCGAGGACCAGCGCATCCTCGGCAGCCTGCTGGAGAAGCAGACGACCGTGCCCGCGTCGTACCCCCTCACCGCCAACGCGCTGCGGTCCGCCTGCAACCAGACGAGCAACCGGGACCCTGTCGTCGACCTCGACGAGCAGACCATCCTGCGGACCGCGAAGGCCCTCAAGGAGCGCGGGCTGCTGCGGATCGTGTGGTCCGACACCGGCCGGCGCACGCTGAAGTACCACCAGGTGCTCGACGAGCAGTTGGGCCTCGCGCCCGACGAGCGCGCGCTCCTCACGGTGCTGCTGCTCCGGGGCGCCCAGGCGCCGGGCGAGCTGCGCACCCGGACCGAGCGGCTGCACGGGTTCGCCGACCGAGGCGAAGTGGAGGCGTGCCTGCACCGGATGGCGAGCCGCCCGCAGCCGCTGGTGCGCGAGCTCGAGCTGCGACCCGGGCAGCACGACCGGCGCTGGGTCCACCTCCTCGGACCCGTCCCCACCCAGGACGCCGCAGCGGTGGGTGTCGACCGGGACGCCGTGATCGCCGACGGCGCCGACGTTCGCGACGCCAAGGTCCGGTCGTCCTACGACGCCGTCGCGACGTCGTACGCCGACCACCTCGCCGACGAGCTGGCGGCACTGCCGTTCGAGACCTGGCTGCTCGACCGGGTGCTCGCCCACGCGGGCGGCCGGCCGGTGGTGGAGGTCGGGTCCGGTCCCGGGCACGTCACCGGCTACCTGGCCGAGCGGGGCGCCGACGCCACGGGCATCGACCTCTCCCCCGGGATGGTCGCCGAGGCCCGCCGGCGCTTCCCCGGCGCGACGTTCGAGGTCGGCGACCTGCGCCGGCTGGGCCGCCCTGCCGCGAGCTCCGGGTGGGCGGCGGTGCTGGGGTGGTATTCCCTCATCCACTTGGGGGCCTCCGAGCTGCCCGACGCGGTGGCGGCCCTCGCCCGTCCCCTCGCGCCCGGCGGATGGCTTGTTCTCGCCCTGCACGCCGGCTCCGAGCTCCGCCACGCGGACGAGTGGTTCGGCCACGAGATCGACCTCGACTTCGTGCTGCACGAGCCGGCGGACATGGTCGCGCTGGTCGAGGCGGCCGGCCTCGTCGACACCGAGTGGTACCGACGCGGTGCGGTCGCCGCGAGGGGCGAGACCTCGGAGCGGCTGTACGTCGTCGCGCGCAAGCCCGTTTGACAGAGACGGCCATAGCGCACAGCCGACCGAGTCGCGCCCATGAGTGCCACAAACCATCTGCTCGAGGTCATCGAGCCGGTCGTCGCGAAGAACTTCCACAACCACTTCGGAATGGCGCAGGAGGCACCTCACGTGGGTGCCCCGTGGAACGAGGGCCGCGATTGCGGCCCTCGCCGGTGAGCACTGGGCGCGGCGATGTCGAAGAGCGATTGGCCGGCCGTCGCTCACGGCCAATCAAGTCATTGACTTCAACGGACTTGCAGCCATGACGTCGTCTGCGTCGCCGCAGGCAGCTCAGTCCTCGACCACAAGCAGATCGTCCACTGGTTGGACAACACGCTCTGCCGCCTCGAGGTACTCACCGCGACCCGCGGAGGGCTGAGTTCCGAGTCCCGCCCCCCCATCGCGGGCGCGCCATAGCCTTGCGGGTGTGACCTACCGCCAGTTGCGATCTCAAAAACGCCGGAAGCTGCATCAAGCATCCGCCCACCAAGAAGTTGAAGCAGATCTCGGCAAGTCGGTGGCGCAGTTGCACTCGACTATTCGTGACGTGGGTAACTCCTCCCACAAGTCGCAGCGCCAAACAACGATGTTCACTGTCGTGGCGTCCGTACTTGGTTCACTCGTCGTCGCGGGAGCCGGCGCAGCAGTGGCGATTCGGACCACCGACAAGCAACTAACTGATCAAGAAGAACAGTCGTTCGTAAACTTCCGCCGAGCGCAAAGTCAGACGGCCTATGTTGAGCTACTCCAGGCACACAACACGCTGGTACGTACACAGCGAAAGGCCAAACGGGCTTTGGTCAAGGAGTTTCGTGGACCCGCTCTCCGAGAGGTCTTCGTCAAGCTGACGGAGGCAGATGCAGCATTCGCGGATGCGACGCAAGTAGTCGCTGTTGTGGGGTTCCGCAGCGTACGAGAAGCACTGGTCGATCAGGAGTGCGCGAGCGTGCGCACCGATACGACACAGACACTACGAGGTCTGAGTCGAAGCCCCATCGGCTCGGTCAAGAGCGATGCGAAGGACCTTGAAGCGCAGATTAGGCGTGTGGAAGCCTGCGGTCATGCCTTCGGCATCGCCATCGAGGACGAGGACGAGGTGAAAACGCAGAACCTAGATGGCAGTTAGCGCCCTCCGAGCTCCCCGGACCGCTGGCAGCGCTGGCCCGTCCGATCGTCCTGGTCCTCGCGCTGCACGCCGGCTCCGAGCTCCGCCACGCGGACGAGTGGTTCGGCCACGAGATCGACCTCGACTTCGTGCTGCACGAGCCGGCGGACATGGTCGCGCTGGTCGAGGCGGTCGGCCCCGTCGACACCGAGTGGTACCGACGCGTTGCGGTCGCCGCGCGAGGCGAGACGTCGGAGCGGCTGGACGTCGTCGCGCGCAAGTCCGCCTGAAGGCGGCGTACGCTCGCGAGCACCCGACCGAGGACACTGGTACGCGCATTGTGGCGATGTGCCCCGGGGTCGCTATGGGCAACGTTCCTGGAGAGTCTCGAACTCAGGCGGCGCGTCGTCGTTGATCTGGACGTTGAACCGCCAGCTCGCCTCGAGCGCCTCGAACATGCCCTTCTGGGTGTCCCGAGCGAGAACCCAGCCGAGCGGGGCCTCCACGGAAGAAAACTTGGGCGGCTGGCCGTCCTCCCCCTCAGTCTCGAGCAGTGGGGCGAGACGCACGAATCGGTTGCAGGCGGACACCCCATTGAGGCCGTAGGCGCGGGAGATGTCGATCGCCAGTGCCTGCTCCATCGGTGTGGTGTCGACGGTTGTCGTGCGCTTTCCTGCGGTGGCCAAGGGCACCGCCAGCTCCTTGGGACGGTCGGCTGGCGGCGGGGGATTCACCCGCGACCGATAGTGGTTCTCCAGCATCACGAACCAGGGCTCCACCAGCAGCGCCTTGCCTTCGGCGTCCCTCGGGCAGCCGGCGCTGGGACCGCTCCCCGAGGTAACGGCGACGTTGCACCTAAGCACGCGCGGCTTCACGGCGTCCCAGACCTGGAGCAGCGTGAGGATCCCGGTGTTCTCGAGGTACCCGCCGTCGACGACGTATGTGGTCGTCGTCTTGTCCAGGTTCGGCGGAAGGTCTTCGCGGTTGATGTTCTCCCCGCCGGGCACCAGGCACGTGTCCAAGGCACCCGACGGGGTCACGAATGGGAACCGCGCGGAGAGCAGTGCCGCCGTCGTCGCCCGGATGGTCTGAACGTCGTCCGGGGAGCTCGACCTCGTGGGGCAGTAGTTCTTGAGAGACTCTCGCGTCTCGGACCGCTCGGATGGGAGCAGACCGTCGAGAACGTCGACCGATCCCGAGACCGCCCCGACAGGGGCCACGCCGGTCGCGGTGACGGGGTTGGTGAGGCAGCCCGACTTACCCGAGCTGATGCCCCGGACGTTGGTCACGAGTACGCGACAGCCGTCGTTCACGGAGGCGCCGTTGAGGAGGATGACCGGCCCGCCGCGGGCCGACCACCACCCATCGCCCAACTCGGTCAGGTTCTTCTCCTTGTCGTCGGCGCCAGGTTTGTGGCTGAACACCTGATCGGGGGCGGCCGCCGCCCACGCGTCCTCGAGCACGGCGCCGCGGTCGCGCCAACTGCCGCTCAGTGTCGTGAACGGCCGTGGCAGGTCGCGCAGCAGCAACGCGGAGAGTGTCTGCGCCATGGGTCCCTCGTCGGTCATCAGGCCCACGCTGTCGCTGGCGCTGGCTTCCGGAGGCTGAGCCAAAGCTGTGGTCAGCCCCACCGACCCCCCGGACACGCCCGAGGCTGCGAACAGGTTCTCGGGACAGAACCCGGCATCCGAGAAGACCTTGTCCATGCCGAGGGCGGTCCAGTACGCCGCCTTCCCGCCGCCACCGGGTGACGCGACGAGCACGAGCGGCACACGGCCCGGTCCGTCACCCTCAGGCGTCCTGAGACAGCTCGCCAGTTCGGACGCTGTGAACTGCCGCCCCCAGTCGGTGACCGCGACGTTGAGAGTGCGCCGCAGCGGGGGCGCATCGGCCTCGCCGGGATCCAGGGACAAGGTGCGCGCGTCGTGGTAACCCCGGCCGGAGAAGGCGCTCATGACCAGCCACACGACGACCAGCAGGGTCAGCCAGGGGGTGCGAGGACCGAGGCCCAGCTCGGTGAGCTGGTGCCACGACCAGTAGCGCGACAACGCACCAAGGCCGCCGATGAGCAGGACGTAGGCCGACACGGAGAAGAGCAGCGTCGCCACTGTGCCGACGTCGTCCGAGCGGCTCGTGGCGATCGCCAGCACCACGACCGCGACCAGGTTGACTGCTGTCAAGGTGCCGACCCACAGTCGCCAACCGAGGTGGGAGAAGTTGAACTCCGCCCACGTGTCGCGAAGCGAGACCATGCACAGCAGCGCCGCCAAGGCGGGAGCCGCGAGCGCCAGCAGCAGCGCGATCCGCATGATCAAGTCGTCACTGGTGGTCTCAGGGCCGGTGAGCATGAACAAGGGGACGACAGCCCGCACCATGGCGAGGCAGAAGATCAACACCGCGCCGGAGACGAGCAGAGACGTGACGACCCGTGCTCGGGCCACCTGGTCGTAGGAGTCCGCGAGGACGGGCGTCACCGCCTCGTCCGTCGTGATATCCGGCGCCTCGTCCGTCGCGACCTCGGGCGCCTCCTCCTTGAAGCTCAGGTACATCCTGCGGATCAACCGCGCGACCACCAACACTGCCCCGGCGACTAGCGCCGGCGCCAGGACCGGGAAAGCCGATTCGTCGATGTCCTCGAAGGCGAGGTGCACGAAGAAGAGTGCCGCGCTCAGCGCCGCGCCGACGACGACCACAACGACATTGCCGTTGTCGATGCTCTTGACCTCGGTCGGCTTCGTCGACGGCACGCACACCGTGGCCAGCGTGACCATGAACAGCAGAAGCCCCAGCACCGACCAGAGGATCCGTTGCGGTTCGTCGCCCGCGTTGTCGATCTGGGCGCGAACGACATCGGGCATCTGGTCGAGCGCCCCGCCGCCCGGGACGGCCAGGAGGAGACCGAGGAGGAGCACAAGGACCACCACGCCCACCGGTGGGCCGACGGCGAGGCTGGACTTGTTTCGCTCGTCGCGGGTCAGCCGGCTCCGGCGCAACGACCAAGCGCCCTCGGACCCCGGCCATGCGTAGAGCAGCAGGATCACGACGAGGTTGAGGACCAGCGCGGTCCACTTGAGGTTGGAGAGGGCATGGATCAGTCCGGCCTGACCGGGTCCGATCCCGAAGTCACAGCCGCCGCCCAAGGGCTTGCAGCCGAAGATGAAGAACGTCGCCAGGGTCTCGGCCTCGTCGAGCAGGACATAGCTCCCCGGTAGGGCGTACAGCCACAGGAGGCGGCTGCGCGCACGCGCCCGCACGTAGCCCCCCACGTGCTCAAGGGCAAGCGGGTCCTCCGGGCTCTTCCGGAGGAACGCCACCGCAAGGTGCCACTTGGCCACCGGCCACGCTCGACGGAGCTGCCGGCGCCGCCTCTGCCACCACGTCCCGGTGAGGGGGGTGCCACCGGGGACGACGGGAGCAGGACAGCCCTTCGGCGCCCTGAAGGTGACCGCGATAAGAAGGCGGCGCAGGGCGATCCCCAGCAGCAGAGCGAACAGGAAGTCCAGCGTGAGGTGCCAACTTACGAACGGCCCGACCAGAGCGTGCTTTTCTTGCCACAGGCCGTCGACGCCGGCCGCTCCCACGAGCTCGTCGGTCACCCAGAACTTCGGCTTCGCGTTTGTGAATACGGAGGGACCGTAGATCTGTCCCGATCCTTCGACACGGACGAGGAACTGGCCGATTAGGGCGAAGATCACGCCGAGCAGCGCCAAGGCGGAGGCCAAGGCGACCGTGAGGGCAAGATAGCTGGCGCGGATGCGTGGTGGTGCGCTGGGGGGCACCCGCCGAGTGTGGGTGTCTTCCGGACGAGGCGGAATAGCCCCTTCACCCCGGAGGCGAGTGGCCCATCTCGCAGCGCTCGGCCCCCTCGACTGGCCAGGGTGAGCAGACCTGATGGCCCGATGGGACTATCGCCGGCCTTCTCAGGATCAACTTGCGAATGGCGGGTTCGATCGATCCGCGAGACCGACGCCGCGTCAGTTCTTGGTGAACATCGCGATAACGCCCGCCACGATCATCAGGAAGATGGCACCGAGTCCGCCCATCTGAACGGCCTCATTCGCAAGCAAATGTCCCATGTCGAGCGCCTCTCTGCGTGTCGACGACTCCTTCATGAAGTCAAAAGCGAAACTGGCGCTGACCCGAGAGCGACCGCTCGGTCCGCTCTACATCGATGAAAGCACACCTCCCTCGTCAGGAGAAGCATGTCAGGGGAACCATCGTGGCCAGAGAAGAGCAGCAGGCTGCGGACCGCCAAGCGCAGGCTTGAGGTGTGGTCGGGCTACTTCCTCGAGACCTTCGCGGTCGTGGTGGTCTTCGTGGCCTATTGGGATGCGCCCGACCGCGGCTCCTACTACGAAACCACCGCCCAGGTGATAGCCACGATGTACGTCGCAGTCGCAATCGAGTTCTTCGCCGGGGAGGGAGTGCAGCTCGATGCTGCTGGGCGTGCCGAGTTCGTGTTCCTGTTGGCTGTGAGTTGGCTCGGGCTGCTCGACTCCTACGGCGCTCTGTCGCAGGCTCCTTCCGCGTGGACGCCATCGCTGGCCGCCGCTGGTCTCGTCGCTTCCGTCTTCATGGTTACGACTGCGTTGGGGCGCCGCGTGAACTTGAAGAACGCGAAGCTGGTGAAGCCGGTGATTTACGTCGCAGCGTTCTCTCCGGTCCTCCTGCTGATCGTCAGCTAGCAGCTTGAAGCATCCCCGGGTCTCTTTGCCGTCGTCGGCCGAGAACCGCGCTCGCGTCGCCGCCCGGTCCGAGAGCGACGCGATGCCCGACATCTCCCCCTGAACCGCTTGCTCCCGGACTGACGTAGGTCCCGCCGGCCGAGTGCTTGCGCCTCTGCGCTGGGCGGCCTGAGGTCGGGACGCTGGTCTCGTAGGGAGGCTGGGATGACCACCACCACAGTGCAGAAACCCCGGGCGGCCCGGGGAGCGCGGCGGTTCGGCTACGTCGTGGCCGTGGCCGTCAACCTGGCCATGCTGGCCCTCATCCATGCCTGGCCGGGCTGGGACGTCGTCCCGTTCCTCACGCCCCAGACCACCGACGTGCTGCCGTTTGTCGACGCCTCGATCGTGACCTCGATCCTGGTCAACACGCTCTACGTTGTCCGCGACGGCCGCGGGGTCAAGGCGTCCGGGGACCTGGTGACCAACCTGGTCTCGATGCTCTCCCTGATCCGGATGTGGCAGGTCTGGCCGTTCGACTTCGACGGGGTCTGGGCCGGTTGGCAACCCCTGACCTACGTCCTGCTCGCTGTGGCGACCATCGGCACGGCCATCGCGGCGCTGGTGCAGGTCGCGACCCTGGTGCGGCTGGCCGTCGACCGGCGCTGACTCGGCTCACCACTAGGCTCCCCGGATGAGTGACGCCGATCACGAACGTCGGGCCGTGGAGCTGGTGTTGGGCTCCACGCAGTACGCCGAGACGCTGGACGCTCTCGTGGAGCGCACCGGGCGCACCCCGGCCGACCTGAGGGCCGACTCGGAGGCGGCGCTGACCGAGATGGCGGCGTACATCGACGAGTCGGCCTCCCGCATCTGGGACCGGATGGGGCGGTGGCTGACGCGCTCCTACGAGGTCGACGTCGACACCAGCGGCCTGAAGGAGCTGGCCGAGCTGGGGCGCCGGCACTCGTTGGTGTTCCTGCCCAACCACCGTTCCTACCTCGACCCGCTGGTCCTGCGGGCGGCCACGGCCGGGCACGGCTTCCCCAGCAACTACACCCTCGGCGGGATCAACCTCGCCATGTGGCCGCTGTCGGAGCTCGGGAAACGGAGCGGGCTGATCTTCATCCGCCGCTCCACCCGCGACGACCCGGTCTACCCGGCCATGTTGCGCCTCTACCTGGGGTTCCTGCTGCGCCAGCACGCCAACCTCGAGTGGTACTTCGAGGGAGGCCGCACCCGCACCGGCAAGCTGCGACCGCCACGGATGGGGGTGCTGCGCTACCTGGTCGACGCGTTCCGCGCCAACGGCGAGGACTCCGACGACGCCTACCTCGTGCCGGTCTCCATCGTCTACGACCAGCAGCACGAGGTCTCGGCCCTGTCCCAGGAGGAGAGCGGCGGGAGCAAGGCGCCGGAGAGCCTGACCTGGCTCTACCGGTTCGCCCGCGCCCAGGGGCGGCGCCGCGGGCGCGTCCACGTGCGGTTCGGTCCGCCGCTGTCCTTGCGTGAGGCCCTTGCCGATGCCGGGTCGCGCGCCGAGACCGACGACCTGACCGAGGTGGTGCCCCGCGTCGCGTTCGAGGTGGCCCACCGCATCAACGCCGCCACTCCGATCACCCCGGCCGCCCTGGTGACCTTCGGGCTGCTCGACAACGACGGGCGCGCGATGACCCTGCCCGAGACACTCGGCGTCCTCGAACCGCTGGTTGCCTACGTACGTCGCCGCGCACTGCCGCTGACCGCCGACGTCGACCTCGGGCGCCCCGAGGGCCTGCGCAAGGCGCTGGCGACCCTCGTCCGCGAGGGCGTCGTGGTGGAGTACGCCGGCGGGCTCGAGCCGGTCTATGCGATCGCGCCCGATCGGCAGCACGAGGCGGCGTTCTATCGCAACACCGTCACCCACTACTTCATCAACCGGGCGATCCTCGAGGTGGCCCTGGTCCAGGCCGCGCAGGAGGATCCGGCCGCCGAGGTCGACGTCGTGGCCGCCACCTGGACCCGCGCCCTGGCCCTGCGCGACCTGCTGAAGTACGAGTTCTTCTTCGCCACCAAGGGTGAGTTCGACGCCCAGCTGCGCTACGAGACCGACCTGGTGCGCCCCGGCTGGGCCGAGGAGAGTGTCGCTTCGAGCGAGATCACCGAGCTGCTCGCCCAGTCCGACCTGCTCCTGGCACACCGGGTGATCGGACCGTTCCTGGAGGCCTACTCCGTGGTGGCCGACCGGTTGGTCACCCGCGAACCCGCCGCGCCGCTGGACAGCGACGGGCTGATCGCCGAGAGCCTCGGGGTGGCCCATCAGCGGTGGCTGCAGCAGGACCTCCACTCACCGGAGTCGATCTCCAAGGACCTCATGGGCGGCGCGCTCAAGCTGGCCGGCAACCGCGGGCTCCTGGGCCCCGGGGGTGACGAGCTCCTCCAGGCGCGCCAGCACTTCGCCGACGAGCTGGCGGCGGCTGTCGCCGCCATTGCCGTCGTCCGCTCCTTCGCTCTGAAGGACTGATCAAGGACTTGAGGAGACACGCACCACGACCTTGCCCAGCGCGTGCCCCTCGCCGACATGAGCGAGCGCGGCCGGCACCTCGTCGAGTGTGTGCACACGGTCGATCCGGATGCGGACGTCTCCGGCGACGCAGAGGGCAGCGAGCGGCTCGAAGTGCGCCGGACCCTCGTGGACGACGAGCATCCCGATCGAGCGGCCACTGAGCCGCCCCAGCGCCCAGCCGGCGCTGAGGATGCGCAGCAGCGAGCGCACCGACCCACCGACGCAGCGATAGGTGCCGTGAGGTGCGAGCGCACGTCGGTAGGCGAGCACCGACCGGTGCGCGACCATGTCCAGGATCAGCTCGGAGGGCTGGGTGGTCCGCGTGAAGTCGTCGCGGCGGTAGTCGATCACCTCGTCGGCGCCCAAGGACGTCATGAAGTCGAGCTTGGCGGCGTTGTCGACTCCCGTGACGTGAGCGCCCATGCGCTTGGCGAGCTGGATCGCGAAGCATCCCGACCCTCCGCCCGCACCGTTGATCAGCACTCGGCGACCTGCTCCGGCCCATCTCGTCCCTTGCAGGGCGATCGCCCCTGCCTGCGGGATGGTCGACGCTTCTTCGAACGTCAGCTGCGCAGGCTTCGGCGCGAGTGCCGACTCCGGCATGAGCGCGTACTCCGCGAAGCCCCCCATCAACGCCAGGTTGTCGCCGTACACCTCGTCTCCGGGTCTGAACCGGGACACCCCCTCCCCCAGCTCGTCGACCACGCCTGCGATGTCCGACCCGAGTGTCCGGCGTGCCGGGACACGAAGGCCGCCGATCCGGGCGTACGCCGGCGACCCACGCAGGCCCTCCCAGTCGCTGAGGTTGACCGACGTGGCCGCGACCCTGACCCGCACCTGGCCGGCCGCCGGCGAAGGGACCGGCACGTCCTCGACACGAAGCACATCGGTCGACCCGTAGCGGTCGCGGACTACCGCCTTCACGCCCGCGCTCCGGCCCACCGGGTCATGGCTGAAACCTAATCTGACCGGGCGGCGTACGCTCACCCACAAGCCGGACGAGGGAGTGCCTGTGACCACTGCGAACCATCTGCTCGAGGCGCTGGAGCCGGTCGTGGCGGAGAATCTCGACCGCCACCTCGGGATGGCGCAGGAGTGGCACCCTCACGACTACGTCCCGTGGAGCGAGGGCCGCGACTTCGCGTTCCTGGGCGGCGAGGACTGGGCTCCCGAGCAGTCCCGGCTGTCCGAGGTCGCCAAGGCGGCGATGATCACCAACCTGCTGACCGAGGACAACCTGCCGTCCTACCACCGCGAGATCGCCACCCGGTTCGGCCGCGACGGCGCGTGGGGCACCTGGGTCGGGCGCTGGACCGCCGAGGAGAACCGGCACGGCATCGCGATGCGCGACTACCTGGTCGTGACCCGCGGCGTCGACCCCGTCGAGCTCGAGCGCGCCCGGATGGACTACATGACCTCCGGCTACGACTCCGGCGACAAGACCCCGCTGGAAGCGGTGACCTACGTGTCGTTCCAGGAGCTCGCCACCCGGGTCTCGCACCGCAACACCGGCAAGGTGACCAACGACCCGATCGCCGACCGGATGCTGGCCCGGATCTCCAAGGACGAGAACCTGCACATGGTCTTCTACCGCAACATCGTGGCGGCCGCGCTGGAGCTCGCGCCCGACGACACCATGCGCGCGATCGCCGACGAGGTCATCGGGTTCGAGATGCCCGGCGCCACGATGGCCGGCTTCCGCCGCAGCTCGATGATCATCGCCAAGGCCGGCATCTACGACCTGCGGCTGCACCATGACGACGTGATCATGCCGATCCTGCGGCACTGGGCGATCTTCGACCGCAGCGACTTCGGCGCGGTCGGCGAGCAGGCCCGCGACGAGCTCGCGAAGTTCCTCGAGGGCCTCGACGCCCAGGCGACCCGCTTCGTCGAACGCCGCGCGGAAAACCGTGCACGCGTCGCCGCCCGGTCCGACAGCGACGCCACGCCCGACATCGCCTCCTGAACCGCCGAGGTCAGCCCCGGGTCGCGCGCACGAACGTCGCGATCCGCTCGGCCAGCGGCTCCGCCTGGTCCTCCTGCAGGAAATGCTTGCCGGGCAGTCGGACGATCTCCGGCACCCCCGCGGCGGCCCGGGCCTCCTCGCCCTTCGTGGTGATCTTCAGGGCCGGGTCCCGGTCGCCCCACACGACTTGGACGGGGTATCGGTCGCTGCCCACCACCTCGAGATAGAGCCGCTGCTTCTCCGCGGTGAGCTCGAAGCCACGCATGATCGCGAGGAACGCCTTGCCGTTGTCGCCGCGCTTCAGCAGGTCGACGTACGCGTCGATCTCGACGCCGGGCACGGCCTTCATGTCCTCGATCCCCTGCAGTGCCATCAGCCTGCGCAGGACCGGCTTCTTCAGTGTCGCCAGGTAGACCCGACCGAGGCCACGGTGGGCGAACGGCTCCATCACCCAGGGCCGTCTGAACTCCTCGACGCGGATCAGGGTGTTGAGGATCGTCAACGACCTGACCCGATCAGGCACGGCAGCGGCCACCTCGAAGCCGACCGGTCCGCCGATGTCGTGCACGACGAGGTGGAAGCCGTCCAGGCCCAGCGCCTCGATCGCGGCCGTCGCCCAGAGGCCGAGGCCGGTCCAGGTGTAGTCGAAGTCGGCCGGCCTCTCGGCCAGTCCGAGCCCAGGCAGGTCGAACGCGATGCCCCGCACGCCGTGGCGTCCGAGCGCCGGCACCACCTTGCGATAGAGGTACGCCGACGCCGGGACGCCATGCATGCAGACCACCGGCTCGCCCTCGCCGGCGTCGAGCACGAACGACCCCACCCCGGCTGCCGTGAAGCGCCGTCCGGTCCGCTCGTAGTCGGCGATCACCTCGCTGGCCCGCACGGTCAGACCGTAGTGGTCAGCGCAGCGCGATCAGGGCGCCGACGGCGAAGCCGGCCGCCAGCAGCCACACGATGGTGTTGAGCTTGACGCTCATGCGGGGAACACCTCCCCGTCCCGGACGGCCACCGCCACGGACGGCAGCGGCTGGGACGCCGGGCCCTCGGTCACCTCGCCGGTGCCCGCGTCGAACTCACTGCCGTGGCAGGGGCAGATGATCCGGCCGTCGGTGACCTCGTTCACGGGGCAACCCTGGTGGGTGCAGATCGAGGAGAACGCGTGCACGGTGCCGTCGTCGGCCTTGGTGAGCACGATCTTCGCGTCGTCCAGCACCAGGCCGCCGCCGCTCGGGATGTCGTCCACCGCGGCCAGGGCGGAGCCGGATCCGGCCGACGTGTCCGGGTCGCCGTAGGCGTTGGCGTTGGGGTTGTCTCCGTCCTCGTCACGGAGCGTGGTCACAACTGCCCCCGCGACGCCGCCGACGGCGAACACCCCGGCGCCGCGCAGGGCCGAGCGACGCGTCAGCTCCTCGGTCATCGCTGTCGCCCGCTCATGTCAGTGGGATCCCGCTGCGGGTGAAGAACCACAGCGCCGAGGTCAGCCAGAGGAGCACGAACAGGCCGAAGGTCAGGCCACCCAGCACCGGCAGGCCCCACTTCGGCAGGCCCGACACCCGCAGCCCGACCATCTTGGCGGCGTACGCGCCGTAGAAGCAGCACCCGGCGACCCCGTGCACGAGTACTCGGGGCGAGGAGGTCGCGAGGCCGAGCGACCACAGGCAGTGGAGGGCGACCGGCAGGGAGACGACGAAGGCGACTGTGCCGCTCCACCGGTGAGCCGGGGTGACCCAGGCCGGCGGCGGACCGAGAGGCAGGCGCTGCCACATCCACAGCGCGCTGCCGAGCTGCACGAGCACGAGCAACAGCGCCAGCGTGGCCAGCCAGCTCTTCATCTGCAGCATCCCGGAGAAGCCCAGGGTCACCAACGGCTCGAGCGCCGGGTCGTGGACCTTGCCGTAGACACCGAGGACGACCGCCACCGCGGCGCCGACGGCCACGACGAGCGCCGTGCGCGGTCGCTCCACCTGCGCGCTGGGGGACGCCGTGGCCATGGGCCACAGTGGCACCGGGACACGTCGGGGGCAAGGCCATCGCCTCCTGAGTTACTAGGCTGCGCCAATGGCCGACATCGACGACCTGCTGGCCGACATCGCCGCCGGACCACAGGGGCCTGAGGTCGGCGCGTTCTTCGACTTCGACGGCACCCTGATCCACGGCTACTCGGCGGCGCTCTACTTCCGCCAGCGCCTCGCGAGCGGGGCGATGGGTCCGCAGGAGCTCGTCAGCACCCTCGTCGAGGTCTTCAACATGCAGCAGCGCGGGCACGACGTCACCCGCCTGGTCGGCGTGGGCCTCGGTGCCCTGCAAGGCACCTCTCTGACCGACATGGAAGACATGGGCCAGCAGCTCTTCCGGTCGAGGATCTCGGGCTACGTCTACCCCGACGCCCGCCGCCTCGTCCGCGCCCACCTCCGCGCCGGGCACACCGTCGCGCTCGCCTCCTCGGCCACGCGGTTCCAGGCCCAGGCTGCCGCCGAGGACCTCGGGATCGAGCACTTGCTGGTCACCGAGGTCGAGGCTCTCGACGGCATCCTCACCGGCCGGGTCGACGGGCCGATCCTCTGGGGGCCGGGCAAGGCCGCGGCTGTGGAGGCCTTCGCCGCCGAGCACGGTCTGGACCTCAGCGAGTCCTACGCCTACGGCAACGGAGGAGAGGACGTCGCCTACCTCGAGACCGTGGGGCGACCCCGGCCCCTCAACGCCGACAGCACCCTGACGCAGGCCGCGGCGGAGCGAGGCTGGCCGGTGCACCGGTTGCACCGTCAACGGCGCCGCAGCGCGACCAACCTCGTCCGCTCGGCGGCGTCGTTCGCGGGCCTGGGCGCGGGGGTCGCGGCGGGGTTGGGGATGGGGCTCCTCAACCGGGACCGCGGCACGGCGCTCACGGTGGCCGCCGCCATCGGCTCCGAGCTCGCCCTCGCCGGCGCCGGCGTCGAGCTGGAGGTCGAGGGCCAGGAGCACCTCTGGGCCTCGCGCCCGGCGGTCTTCGTCTTCAACCACCAGAGCCAGCTCGACGTCGTCGTCCTGGCCGCGCTCCTGCGTCGCGACTTCACCGCCGTCGCCAAGAAGGAGCTCGCGAAGGACCCCTCCTTCGCCGCCATGGGCTGGCTCGCCAACGTCGCGTACGTCGACCGCACCGACAGCGTCGCCGCCCGCGAAGCACTCGCGCCGGCGCTGGAGAGCCTGCGGTCGGGCACGTCCCTGGTCATCGCCCCGGAGGGCACCCGCTCCCCCACGCCGCGGCTGTTGCCGTTCAAGAAGGGGGCCTTCCACCTGGCGATGCAGGCGCGGGTGCCGATGATTCCCGTGGTCATCCGCAACGCCGGCGAGATCATGCCGGCCCACTCGATGATCCTCACGCCGGGCACGGTGCAGGTGCGCGTCCTCGCGCCCGTCCCGACCGACGACTGGACCGCCGGCAACCTCGACGAGCAGGTCGCCCGGGTGGAGGAGATGTATGCGGAGACCTTCGACGACTGGGACGCGGCACGAGAGTGATCCGGCACTAGGGAGCAACGGTGACCGCGCGCCAGCACGCCGCGGCAACCTCCTGGAGCTGACCCGGAGTCAGGTCCTGGCCACCGGCGGCGAGGCGGACGGCGGGGCCGAGAGCGAGGTCGTAGAGCACGTCGACGGGGAGCGGGAGCAGCAGCGCCACCAGGTCAGGCCTGGTCACCTGGGCGACGAGCGGGTCGTCGTCGTCGGCAAGAACGGCGTCGTGAGCTCGGCGGCGATAGGGCGAGCTGTCCACCTGCAACAGGAACCGCGCGCAGTCGGGGTTGCGCCGCAGGTAGTCGTAGTACGCCAGCCACAGGGCGCGGAACCTGTCCTCGGGCGGGCTGTCCGGGTCGATGTCGGAGGTGGCTTCCCTGCCGAGCTCCGCCTTCGTCTCCCGGTACGCCGCCAGCACCAGCTCGTCCTTGGAGGCGTAGTGGGTATACGCGGTCCCGGTGGCCACGCCGGCCTGGCGGGCGACCGCGCTCATCGACGCGTCGTGGAAGCCGCGCTCGGCGACCACGCTGCGCATCGCCCGACGCACGGCAGCCGCCCGGTCGGTCGGCTTGGCGGTCACGCCTGGACGGCACTGATGTCGAGTGCGACCCCGGTCTCGCGCTCGGACACTTCCCAGAGCCGGGATATGGCGGCGCTCATCCCGAGCCGCCGGAAGATCGGTTTGCGTACGGGGCGGCCGTTGTTGACGAAGAGCGGCCCGTAGAACTCGCCGCCCTTGGCGGCCGGGTCGGTCGCGGCACGCAGCTGGGGCAGCGCCCCGTCATCGGCCGACATCCCGGTGCGTCGGGCGAGGGTGTGGAAGAAGCGCTGGGAGAGCCCGCCGCCTGACTCCTGCACACTCACGGCTTGCAGGTCGGTGTTGGACAGGCCTGGGTGAGCGATCAGGCTGGTCGTGCTCGCCCCGGCCTTCGCGAGGTCGCGCTGCAGACCCAGACCGAAGTGGAAGTTCGCCAGCTTCGCCTGACCGTAGGCACGCCATGGTCCATAACGGCCCTCCAGGTGCGGGTTCGTCGTACTCACTGCCCGCCCGATGTGGTGCGCCGTGCTGGTCACCGTGACGACGCGGGAGCCCGGCGTACGCAGCAAGGCTGGGAGCAGCAACGCCGTGAGAGTCCAGTGCCCGAGGTGATCGACGCCGAACTGCATCTCGTAGCCGTCCACCGTCCTCGCTTCGGGGATCCCCATCACCCCGGCGTTGTTGATCAGCAGGTCGACCCGCTCGTGGGAGGCCAGGATCTGACTGGCCGCGTCCTTGACGGAGGCCTGCGAGGAGAGGTCGAGTGCGACCACCTCGAGCGAGGCATCGGGAGCGGCTGCCCGGATCGTCTCGAGGGCCTCTGCCGTCTTCTTCGGGTTTCGTGCTGCCAGGACGACATGCGCGCCCTTGGCTGCGAGGTCGCGGGCGGTGACCAGCCCGAGCCCCCCGTTGGCTCCGGTGACGACGGCCGTGCGGCCGCGCTGGTCGGGGATGTCGGCTGCGGTCCAACCCATGTTGTGCTCCTCTGAATGAACGTTCATTCAGACTACATGAGCGGCGAGAGCTGCGTCAGAGGCTGAGCGTGAGCGGCATCACGGCATGCCGGCGCATCATCCGGGGGATGGACCTGACGTTCTTGCCCTGAGGACCACATGCCAGAATTGGCGCTGCTTTCCAGACGGTCTGTGGACGGGGAGGGGCACCGGCCGACCGACTCGGAGGTAGTTGTCTTGTCGAAGGGACGTCACAGTGCCGGCCGTACTGCCGGCCACCGTCGAACGACCCCCACCAGCCTCCGCACCCCGCCACCGGGTGCCCGGAAGGCACCGCCTGGGGCGCGCAAGGCGTCACCCACGCGCGTGGGCGGCGCCAAGGTCGCGGGCCGCCGCGTCGCGGAAGGGAACGGCCGACCGGTCGTCCTGACCGCGATCGGCTCGGGAGAGAAGCTCTTCGCGGTGCTACCGCTGGCGATCCTGTCCGTGGGGTCCGTCGCAGGGCTGGCGGCGATCACCAACGGTGATGCGGCTACGTCGCCGTCGCCTGCCGATTCAGACACGGCCGCCGGTGAGGTCCTGCACGACACGGCATCGCGTCGGATGCTCGCGCGCGCGACTCCATCCCCCGCGCCGGCCGCGATCTCCGCGACCCCGGCACAGGTCGCGACGGGCGCGGCCCCGGGTCCGGTCACGATCGACGAACCGTCGACGGGCGGGTCGACGGGTACGTCGGCGGGCGGGTCGGCGGGCGGGTCGGCGGGCGGGTCGGCGGGCGGGTCGGCGGGCTCGCTGCCCGAGATCCCGGCGGTCACGCACAGTCCCGCCGCACAGGAGCCCGCAACCCCTGCCCCGACCTCGTCCGCCACCGCCACTCCGGATCCGACCGTCAGCGACACCCTCACCGAGGCCGAGGCGACCGCTCTCTGCCTGGCTTCCGGCATCAGCGCAACTGATGTCCTCGCCCTCGCGACGTGCGTGCAGGAGCTGCTTGGCTGACGCCCGCGGAGCCTGAGGATCATCGGGATGCGCTCCCGATGAGCGATGCCGACCTTCGCAGCGTCCAAGCCATCGCCGCCAACTACGAGGCCCATGGGTGGTACGTCCCATCTCGCGTGGGAGCGAATGCGTCGTTCAACCGATGCCCCCGACATGTCGGGTGCATAGCGTCGAGGCATGGATGTGACGCTGCCGGTGCTCGCGGGAATGGTCTCCACGGCCGTCTTCGCCGGAAGCACGCTGCCGATGCTCCACAAGGCGCTGCGTACGCGCGAGCTGTCGTCGTACAGTCTCGGCAACATCGCCCTGGCCAACGTCGGCAACGCGGTGCACTGCGTCTACGTCTTTCACCTGCCGCCGGGTCCGATCTGGTTCCTGCACACGTTCTACGTGGTCAGCTCGGCGCTGATGCTCTACTGGTATCTACGCTGTCGCCCCGTCCGCCGCGAACGCCCGCTGGCGGCGACAAGTGCGGTGCCGATGACCGCAGTCGCTCAGGGAGAGCCGCGGTGACCGCGCGCGCGAGGCTCGAGGCAGTTGCGGACCAGATCCCGCTGCCGGCGGAGACACTCGCCGGCGTTCTGGCAGCCATACTGGCGCAGCGAGTGCTGCCGCTGCGGCTCTCGGCCTGGGCACGACCGGCCGGCTCGGTGCTCGCCGGCGGCGGGCTGGCGGTGCTGGTGGCCGCATGCCGGGAGCGGGGCCCGGGGTCACTGGAGGAGCCGGAATCGCTGGTCACCACGGGGCTGCACGGGCTCACCCGCAACCCGATCTACCTCGGCTGCACGGCGGTCCATCTCGGCCTCGCTGGTGCGACCCGCAATGGCTGGATGCTCGCCACCTGCCCGGTGAGCGCGGCGCTGGTGCACAGGTGGGTGCCGCGCGAGGAAGAGTGGCTGCACGAGAGGTTCGGGGACGGGTACGACGCCTACCGGGCCCGGGTCCCCCGCTACCTGTGACCCCTTCCGCGGCGTGGCCCAACCGCTGTCAGTGGGCGCTCGCTGAAGTCGCATCGCTCGGGACCGCCCGGCTGCGTTAAGCTCCCGCGACTCCGGCCGGTTCCGGGCCTGCCATGAACGCTGAGCCCGGGGTTTCGGATCGGAGGTCGTGGGCCAGCAGCGGCACACGGCCACCCCGCCGTTCCAGGGAGTCGCTGAGCGCGGCGATGAAGATGCCGCGACCGGGCCGGGCTGACCCGTTGACGACTACGTCGTTCATGAAGGCGCGGTCCAAGCGGGCCAAGGGGCAGCCAACGACCGCGGCCAGGGAGGCGTCCATGTCGAGCCTGGTCGTCACTCCGCACGACGGTGAGGGGTCGACGCCCACCACGCCGACCACGTCGAACCCACTCCTTTGGTAGTCGGTGATCTGGCGGACAACGCGACGTGCCAGGAGCCGGTAGCGGGCCGCGACGTAGAAGGTGAGAGCCGGACGACACAGCCGTACCACCGGGGTGAGCCACCGGCGCCCGTAGAGGAACAGGAGGTGTCGCTTCAGCACACCGCCCCAGACCAGTTGCTCGGGGCAGGGCATCTGGTAGATGCCGGTGCCGGCCCGCAGATAGATGTCGACAACCTCGTCAACGGCCCCCGGCCGGAAAGCACCACCGAGGTAGCGAGTGTTCTCGTTCAGTAGGCAGTGGGACAAGAACACGACCTGCCCGCTGCGCTCGTCCTGCAGGCTTGTCTGCAGCCTTCGGATACGTCGCTGTCGGGCGGCCGAGGTGCTGGGCAACCTCTCCATACCGTCAGCGTTCCGCCACGAGGCCTTGGGCGAGAAGGGCCGAAGTTCCCAACTGCCCTGGGTCACTTCGGCCAAGCAAGCGCGTGTGCATGGGTCGTCACTCGCGCTATGACGTACGCGATCGGCCCAACTCGCACTCTGACTGACCAGTCACGCGGTGCGCGGAGTTCTGCAGGTCAGCCGGCTGCCGGCCGGCAGGGGCTCAAGTACGACGCCGTGGTGGTTACGACGGGGACAGCGCGCCCGAGTGAGGTCGCCCAGAGCTCGGGACCGCAGAGCTCAGGACCGCGACACGACGATGACGGTCTTGTCGCCGGTGCGGCCGACGGCGTGCTCGAACGCCTCGGCCGACCGCTCGAGCGGGAAGTGGTCGCTCACCAGGTCGTCGAGGTCGATGCCGGTCGTCGCGAGCTCGATCGCCTGCGCGTAGGTGTCGTGCATCCGCCTGACCATCGCGAAGGTGAGCCCCTTGCGGCGCGCTGCGGCGGCCGGGAAGGAGGAGCGCGGGCTGGACGGGATGCCACCGAGCGCCACCCGCGCCCCGGGACGTGTGCACGCGACGGCGGTGGCGATCGCCTCGTCGGTGCCCGCCATCTCGACCACGACGTCCACTCCGCGGCCCGCCGTCACCCTCATGAGCTCGTCCTCGACGGCGTCCGGAGGGGCGGCCTCGTCCGCGCCGAAGCGCACGGCGGTCGCGCGGCGATGCTCGAGCGGCTCGGACACCAAGACCCGCCCGGCACCCGCGCGGCGGGCGACCGCGACCGCGAGCACGCCGATCGGGCCGGCCCCGACCACGAGGACGTCGTGCCCCGGTCGGACGTGTGCGTGCTTGACCGCGTGGATCGCGACGCCCAGCGGCTCCAGCAGGGCTCCGGCGTCGTCGCTCAAGCTGTCCGGCAGCGGCACCAGGAGCTCGTCAGGCCAGAGCAGGCGCTCCTGCAGACCGCCGTCGAGGGTCCGATGGCCGGCGAACCGCACGTCCGGGCAGAGGTTGCCCTGCCCCGCACGGCACCACTCGCACCGTCCGCAAGGGATCGCCGGGTCGACCGCCACGCGCCGGCCGGCGTACGGCCCGTCCAGCGCCACGCCGGCGAACTCGTGCCCCGGCACCACCGGCGCGTCGATCGACACCTCTCCGGTCCCGCCCTCGGCGTACCAGTGGAGATCGGACCCGCACAGCCCGACCGACGTGACGGCGACGGTGGACCACCCCGCCGTCGGTGCGGGCGGGCCGTCGGACTCCTCCACACGCAGGTCACCCACGGCGTGGAGCCTCACGACACGATGCACGGCCCCATCATCCTGGCCTCGCCCGTCGCCGCTGTCCGCTGAGAGCGTGAACGTGTCTGATCGGCGCGAGCCGGAGTCCGGACGAGGCTGCAGGCTCGAGGGACCAAGCAGAGCTCACGCCGCCGATCGGGAAGGAATCCCCATGTTCATCGCCATCCTCGACCTCCGTACCGCCCCCGCTGACCGGTCCGCTGCCCTCGCCCAGCTCGACGGTGAGCGCGACGAGATCCGCGCCATGCCGGGCAACCTCGACTTCCGCGTGTACGCAGCACGCGACGACGACGGTGCCGTCGCTGTCATCCACGAATGGGTCGACGAGACGTCGTTCTCCGGATACCTCTCCTCTGATGCGTTCGCCCGATCGGGCGCTGTGCTCCGCCCGCTGACCACCTCTCCCCCGGTGAGCCGGCGGTTCCGTGCCGACCTTCTCGAGACGGTCTAACCAGCACCGGCTCTAGGGTGAGCAGGTGCGAGGTGGTTCGTGACCCGCGAGGCATTTGCGTTCGCGAGGGACTTCGAGGCGGCCCCGCCCACGGAGCTCTGTGTTGACCGGCACTACCTGCTCTGCGCTTCCCGGGGCTCGTTGCGCTTGGAGGCGCACGGCAAGTCCTGGGTGCTGCCTCCCGCTCGCGCCGCCCTCATCGCCGCCGGTGAGCCGATCCAGGTCGCCATCCAATCGCCAGTGACGACGTCGTCGGTGCTGTTCGACCGGGACTTCGCTCCGCAGCCGCCCGCGCCGCTGACGGTGTTCGATCTCAACCCCCTGGCCAGGGCGTTGCTGTCGGAATGCGTCGAGTGGCCAGATGCGGCCGAGCCGCTGCCGCCGTACGCCCGAAGTCTGTTCGGTGCCTTGGCCGCAGTGACGTGGAGGCTGGCTCAGCACCCCAGCCCTGTCACCGTCCCCGCTGGTCAGTCGCCGGAGCTCCGCCGAGCACTGGTCCTGACCAACGACCGGCTGGCCGAGGATGTGCGGTTCGAGGACATCGCCCGCGACGTCGGCCTGACTCCGCGCTCACTGGCCCGCCGGTTCGAGGACGAGGCCGGCATGACCTGGCGCGCTGTGCTGCGGCGGATGCGGGTGTTGCGCGCCATCGAGGAACTCGCTGCCGGTGAGGACTCCGTCACCACCATCGCGCACCGGGTCGGATACACCTCCCTGTCGGCGTTCAACGCCGGGTTCCGCGACCTCACCGGTCGCACACCGACGCAGTACCGCGCATCATTCCTTCCCTGAACAGGGGGCTGGACCGCCGACAACCTCAAAGGCCTGTCGGATCGGGTCACACGTGGTGGTCCTTGCGCACCACTCGGACCGGTGCAGAGGAAGACGCGTGCCACGATGATCCCGTGATCCGGTCGCAGTCGCGGGGCCCGCGAAGGGCCTGAGCCGTGACCCATGAGGCGAGGCCGCGATGATGCTCGATCCGATGAAGGTGCAGATCAGGCCGCACGCCACGGAGGCCTACGAGCTGCTCGCTGTCCACCGGCGCCGCACGCTCGTCTCTCCGGAGGACGACATGTGGGCGACGTTCGCGGACCAGGCCGACCCCTATGCGCTCACGTTCGGTGAGCAGCTCGTGGGCCGGTTCTCCGTCGACCAGGACAACCAGCTGCACGCCTTCTACGTCGATGCGGACCATGAAGCGATCGCCGACCAGCTGTTCGTGCGCGTCCTCGACGAGATCGATATCTCCGCCGCCATGGCATCGACCGTGGATCCCACGTTCCTCTCACTCAGCCTGGCAGCCGGCGGCCGGGCTCAGCCGGTCGCGCTGATGTACGACCACATCGCGCAACCCGGGAGTGCCGAGCCGGTGGAGCTTCGTGTCGCAGCGACAGAGGATCACGCGGCCGCCGTCGCGTTCGACTGCGGCGCCACCGGTTCGCCAGAAGGCTTCCTGATGCCCTACGTGGCGGAGCGGATCGAACGCCGTGAGCTCTACCTCGTCGAAGCGGACGGCACGATCGTCGCGACCGGCGAGTGCCGGGAGGACACCCGGGCACCGGGCAACGCCCACCTGGGCCTCGTCGTGGGTGCTGAGCTACGCGGCCAGGGCATGGGCACTCGACTCATGCACACCCTCACGGAGCTCTGCATAGAGCGAGGCATGACACCTCGTTGTTCGACCGAGCCCGCCAATGTCGCCGCGCAGACGGTCATTCGGCGCGCCGGGTTCCGCAACCGCCACCGGGTCTTCAGGGTCGCCATGGCTCGCGGCAAGACGCCCGCATCATGACCGAGCGCTGCGGCGCCCGCTGACCCTCAGCTCCCACCGGCCGGCAGGGGCTCGAGGAGGACATCAGGGTGGTCGCGCGTTGTGGTCTTGGCACGCCACTCGTCGACGAAGAGAGCCAGGTGCGTGCCGTCGCTGCGGGCCAGGACCTCGACGCCCCGGATCCCCTTCAGTGCCTCGGCGCCTTCGGCGTCGGTGCGCCGGGCGACCGAGTAGTCGAGCCGGCTGAAGCGGATCGGAGCGTTGAACTCGTTGGTCATCCGGTCCTCGACCACCTCGAACTGCATCGGGCCGACCGCCGCAAGCACGGGGTTCTGGTCGCCGCGCAGGTCGGACCGCAGCACCTGCACAACTCCTTCCTGGTCGAGCTGCTCGATGCCCTTGCGGAACTGCTTGTAGCGGCCGATGTCACCGGCACTGGCGGTCACGAAGTGCTCGGGGGCGAACGTCGGCACCGGCGGGTACTCGATCGCGTCGCCGACGTACACCGTGTCCCCCACGCGCAGGGCCGACGCGTTGACCAGACCGATGATGTCGCCGGGCTCGGCGCTCTCGACCGAGGTCGTCTCGCGGCCGAAGACCGCCTGGGCGAACTTCGTCGCGAACGGCCGACCGGTCGTGGCATGGGTGACGACCATCCCGCGCTCGAAGGTGCCGGAGACCACCCGCGCGTAGGCGAGGCGGTCGCGATGGGCGGAGTTCATCCCGGACTGCACCTTGAAGACGAACGCACTGAACTCGTCGTCGACATGGCGGACCGAGCCGTCGACACCCTGGGTCGCAGAGGGCGCCGGCGCGATGTCGAGCAGAAGGTCGAGGAGCTGTGCGACGCCGAAGTTCAGCAGGGCAGAGGCGAACATGACGGGGGTCGTCTCCCCGGCGAGGAAGCGCTTCTGGTCGTGGTCGGCGTCGTCGAGGCCGAGCAGCTCGTGCTCCTCGACCGCCGCCGCCCACGCCTGCGCGTCGCTCTCGTCCACGTCCTCCGGCGCCATCCGCTGCTCCGGCGCCCTCGTGGCTCCCCCGGCCGTGCGGGTGTACTTGACGAACTCGCCCGTACGCCGGTCCAGCACGCCGCGGAAGTCGCCGGCCTCGCCGACCGGCCAGGTCAGAGGCGTGGGACGGAGCTTGATCTTCTGCTCGATCAGGTCCATCAGCTCCAGCGGGGAGAGGCCCGGGCGGTCCCATTTGTTGATGACCGTGATCACCGGGATGCCCCGCAGAGCGCAGACCCGGAAGAGCTTGAGGGTCTGCGGTTCGAGGCCCTTGCCCGCGTCGACCAGCATGACCGCCGAGTCGACCGCGGACAGCACTCGGTAGGTGTCCTCGGAGAAGTCGCTGTGGCCAGGCGTGTCGACCAGGTTGATCACGTGGTCGCGGTAGACGAACTGCAGCGCGGCCGAGGTGATGGAGATGCCGCGGGCCTTCTCCATCGACATCCAGTCGGACACGGTGGCGCGCCGCTCACCCTTGCCGTGGACCGCCCCTGCCTCGGTGATCGCCCGTGCGTGCAGCGCGAGCGCCTCCGTCAGCGTCGACTTGCCCGCGTCGGGATGGCTGATGACGGCGAAGGTACGGCGAGGGCGGGAGTCAGGCACCGCGCGAACCTAACGGTCGCGAACGTCGACACTCACATCAGCGGGCGGGCCAAGCCTGTTGGCTAGGAGCCAGTGCCGGGCAAGAGGGGCCGATGCCGCATCCCGGCTGACCGGGTGGAGGAGGGGACTGGCGAGGCGGTGTGCCACGTCCACGACCCGAAGGGCCAGTTCGCCCTCAACCAGTCGAGGGGCGGCGCAGGGCGATCCTGAGCCCGGTGGCGGGAGGTCAAGGCCGTGCGTTGGTAACTCAGCTTTCCCCCTGCCGCCGTCAGATCAAGGGAGGCTGCTCCCCGACTTCCTCGGAACGGCGGCGGAGATCTTCCTCCTCCTCGGCAGCGAGCAACCTCATCTGGTGGGGATCCACGTCGAACGAGGGACCGCCACCGTAGAACCTGTGTCGCGGCACTTCCTTGGACCTGGAATCCTTGGCGGCATCGACGCTCCGCTGGAGGGCGGCGAGGAGGTCCTGGACCTCGGGAGTCTCGTCCTCGCCGTAGGTGGACTCCCACGTTTGCAGCGTCGCACCAACCTCATCGATGCTCGCCTCGGCGGCCTCCCGACGCTCGCGCTCGGCGTCCAGCGCGTCCTGGATCGCACCCTCTTCCCGAGCCGCGGCAGCGACTCGCAGCGCCATCCCAAGAAACAGGCCTCCTCCAAGCAGGCCCATGGGCACGCCCACGGCCAACAAGGCGACGGACCACGTGTCGTCCTCCACGAAGAGCGAGACCACCGTGGCCGTGAGCCCGATCGCCACGAAGAACGCCGAGGGACCCCGGACAAGCTCAAACTGCCGAACCGCCTTGGACCACCGCGTCTGCACCGCCAGAGACCGGTACCGCGAGGTAGAAGCGCCGAGGGCCTGACGCACGTGAGCGGCGGCGTCCTCGTCGCCGTCGAGCTCCTTGAGGGTGGCGGCCTCGTCGCGGATGAACCTGAGGAGTCGCCGCCGCTCGGACACCGCGATCGTTGGAACGAGGCCGGCGAGCACGCCACCCAGCGCGCTGAACACGGCTACGAGGACGGCCGTCACCTCGCCACCTACTTCTGCTTGAACGCGCCGGACTGCACGAGCTGAACCAGGGTGATAGCGAGCTGGACGGCCGTCTTCGCCTCGACGTCGGTCGGGTCCGTCCCGGTGCCGTCGTCGCCGTGGCGATGGTGCTCCCCGTAGGCCAAGAGACGCATGAGGTCCAATACGGTCTCCACGCCCTCGGCGGCCGGCGCGTTCTTCTTGTACTTGGCGGGCCGGTGGTCGGTGACGGCGAACTCCCACCGTGAAGTGTCCTTGGCGGCGTTGGTGATCGCCCGGAAGATCGTGGCGCCCGGGTCGATGACCTTCTTCATGGCCACCTCAACGGCCCTGATCGACTCGCTCCAGGCGAAGACGTTGTTCTTCTCGTACCCGTAGGCGGCGTTCCATGCGTTGGTCA
The DNA here is from genome assembly GCF_054779555.1 of Nocardioides dilutus. NCBI lineage: Bacteria > Bacillati > Actinomycetota > Actinomycetes > Propionibacteriales > Nocardioidaceae > Nocardioides > Nocardioides dilutus. The sequence goes on along the minus strand of NZ_BAAGYA010000001.1, from coordinate 1,624,033 downwards.
GGTGCTTCGACGCGGCATGGTCAGCGTTGGCCACGGTGTCCTTCACCTGCTCGATGACCGCGGCAGGCGCCCGCTCCTCCAACCCGGTTCCGTCGACGGTGACGCGGTACAGCGAGTTGCTGTTGTTCAAGATCTCGGTCAGACCGCCGGTCAGGTTGCGCTGCGTCTGAACCGTGAGGAGGTGATGGATGGTGTCCAGGTACCTCGTAGGGTCGCCATCGGCCCATGCCACGAAGGGGCTCCAGGCACCGCGAATGTTGGAGCGTGGGTCCGGCCATGGCTCTTGCCTCCACACGACGAACTCGAAGAAGTGCGAAGTGTGCTTAGTGAAGTGAGTCCTACACCAATCGTGGAGCCGGGCGCGAAGGTCTTCGGGCACGCCAGGGCGAGGAGCTTGCAGGGCACGCTCCTCCTCCATCCGACCCGGGGTCCAGTTCACGGGCAGCACGCTACGCGCTAGCGCCGGCGCCTCGGCCCGAAACGCCCCGGCGATAATGACGGCGCGTAGATGCCGATCCACAGCCACCGACCTCTGCGAGGTCCCGTGTGTGGCTGGGAGGCCAAAGAGGAAGGCCCGAGCCCAGAGTGCCGATCCCTCGACCACCGCCGGTCGTTCAGCACCGGAATGCTTCGGCCCCGCACCGAACTAGAGAGGGAACACCAAAGTGAAGGTCGTCGCGTAACGGCCTCGGTACTTTTCGTCCTCGTCCGTGGACTGACTGACCGTCAGCTCCAGGTCGAGCGCCGTACAGATCTCTCGCGCGGTAGCGAGTCCGATCCCAAGCCCACTCTGTTCCATCTCCTTTGCCGCCGCGGCCCGAAAGCCAGGCAAGAAGATCTGCGGTTCTTCTCGACGCTCGATCCGGGGACCTAAACTTGAGAATACAACCTGCACGTGGTCAGTTGTTTCCGAGAAGGTTATGGCTGCCTCGGATCCGGCAGGGGCGTACTTGACTAGGTTGTCCAACAACCCTTGGATGACAGCACCGACAGCGGCTGAATTGAGCGTAACTCGTTCGTGCGATGAGCCATTGATGTAGATGCGCAAGTCCTTTTGGCGCGCCTGCCAGTCATAGATCCTTACATACTTGAGCACGTGCGGATGCACCTGGAACGTGACCGGCGAACCCAGCGCTCGATTGATTTCTCGAAGGAATACTAGGGCATCCATCTTCACGAGCATCAGTTCCGTGGAGAAGTAGATCGCACCGAGATTGGGCTCGCTCTCCGCGGCTTCGACGACGGACTTACCTGGGTGGTTCTGAAGAAGAAGAGCTTCCGCGTGGCCCCTAACCAACTTGACGAGTTGCAGGAAATCGTGACTCTGATCCAAATTTGCTTCGAAGTCCTTGCGCAACTTCATTGCCAACGACTCATGCATCTCTGGATTCGTTTTGAGGTCATTCAGAATCTGCTCTTGGGCCAGACCAAAGTCCTTCAGAACAACCGTGCCCAGTTCACGGACTGCTGCGACCGCCGCTCTCAGTTGGCTGCCCTTGACTCGCATGTCGGGATACTTGCGAGATACGCTGCGCGCACGACGAGTCGTCATATCGTTGTCTGTGACAACAACGCCCAAGACGAGTCGTTCCTCATCCAGCTGCGCATATGAAACGCCAAATCTGCATTGAGTGACCTGGCCGACGGGCGTCTGTGTGTCGCGGGCACAGTCGAGTTTGGAGCAACGTCGACAAATCTCGGGCGCAGGCTTGAGCGCACCATCTTCGAAGCGCCCCGTGGCGTACGTCGGGTAGGGAAACAGTCCCCACACTGATTTCAGAGTAATCCCCCAACCCCAACACCGATACTTACAATTGTCAAGACCCGATCTACTACTTTCGGATCCTGAATTCGCGCTCTCAGGTAGCGCTCCAGGGCTGCAGTATTGCCGGTTCTCATTGCCCGCAACGCTTTGACCACAGCACGAGGGGCCAACGCGGCATTGTCCGCGAGTTCGCGGTTCATCGTCGCTATGTAATAGCCCTTGCTCAGCCTACGCAGAAGAAGCGCGTCCACCGTGTCCTTGTACTGAACGTATTCAGCATCCTTGTCCAGTACGTCGTCGGCCAGAAGCAGTATGTCGCGTCTAGAGATGTTTTGGGGCTGCGCTGAGTACATCACCACAAGCTGTGCAGGGTTTGATCTCTTGATGTGCTGAAGGATTCCCAACCCCTGATCCTTCGGGCTTTCATTCAACCCCACGCCTTGAATGTCAAGAAGGATGAGGTGATAGTGACCGTCCGTGAGCTGCGACAGATTCTTGATCTCGGGCCAACGCTCAACGTGGTAGCCGTCGCGTTCGAACAGCGTCCTCATAGGTGGTTCATGGTCGTCTATGACCAGTATTCGAGCGCGCTTACGCACCTGCTCCAGATCCGTGGCCCCATGCTGTGTCATGCGCGCAAGTCTGACGACTTCGCAGCCGTATTGGAACACCCGGTCCAGCCGCTGTGGCAAGGCCCGCGGGCAACACACGAAGGTCCCAGGTTGCCCAGACTCGAGTCGATGGTGGCACCCTGCCGCGTCACTCCCACTCGATGGTTCCGGGCGGTTTTGACGTGATGTCGACCGTCACCCGGTTGATCTCGCGCACCTCATTGGTGATCCGTGTGGAGATCCGTTCCATGACCTCGTACGGCAACCGCGCCCAGTCCGCGGTCATCGCGTCCTCACTGGTGACGGGGCGAAGGACGACGGGGTGGCCGTATGTCCGGCCGTCGCCCTGCACACCAACAGACCGCACGTCGGCGAGCAGCACGACCGGCATCTGCCAGATGTCGCGGTCCAACCCAGCGCGAGTGAGCTCCTCGCGGGCGATGGCGTCGGCCTCGCGCAGGATGTCGAGTCGCTCGCGGGTGACCTCGCCGATGATCCGGATGCCGAGGCCAGGGCCGGGGAACGGCTGGCGGTGCACGATCTCGGCGGGGAGGCCGAGCTGCTCGCCGACGAGGCGGACCTCGTCCTTGAAGAGCGTGCGTAGCGGCTCGACGAGCTCGAACTCGAGGTCGTCTGGCAGGCCGCCGACGTTGTGGTGGGACTTGATGTTGGAGGTGCCCGCTCCCCCGCCGGACTCGACGACGTCCGGGTAGAGCGTGCCCTGGACGAGGAACGCGACCTTGTCGCCGTCGTCGCCGGAGACCGCGTCCGCGAGGATCTCGCGCTCAGCGGCCTCGAAGACGCGGATGAACTCGCGGCCGATGATCTTGCGCTTATCCTCGGGGTCGGTGACGCCGACGAGTGCCTCGAGGAACTGCTTCTCGGCGTCGACGACCTTGAGGTCGACGCCGGTGGCGGCGACGAAGTCGCGCTCGACCTGCTCGGTCTCGGCCTGGCGCATCAGCCCGTGGTCGACGTAGACACACGTGAGCCGGTCGCCGATGGCGCGCTGCACGATCGCGGCGGCGACGGCGGAGTCGACGCCACCGGAGAGGCCGCAGATGGCCTGGCCGCGGTCGCCGATCTGGGTGCGGATCGACTCGATCTGCTCCTCGACGATGTTGACCATCGTCCAGGTGGGCCGGCAGCCGGCGATCTGGAGCAGGAAGTGCTCGAGCACCTTCTGGCCGTGCTCGGTGTGCAGCACCTCCGGGTGCCACTGCACGCCGGCGAGGCCGCGGTCGACGTCCTCGAACGCCGCCACGGGCGTGGCGACGGTCGACGCGAGGACCGTGAAGCCCTCGGGGGCGGCGGCGACCGAGTCGCCGTGGGACATCCAGACGTTGTGCTGGGCGGGTACGTCGGCGAGGAGCGTGCCGGGCTCGGTGACCGTGACCGGGGTGCGGCCGTACTCCCGCGCGCCGGTGTGGGCGACCTCGCCGCCGAGGCCTTGGGCCATCAGCTGGAAGCCGTAGCACATGCCGAAGACCGGCGTCCCGGACGTGAAGATCGCGGGGTCGACCGACGGCGCGCCCTCGGCGTACACCGAGGAGGGTCCGCCGGAGAGGATCAGCGCCTTCGGGTTCTTGGCGAGCATCTCCTCCACCGGCATGTGGTGGGGGACGATCTCGGAGTAGACCCGGGCCTCGCGGACGCGGCGGGCGATGAGCTGGGCGTACTGCGCCCCGAAGTCGACGACCAGGACCAGGTCGTGCTCGACAGGTGCCGTCATGGACCGAGCCTAGTGGCGCGACATCTCAGGAACGGGACCGGGACACGGCGCTGGCGAACTCCGCCAGTCGGACCGCGGCAGGCGGTGCGTCGTCCTTCCGCCAGGCCAGCGCGAGCCGCGACGAGGGGGCGTCCGAGACGGGCACGAACGCGAGGCCGGGCCGGCGGTATTCGTCGGCGAGCCCAGCCGGCACCACGTTGATGCCCCGACCGAAGGCGATCTCGGCCAGCCACTCCTCCAGGGTCCCGGCCTCGGTCGGGACGGACCGGCCGTCGCCGCGCCACTCCCGGAAGTACCAGAACGCCGCGAACACGGGGTCGGTGACGACCTCTGCCTCGAGCCAGGTCTCCTCGGCCAGCCGATCGACCGTGACCTCGGCCAGGCCGGCGATCGCATGTGTCTCCGGGACGATCGCGAGCAGCGGCTCCTCGGCGAGGACCAGCAGGTGCAGCCGGTCCTCGCCGGTGAACGGCGCCCGCACGAGGGCGGCGTCGGTCTCACCGGAGAGGAGCCCGGCGGACGGGTCGTCCCACTCGTACTGCCGCAGCTGCACCGTCACCTCCGGCACCTTGCGTCCGAACTCGGTCAGCAGCCGACGGGTCGTGCCGACCAGGGTGAAGGCAAGGAACCCCAGCCGCAGCACGGTGGCGCGCTGCTCGGAGATGCGCCGGGCCGTGGCGGTCACCGCGTCGCCCGCCTCGATCGCGGCGCGGGCCAGGGGCAGGAGCTGCTCGCCGGCGGGGGTCAGCTCGACCCCGGTGGACGACCGCTCGAACAGCGTCACCGACAGGCTGCGCTCCAGTGCCTTGATCTGCTGGCTCAGCGACGGACCGGCGATCAGGAGCCGCGCCGCGGCCCGCGCGAAGTGCAGCTCCTCGGCCACGGCCACGAAGTAGCGCAGCTGCCGCAGCTCCATGACCTGGGATGTTAGGCGCTGCCTCATGCCGGCGAGCAAGCAAGTCGTGGATCCAGCGGGTGGTGCGGCCTCACCTTGTTGATCGCCGCCCGGATCCGCCGGGCCGACGACAAGGAACCGACATGACCATCATCGAGACCCCCACCCACACGACCTTCGACCCCCCGCTCACCGAGCTCGTGCGCCGCGTCACCGGCCCCGTGTACGCCGGCGACGACCCGCGCGCCGCCGAGGAGGTGGCGACCTTCAACCTCGCGGTGGTGCACCGCCCCGCCGTGGTCGTGGGAGCCACGTGCACCGAGGACGTCGCGGCCGCGGTGTCCTGGGCGGTGGCCAACGGTCTGCCGGTCGCGGTGCACGCCACCGGCCACGGGCCGGTGCGCAGTGCGACCGGCGCCGTCATGGTGACCACGTCGCGGCTCGACCGCGTCGTGGTCGACGCCGAGCAGCGCACGGCCACGATCGGCGCCGGTGTCCGCTGGGCCGACGTGCTCGAGGCGGCGGCGCCGTACGGCCTGGCCGGTGTGAGCGGCTCCTCGTCCTCGGTCGGCGTGGTCGGCTACAGCCTCGGTGGCGGGATGGGCCCGCTGAGCCGGCAGTTCGGGTTCGGCGCCGACCAGGTCCTGGCGATCGAGATGGTGACCGCCGACGGCGAGGTGCGGCGCGTCGACGCCGACACCGACCCGGACCTGTTCTGGGCGGTGCGCGGCGCCCGCGGCAACTTCGGGGTCGTCACCTCGCTGGTGATCAGGCTGGTGCCCGTCGCGACGATCTACGGCGGCGCCGTGTTCTTCGCCGGTGACTCGGCGCGTGACGTGCTGCACTCGTTCCGCGCGTGGGCGCCGACGCTCCCCGATCGGACCAGTACCTCGGTGGCCCTGCTGAACTTCCCGCCGCTCGACGAGCTCCCGCCGATGCTGCGCGGCCAGTACGTCGTGATGCTGCGCTTCGCGCACAACGGCGACGAGACGGAGGGCGCCGAGCTGCTCGCGCCGATGCTGGAGTCCGGCACCGTGCTGCTCTCCGGCGTGGCCGCGATGCCGTACACCGGCACCGACGCCATCCACCAGGACCCGACCGACCCGATGCCGGTGTGGGAGAAGGGCGCACTGCTCCGCGAGCTGACCGCCGACGTGGTGGAGGCGCTGCTGGGGGTCGCCGGCCCGGGCGTCGCGCCGCCGCTGGCCATGGTCGAGCTGCGGCTGATGGGCGGTGCGCTCGGTCGGCAGCCGCGCGTCCCCAACGCGGTCGCCGGTCGCGAGGGCGCCTACTCAGTGCTGGCGCTGGGCGTGCTCGCGCCGGGGCTGGAGGAGCTCGTGCCGACCCTCGGCGGTGCCGTGCTCGACGCGCTCGCGCCGTGGTGCACCGGGACCTCGCTGCTCAACTGGCTCGGCGAGACCTCGGGCCCAGCCGAGGTGGCGCGGGCCTGGCGGCCGGAGGTGTTCCAGCGGCTTCGCGAGGTCAAGCGGGACGTGGACCCGGGCGACGTGTTCCGCTTCGGGCACGCGATCGGCGTCGGCTGACGAGCAGGCCGTTCGACGGCCGGTCGAGGGCCTTCGACCCTGGCCCCGGCCGATCGGGGCGGGCCACTCTGGAGTGGTGGGTAAGGGGACCCGAGATCTTCGTGGCTCCTCGACCGGCGAACGCGTCCTTGAGGTCGAGGCGTGGTCGCAGCAACGTCGCCTCTACCTCGACAACCTCAAGGTCCTGCTGGTCGCCGCGATCATCGCCGCCCACGGGATCGTCGGCTACGCGGACGTCGAGTTCTGGCCCTACGCGGAGATCCGGGAGACGACGCTCACCGAGCCGGCGACGATCGCGCTGTTCACCCTGATCGGGCCGATCGGTCTGTCCATGATCCCGCTGCTGTTCCTGGTCGCGGGCCTGCTCACCCCGCGCTCGCTCGAGCGCAAGGGCCCGGGGCCGTACGCGCGGGACCGACTGGTGAGGCTCGGCGTCCCGTTCGCCCTCTACGTCCTGGTGCTGTGGCCGCTGCTGATGTATCCCATCCACCCGCCGGGCGAGAAGCCCGGGTCCTACTGGGACGAGTTCGTCAGCGGCGGCGGCGGGGGCATGGACGCGGGCGTCATGTGGTTCGTCGGCGTGCTCGTGATCTTCTCGCTGGGGTACGCCGGCTGGGTCCACTGGACAGGCGCCCGGGGCGGTCGGCGGTGGGGTGGCGAGGTGACCCTGGGGCGGCTGCTGGTGCTCGCGCTCGCCGTGACGGTGGCGACGTACGTCGTCCGGCTGGTCTACGAGTACGCCGGCGACGAGTACCTCATCGACCTCAACGTCTATCAGTGGCCGCAGTGCCTGGCCCTGTTCGGCCTCGGCGTCGTGGCCGCCCGGCACGGGTGGCTGACGGCGGTCCCGGGCCGGCTCCACCGGCAGTGCCGCACGGCAACCCTGGTGGCCGGCGTCGCGTTCGGCACCTACATCGCGGCCGGGTTCGGCCTGGGCGTCTTCGACGAGGGCAGCTGGCGGGGCGGCCTCAATGTCGACGCGCTCGTCTTCGCCGCGCTCGAGAGCACCGTCACGGTGTTCGTCCCGGTGTGGCTCCTCGCGGTCGCCCAGCTCCACCTCGACCGCCCGCTCCGCTGGGCGCGACCGGCCGTCAGCCGGAGCGCCTACGGCGCCTTCATCCTTCAGGGTCTGGTCCTGATCGGGCTGGCGGTCGCGCTGCAGCCGCTGCCGCTCCCGGCCGAGGCCAAGGCCCTCATCGTCGCCGCCGGCGGCGTGGCCGGATCGTTCGCGCTCGCCTGGCTGCTCATCAAGCGCGTCCCCGGGGTGGGCCGCGTCCTCTGAGAGGGGGAACCCCAGATGGTCACCATTCACCACCATCGAGTGGACACAAGCAGCACTGCAGGTCCCCGGGCCACCTCGTGGCTCGCCCGGCTCGCGCTGGGAGTCGCGCTGCTGGCCGCGGCCCTGGTCGCCGCGACGCTGGTCGTCACGCCCCGGGCCCAGCCGGCCGACGTCTCCGCGACCACCTTCTCGGCGGACCGGGCGATGGCGGACCTCGAGGTCGTGGCGGCGGAGCCGCACCCCATCGGGTCGCCGGCCCAGGAGCGGGTCCGTGACTACATCGTGGCGCAGGCCACGGCGCTCGACCTGCCGGTCGAGGTGCAGCGCAGCGAGGCCAGCGGCGCCGAGAACGTGATCGTGCGCCTGCCCGGGTCGTCCGACACCGGCCTCGACGTCCTCATCACCGCCCACTACGACTCCGCGCCGGGCACGCCCGGTGCTGCGGACAACGGCATCGCGGTCGCCGCCATGCTGGAGACCATGCGCGTCCTGCACGCGCGCGGCCCCCTTGCCAACGACGTGGTGTTCCTGTTCACCGACGGCGAGGAGAAGGGACAGACCGGCATCGCGGCGTACGTCCGCGCCCACCCGGACGCGGACCGGGTCGCGGTGGCCTTCGCGTTCGAGGGAATGCCCGAGAGTGGTGGCACCCAGCTCCGCACCACCACCCCCGGTGACGAGTGGCTCGTCGGTGAGCTCGCGGACGCGTCACTGCCGGTCTTCGCCGACTCCGCCCTCAACACCTCCGACCGGGACCGCATCGGCAACGACTTCGCGGCGTTCGCCCCGGCGGGCATCCCCGCCGCGGAGTTCATCACCGACGGCGACGTCGTGCGCTACCACAAGGCAGGAGACAACGTGGCGGCCGTCGACCCGGGCGTGGTCCAGGACCACGGCAACACGATGGTGGCGCTGGCCGAGCACTTCGGAGACCTGGACCTCTCCGCCGCGCGGATCGCCGACAGCGACCTGGTCTTCGTCTCCGTGCCGGTGCTCGGGCTCCTGGCCTACCCGATCTGGCTGGCCCAGGCGCTGGCGGTCGTCGCGGCCGTCGCGTTCCTCGTGGTCGTGGGGGCAGCCTGGCGGCGTCGCCTGGTGAGCGGCAAGCATCTGGTCTGGGGCACGCTCGTGATCCCGGGCCTGGTCGTGGTCCTCACCGGGCTGGCGTGGGCGGTCTGGCAGCAGCTCCTGGCGATGAACCCGGAGTCCGAGGAGACGCTCCACTACCCCGACTTCGAGAAGAGCACGACGGCGATGGCGGTGATCGTCGCGGTCGCCGCGCTCGCCTTCGTCGCGGTCTGCCACGTGCTCGCCCGGCGGATCGGCGTCCTCGTGCTCGCCGCCGGCTCCTTGGTGTGGTGGACGCTGCTGGCCCTGCTGCTCGCGATCGGCGAGCCGCTGTTCAGCCCGGTCGCCCTCTGGCCGCTGGTCGGCGGTGTCGCGGCCGTGGCGGTCACATCGTGGGTCCGGCACCCGTGGGCCCGCGTCGGTCTCCTGGCGCTCGCCGCGATCCCGGGACTCGTCGTCGCCGTGCCGCTGATGATCCTCGAGACCCTCAACGTCCAGCAGGGACCCCTGGTGGTCGTGTCGGTCTCGATGCTCCTGCTGGGCAGCCTGCTGCCCCAGCTGCTGCTGGTCACCGGCCGGCTGCGGCCGCCAGTGACTCGGCGAGCCCGGCTCGCGGGCGCCTAGTCTGTGGGCCGTGGCCACCGAGAAACCTGCCCGCGGTCGCGGGCAGGTCATCGCTGAGGCGCTGGTCAACCACCCGTACGTCGTCGCGGCGTCGTTCCTCCTGGCGGCGGCGGCGTCCGCGGTGACCGTCTGGCAGTTCGCCACGGGCGACGACGCGCCTCCGGCCGAGGTCGTCGTGAAGGAGAGCCCGCAGGTCGCACCGACCTCGGACCTGGTCACCACGTTCGAACCCGCCGACCCGATGGTCACCCAGTTCGTGCTGCCCGCCTCGGTCCCGCTCGACGAGATGCCGTTCAGCCCCAACTTCTGCACCCCGGAGGTCCTGGCCTGGCTGGCCGACCACGGCACCGAGCGGCAGCGCACCTGGATGCTGTCGATCCGCAGCGGGTCCTCGGGCGGATCCAACATGCTGGCCGTCACCGACCTGCGCCTCGAGTCCGAGGTCGACGACAGCGAGCCCGCCGAGCCGTCGTTCGTCTTCGACTGCCCCAGCGCCGGCGCCGCCGACTTCGTCCGCGGCACGCTCGAGCTCGAGGACGGCGCCGTCGTGACCAACGACGAGACCGGCCAGCCGCTCGCCCTCAACCTGGCGCCGGGCGAGGTGATCCAGGTGGAGCTCCACTTCAGCGGGACGTCGGGCGCCCAGGCGCCGCTCGTCGCCGACGTGGCCAGTGGCGCCGACGTCCACACCGAGGTCCTCGTCCCGGAGGGGGAGCTCACGCTGCCCCCGCTTGGGCGGTACGCCGACGTGGTCGTCGCGCTCGGCACGGAGCCCGGCATGTTCCTCTGCTACCGCGCCGACGGCAGCGAGTTCACCGACTGCGACGCCGCCGCCATCGCCCAGCTGGTGGCGGCTGCGGGCTCCTGACGGGCCGGGCGGTATTGGTCTGAACACCGGCCCTCCCCACTGCGTCTCGAGACGCGTCGACGCCCTCCTCGGCTTCGCAAGCTCAGCCGAAGGCGTCGTGAAAATGCACCAGGGCCCGGCCGGGGAGGGAGGGTGGCCGGGCCCTGATCGTCCACGCACTGCGGACAGCGCTTGGACTCTTCGGGCCGGCCTGAAGGAGGGAGCAAGACGACCGACCCACTGCTCCAACGACGCCCCGGAGGCCGGGTTACGTCGGTTTCTGAGAAGAAATACCGGGAGTATGGAGCGGTCTGGACCGGAGCGTGGGCTGAGCGTGGCGGTGGGGTCGGTTCCAGCCCCTCCTTGCGAGGTCTCGACGACGCTCGCTGGCGCTCGCTGCTCGACCAGCGAGAACTAGGAGACTCCGACGATCGGGAGGCGCAGGGCGCCGGGAGCGCCCTCGGGGACCACCGGGTGGGCCGGGGAGACCGGCGTGAGGCGCTGGTAGGACTCCCCCAGGTCGGGGCGGGGGTCGGGCTCGCCCTTGTTGGGCCAGAAGGCCATCGCGCGCTCGGCCTGGGCGGTGATCGTCAGGGACGGGTTGACGCCGAGGTTGGCGGAGATGGCCGAGCCGTCGGCGACGTGCAGGCCGGGGTAGCCGTAGACGCGCTGGTAGGGGTCGACCACGCCGGTCTCGGGCGAGTCACCGATGGCGCAGCCGCCGATGAAGTGGGCGGTCAGCGGCATGCCGAACGGCTCGCCGATGTTGCCGCCGGCGGTGCCGCCGAGGTGGGCCGCGATCCGGCGTACGGTCTCGTTGGCCACCGGGATCCAGGTCGGGTTGGGGGCGCCGTGGCCCTGCTTGGAGGTCATCCACCAGGTGCCGAACGGGCCCTTCTTGCCGTACGTCGTGATCGAGTTGTCGAGGGTCTGCATGACCAGCGCGATGACGGTCCGCTCCGACCAGTGCTTGAAGTCGTAGAGGTCGAGGATGTTGGACCGCTGCTTGACCATCTCCTTGAGCCACGTGCGGATCCGGGTCTTGCCGCCGGTCGACGGGTCGAGCGCACCGTCGGTGAGCACGGTCTGCAGCATGGCCATCGTGTTGAAGCCCTTGCCGTAGCGCACCGGCTCGACGTGGGTGTCCGCGTCGGGGTGGAACGACGAGGTGATGGCGACGCCGTAGGTGTAGTCGGTGGGGTCCGTCTTCGGGGCGATGGCGCCGAGGATCGACTCGGAGTTGGTCCGCGACAGATACCCGAGCCGCTCCGAGAGCCGGGGCAGGTGGCCCTCGTCCTTCATCCGGTGCAGCAGCTTCTGGGTGCCGAGCGAGGCGGCCGCCATCACGACGTGCTCGGCGGTGAGGACCTTCTGGCCGCGCTTGGACTTGGCCTTGGTGAACTTCACGCGTACGTCGTAGCCGCCGCCATCACCAGAGCGCGGCGTGATCCGGGTGACCGTGGTGAGCGGCAGCACCGTGGCGCCGTTCTGCTCGGCGAGGTAGAGGTAGTTCTTGACCAGGGTGTTCTTGGCGTTGTGGCGGCAGCCGCTCATGCACTCGCCACACCGCAGGCAGGTGTTGCGGTCCGGGCCCGCGCCGCCGAAGAACGGGTCGGCAACCTCCTCGCCCAGCGCCTGTCCGGGGCCGCCGAAGAAGACGCCGACCGGGGTCGGGTGGAAGGTGTCGCCGACCCCCATGTCGCCGGCGACCTTCTCCATCACGTCGTCGGCGGGCGTGCGCACCGGGTTCTCGACGACGCCGAGCATCCGCTTGGCCTGGTCGTAGTAGGGCGCCAGCTCGGACTTCCAGTCCGTGATGTGGCTCCACTGGGGGTCGTTGTAGAACGGCGGGAGCGGCTCGTAGAGCGTGTTGGCGTAGACCAGCGAGCCGCCGCCGACGCCCGCGCCGGCCACGATCATCGTGTCGCGCACGGCGTCGATGCGCTGGATGCCATACATCCCGAGCGCGGGGGCCCAGAGGTACTTCTTGATGTCGGCCGTGCCGTTGGAGAAGTCGTCGTCGTTGAAGCGCGCGCCGGCCTCGAGTACGCCGACCCGGTAGCCCTTCTCGGTCAGCCGCAGAGCGGTGACCGAGCCGCCGAAGCCGGAGCCGACGACCAGGACGTCGAAGTCAAACGTCGTACCCGTGGTCATGCCCGGCCCAGCTTCTTCATCAGCCGCAGGTTGGCGGTCATGACCTTGCCGTAGGTCTCGTCGCTCATCCCGAGCATCGGCGAGAACCGGATCAGCCGCTGGGTGGCCACCGACTGCGTCTCGGTGTAACGGTGGATGCCCTCGCTGCCCTGGCGGCGGCCCATGCCGGACTGGCGCATGCCGCCCATCGGGGAGTCGATGCTCGCGAAGGTGGCGCCGAAGGCCTCGTTGATGTTGACCGTCCCGCACTTGATGTGGCGCGCCATCGCCCGCGCCCGGCCGCCGTCCTGGCTGTAGATCGAGGCGTTGAGGCCGTACTCCCCGTCGTTGGCGCGGGCGACGGCGTCCGCCTCGTCGTGGAAGCGGTAGAGCGAGATGACCGGGCCGAACGTCTCCTCGCCGAAGCAGGTCATGTCGGGCGTGACGCCCTCGAGGATGGTCGGCTCATAGAAGTAGGGGCCGAGGTCTGGCCGCGCCTTGCCGCCGGTGAGCACCCGGGCGCCCTTGGCGACCGCGTCGTCCACGTGACGGACGACGGCGTCGAGCTGCTGCTGGGAGATCAGCGAGCCCATGTCGTTGCCCCACTCGAGGGTCGCGCCGAGGGTCATCGCCTCGGTGCGGGCCACGAACTTGTCGACGAACCGGTCGTAGACCTGGTCGGCGACGAACATCCGCTCCATCGAGACGCACAGCTGGCCGGCGTTCGAGAACGAGGCGCGGACGGCGCCCTCCGCGGCCTTGTCGAGGTCGGCGTCGCGCAGGATCAGGATCGGGTTCTTGCCGCCGAGCTCGAGCGAGCAGCCGATCAGCTTGTCCGCGCAGCCCTTGGCGATGATCTTGCCGGTGGCCGTGGAGCCGGTGAAGCAGATGTAGTCGGAGCGGCCGATGATCTCCGGGCCGAGGTCGGCGCCCGGGCCGGCGACGACCTGCCACAGGTCCTTGGGGAAGCCGGCCTCCTCGAGCAGCTGGGCGCCGAGCAGCGCGCTGAGCATGGTCTGCGCGTCGGGCTTGGCGACCACCGCGTTGCCGGCGAGCAGCGCCGGGATGCCGTCACACAGCGCCATCGTGAACGGGTAGTTCCAGGGCGAGATGATGCCGACGACGCCCTTGGGGACCCGGTTGACCTCGACCCTCGTCAGGCCCGGGACCACGCCGAGCTTGCGCTTGGTGTCGAGGTGCTCGTGCGCCGTACGCCCGTAGTAGCGCGCGGTCAGCGCGATGTGCATCGGCTCGTCGAATGCGTGCTTGCGGGCCTTGCCCGACTCCCACACGATCAGGTCGATGATCTCGTCCTGGCGGTCGAGCACGAGGTCGTGCAGCCGCAGCAGACACCGCGCCCGCTCGTCGATGCTGGTGCGGGACCACGCGACCTGCGCCTTGCGGGCCTTGCTGAACGCCTCGGCCACGTCGACCGGCGTCGACTGCGGGATGTGCGCCAGCGGCGCCCCGCTCAGCGGCGTCTCGACCGGCACTGTCCGGCCGCTGCTCGCCACGATGCGGCGGGTGAGGTTGTCGACGTAGTCGGGTTCGAGCGCGTACGCCGCCCGCGGGTCGTGCTCGGGGTCAGCCGGCCCCGAGACGAGGGGGCCACCAGCAGGGGTCTGCGCGCTCATGGAGCGAGCGTAGGGGCGCGTGACGCGCATTACTACCGTCGAGTAGGTCACTGTGGCGCTTTACACACGGGGTTCTAGTGTCAAGTCGCGATGCCGGGGGGACAAGCGAATGCCCACGGCGCGAGTCCGGGGTGCTGTCGGATGCGTATGGCCCGAAGGGGTCACTCCCGGAGTGGCCCATGCGCACGGGAAAAATGGCCTCGTCGCAGACTTCAGTATCAACCCCGCCAACGCGATCCTTGTGAGCAACGAACACGAGGCGGCGGAGCCGGCGCGGACACACATCAATCACGAAGACATTCGGACTGATTCGCTCCTCCGCTCTACGACTGGAACCGGTCGTTGCCGCTCACACGGGGGAAGCATGCGTACAGCGTTTCGAACTGTCCTGCCAGTGGCAATTGCGGTCCTGGTGACGTCTGGTGTGGGGGCCGCGACCGCGGCGACCGCAATCGACCTGGACACATCTGCTCCGGTGTTGTCGGACTTCGACTTCAGCCCGAAGACCGTCGACGTCAACGACGGCGCTAAGCAGGTCACCGTCTCCGCCCACGTCACCGACGCGACGGGTACGACCGCCCCGACGCTGCTCCTGGATTCGGACTCCACCACGCAGACCGCAGGGTTCGGATCGATGACCCTGACCTCCGGCACCGCC
>NZ_BAAGYA010000001.1:1608536-1609146 GCF_054779555.1 Nocardioides dilutus | reverse complement strand
CCACCGGACACCGCCGCCCCCGGCCCTTGGACCGTCACGATCTATCCACTCGAGGACACCCTCGGCAACGACGACGCCACCTTCCACAACCACCCCACCAAGCTCACCGTCACCAACACCCCTCCGGACACATCTGCTCCGGTGTTGTCGGACTTCGACTTCAGCCCGAAGACCGTCGACGTCAACGACGGCGCCAAGCAGGTCACCGTCTCCGCCCACGTCACCGACGCGACGGGTACGACCGCCCCGACGCTGCTCCTGGATTCGGACTCCACCACGCAGACCGCAGGGTTCGGATCGATGACCCTGACCTCCGGCACCGCCCAGGACGGCGTCTGGTCGCGGACAGTCACCATCCCGGACACCGCCGCCCCCGGCCCTTGGACCGTCACGATCTATCCACTCGAGGACACCCTCGGCAACGACGACGCCACCTTCCACAACCACCCCACCAAGCTCACCGTCACCAACACCCCTCCGGACACCGTGCCAGGGGCCCCGACTGGGGTGACCGCGACCGCCGGGGACGCCCAGGCGATGGTGTCGTGGACCGCGCCAAGCAGCGATGGGGGCTCGGCCCTGACCGGGTACACCGTGACCAGCTCCCCCG